>DHJM01000053.1:10243-14270 GCA_002404335.1 Gemmatimonadales bacterium UBA4720
CCGATCCCGGGACGCGACGTGATGGTGCAGGCGTGGTACCAGGGCGGCATTTCGGTATTCGACTGGACCGACCCGAGAAACCCGCGGGAGATTGCGTTCTTCGATCGTGGCCCGGTTGATTCGACCAGAATGGCGATGGGTGGATCGTGGTCCGCCTACTGGTACAACGGCAACATCGTGAGCTCCGAGATCGCGCGCGGCCTCGACATCTTCGCGCTCGTTCCGAGCACATATCTCACGCAGAACGAAATCGACGCCGCCAAGACGGTGCACTTCGACTACTTCAACACGCAGGGCCAACCGAAGCTGGTATGGCCGACGAGCTACGCCTTGGCGCGCGCCTACGCCGACCAGCTGGAGCGTTCGAAGGGCCTGAGCGCCGAGAGATTGTCGCAGGTCCGTCAGGCGCTCTCCGGAGCGGCGAGCGCGCCGCAACCGATTTCCGTACAACTGCGAACAGCTCTCGGATCAATCGCAGCCCAGCTCGACGCCGATGCGGCCGGATCGAGCGATGGCGCCAAGGTCAGGTCTTTGGCTAAATCACTGAGAGATCTGGCCGCTGCATCATCCTGAACAGTTTCGCATTGGACTCCAGTGAGGTACGGAAACGCGCCTCACTGGAGTCAGCTCCCCTCTCGTTCTTTTGTTTTTCTCTAACGTACAGAGGTCCTTATGCCCCGCATTTATGCCTCCCTCTTGCCGCTTGCCGCTCTCGTCACGCTGGCCTGCACCAGCAAGGCCCAGAATGAATCTTCACGCCAGGTTGCTGGTGGCGGAATATCCGTCAAAGACTGGTCAGGACAGATAGACCCCGGCGAGGCGAAACGGGGACAGCTCCTCACGAACGCAAAGCTCGCCCAGGAAGGCAACTCGCTACACGTCACGACCGGCCCCGCAGTCGCGTACTGGAATCCGAAGAACGTGGCGAGCCACGACTACACCGTGAAGGCGACGTTCACGGAACCCAAGTACATGAACCTGAACGATCATCCGCACCCGTACGGAATCTTCATCGGCGGGAACGACATGGGGACCGCCAATCAGAGTTACTTCTACTGCGCGGCGTACGGGAACGGCAGCTTCATCGCGCGCGGATTTGGCCCCGCGCCGTTTCAGTTGAATGGTGGCCACGGCGAAGCGAATGCGGCGGTTCACAAAGCCGCCGCGGCTGGATCCCCAGTGACGCAGGACATCGCCGTTTCGGTGAAGGGTGACAAGGTTTCATGCGCGATCAATGGAACCGTCGTCGGCACCTACAACAAATCCGCCGTCGTGGGACCGGGGAAGCTCAAGTCGACCGATGGGATTTACGGAATCCGCTTCTCGCACAACACCGAGGGACTGGTCAGCGGTCTGACGGTGACGAAGCCATAGCGCGTAGCTTCTTCACCCGCGCACAAAAAGTCCGCGTGAGCTAAACGCTTCGGCCCCGGGGTCGAAGCGTTTAGTTTCAGCACATGGCAGCCATAAAAATCCGAGCTCTGCCGGCACGACTGGTCAGGCTGGTCGAGGACCTCCGTCGCAAGGAGGATCGCCTCGCCCTTCTGCTCAGCCTGGTGATTGGAGCTCTCGTGGGGCTGGTAGTAGTTGCCTTCATTCTTCTCACCGGGCGACTCACGGCGCTCATGTATCCGCCTGGCGGCTCTGGTTGGCGGCGCATAGTCGTCCCCACGATCGGCTCGCTCGTCACCGGATATCTCCTCTTCAAGTATTTTCCGCTCGCGCGCGGCAGCGGCATTCCACAGACGCGGGCCGCGCTCTTCATTCACGACGGCCGCATCTCGCTGCGATCCGTGGTGGGCAAGTTCGTCTGCTGCTCGATTTCTCTTGCCACCGGAATCCCACTCGGGCGTGAAGGGCCGGCGGTCTACATGGGATCGGGGCTCGCATCCGTGATCGCGCGACGACTCGGCTTGAGCAGAGCGCAGATCAGATCGCTGATTCCCGTCGGCGGCGCCGCCGCGCTCGCCGCCGCGTTCAACACTCCGATCGCCGCGGTGCTTTTCTCGCTCGAGGAGATCGTCGGCGATCTGCACGCGCCCGTGCTCGGCTCGATCGTGCTGGCGTCCGCCGCCTCGTGGATGGTGCTCCACTTGGTCCTCGGCGACAATCCGCTCTTCCACGTTCCCGGCTATCATCTCGTCAGCCTCAAGGAGCTCGGCGTGTACGTCGTGCTCGGAATCGTCGGCGGACTCAGCTCCGTCGCGTTCGTGAAGATGCTGCTCTGGATGCGCGCGAAATTCGCGAAGATGCCACGGGCATCGCTTTGGATTCAACCGGTTGCGGGCGGCCTGACTGTCGGCATCCTCGGCTACTTCGTGCCGCAGGTGCTGGGTGTCGGCTACGATCAGGTAGAGAGAGTCCTCAACGGCGACGTGATTCTCAAGGTCGCAATCACTCTGGCGGTGCTCAAGATCGTCGCGACGTCCGTCGCCTACGCATCTGGCAATGCCGGCGGAATCTTCGGCCCGAGCCTGTTCATCGGCTCGATGGTCGGCGCAACGGTGGGATCGGTGGCGCATCTGCTCTTCCCAGCATCGACGGCCGGGCCGGGAGCGTACGCGCTCGTTGGTATGGGAACGGCGTTCGCGGGAATCATCAGGACGCCGCTCACGTCGGTGATCATGATCTTCGAGGTGACTCGCGACTACACGATCATAGTTCCACTGATGATCTCGAATCTCATCGCGTTCTACATCTCGCAGAAGCTCCAGAAAGAGCCGATCTACGAGGCGCTAGCGCGTCAGGATGGTCTGCATCTCCCCCGCAGCTCGTCGCGCACTCACGGGGCGGTGCCGCTCGTCAGCAGCGCGGCGCGCGAGGTGCCGCAGTCTCTCACTCCCGAGATGAAGATCAGCGACGCCGCCGAGCGCGTGAAGGATAGCGCTCTCGAGTCGTGGCCCGTCGCGGACGAGCTCGGTCTCATTGGAATGATCCGCACGCGTCACATCGCGCACGCACTGGATCAGGGAAAGTTGGAGATGACAATCGAGCGGCTCATGCAGATCGCGCGCAGATCAGACACCGACCAAAGCGTGGAGCTCCCCCACGTGCACAACGATCAGCCGCTCAGTCGTGCTCTGGCGCGAATGAAAGAAAATGGGCACACGGTTCTTCCCGTGGTGAGCCGCGCCAACGTTCGCATCATGCTTGGCATCGTAACGTTCGCGGACATACTCAAGGAGTTCGGCGTCGAGAGCGCCGACGAGCTCGACTACAGAGACCATCCCGACCTATGAAAACTCCTCTGGTCCAGCCGGCCGCTCCGACACCAACCGCCACCGTGTCCGAGTTCATCACGACATTCGCTGTGATCCTGGCCGCGATCGTGGGGTTGCTTCTGTTCGACACCGCTCTCGCCCGGGTGGACGTCGCCGAGCGCAAGGCATACGCCGGACGGGAGTTCGCGACGGGCCAGCAATTGATCGCGCTGGGAAAGGTCGAGGCCGCAATAGAACATCTGCGGACCGCATCGACGCTCGATGGCGACAACTCCGCCTACGGTGTCGCGCTGGCGCAGGCGATTCTCGCCGACGGCCGTCCGACCGAGGCGGACCAGATGTTGTTGCCGCTGCTGGAACGGAACGAGACGGATGGGGCGACGAATCTCGCGATGGCCCGCGTCCTCGCCAAAGAGGGAAAGCTGGACAAGGCAAAGGCCTACTATCACCGCGCGATCTACGGGCTGTGGCCGAGGGGCGCCGACAAGAGCCGCACCGCCGCGCGCTTTGAGCTGATCGATCTCCTCGCGCGCACAAACGAGAAGCAGGAGCTTCTCTCGGAGCTGTTGCCGATCCAGGATGACACGACGAACGATCTGGCGCAGCGCAAGAGGATCGCCCACCTGTTCGTGGTGGCCGGATCGCCGGCGCGCGCGGTGGCGATCTTCCGCGAGATTCTGCGTCGCGACTCGAAGGATGCGGATGCCTTCGTCGGACTCGCGGAGGCTGCGCTCTCGCTTGGGGATTTCGCGACCGCGCGCACCGATCTGCTCGCGGCCCAGAAGCTGATGCCCGAGGACAGCAGC
>DHJM01000053.1:14300-14895 GCA_002404335.1 Gemmatimonadales bacterium UBA4720
CTCGTTTCCGGAGCCGCGGCGGGGCAAGCGCAGTCGGTCGAGCAGAATCTTTCATTGGCGGAGCAGCTGTGGGGACTGCGGAGATCGAGGTGTGCGCCGGACGGACAGGATGGCGCGCTCGCGCTTATTCACGGAAGGATCGCGCAGTAACAGATCCGAGTTACGCTCTGGCCCCGCTGATATCCACCGCGATATTGCGCCACCGCCCCTGATTGAATCGCAGCACGCTGAGGGCGCACCGCGTCGCATGCCCGACCAGAATCGCGATCCAAATGTGAATCGGATGCAGCGTCCCCGTCCGCTGGATCACGTAGCAGATGCCGAGGGGCAGCACAACCTGCGAGATGATCGAGATGTAGAGCGGGCTCCTCGTATCGCCGGTCCCCTGAAGTCCGCCGGAGTAGGTGAGCGCGACGGCGATGAACAAACCCGAAAGGCTGAGCACGTGCAGCAGCTGCACACCGATCCCGACGACTACTGGATCATGCATTCCGAATATCGCCAGCAGCTGCCGCGGCAGGAACAGGAACAGCGCGCCGATGATCGCCGCGCTGCTGAGACCAATGCGAGCGGCAACATGCACCGCTGCCGCCGC
>DHJM01000137.1:0-12893 GCA_002404335.1 Gemmatimonadales bacterium UBA4720
TAGAACGAGATGTCGCGGTTGAAGAGCGTGTCCCGCGTTCCGAGCGGTACACCGTTCAATCCCTTGAGGAGCGTCAGCCACCAGGCGGACAGCGAGATCGCGGTCAGAAAGGAGAGAAGGGCGGCGGCTGGCAGAAAGAGCTTGGTGAACATCCGCGAGACATCGATCGTCACGCCGTCGCCGCGGTTCACGAACAGCACGGGGAACGCGGTCACGGCCCCGCGCGCGATCCGCACGTTGCCGTAGAAGTAGGCGAATGTGAACGCGCCGCCAAGAATGAACAGGCCGATCCGCCAGATCAGCGAAGTGGCGAAGACCGTCTGAAAACCGATTTCCTTGAACCAGAGCCAGTCAGTGAAAAAGCTGGCCAGCCACGGAACGACGATCAGCGCGATGAAGATCGCGGCGACGATCCACAACACGAACCTCCGGAGGGATCGTGGCATGGGAGGCAGGCGCGCGGGCCCTGGGCGCTCGAATGGTGTACTCATCAGGACAAGAACATGCACTCCAGAGCGCAGGAACACAAAAGGGCATCCGCTGGATGCCCTTCTTTTCTGAGATTTTTTTCGCGTCCCGATCGACTACGCTTGACTCACGAACGAGGAGCGGACCCGGCCGTGGTCGTGATCACGACCACGCCGTACGACGCATCGGGGCCGTACTCCTTGAGCGCGGCGTGTCCCTTGATCACGCGAACCGAGGAGATCTGGTCGGCCGTCAGCGACGGCACCTGATCGCGCTGGAGCCGCACACCATCGACGACGAAGAGAAGCGGAACCTGCGACATTCCGGGCGCGACTGCGCTGGCAACGGAGTGTCCGGCAGTCTGCGGAGCGAGTGCGCGCTCCGCCGTGCAGGCGGTGGCGGCGGCGGCGAGTGCGAGAGTCAGTGTCAGATGAGCGAGTTTCATATCTTTTCCCGGATGCGGTGTCCAACCTCAGCTGTAAGCATTGCGCATGCCACCGCCCTTTACCCCGCGAAACATAGGGTTAAGCTCATCCGCAAGCTAGGCCCGTCCCTTCCAGGTCCCTTTGGCGACCGCCGGAACGAAGGATTCCAGGCCTGGCGGGGGGAAGTCGAGAGTCTGACCCTTTTCGGCGCTCATATAGGCCGCCATGAGGATCTTCACGACCTCGAAGCCGTCCTCGAAAGTGAGCATTGGCTTCTCACCGCTCAGGAATGCGCGCGCCATGTGCCGGTTTTCGGCGCTGTAGCCGTACACTGACGCCTCTTCGGCCACCACCGGCATCAAGCCCATTTCGGCGTTCTGCTTTTCGACGAGATCCTCGCCGGATTTCCCCTTCACTTCCCTGCTGAAGAACATCTTGAGGCTCGAGTCGAGCGTGTTCCACGACATCGAGTACTCGGGGCCGAGCAATTCCGCCGACAGCCTGAGACCAGCCCCGATGAACGCCCACGAGGTCGTCACCTCGCCGATCAGGGGCTCACCTTCCTCGGATTCGTACTCTATAGTGGCGCGGGCGAAATCCTCGGACGGACGCTTGGTGTAGTCGACGTCCTTCCCCATCGTCTCCGATAGCTGCTTCGCGTACTTGGCGCGCGACCACTTGAGTGAGGCGATGTGGGCGCTGATCCGCACCGGCTTGATCGAAGAGCGCGGGGAACCCGGCTTGGTGAGGAGATGCCGCACCACTTCGACGGAGTGGCACATCATGTCATTGAGCACACCGCCGCCCTGGAGCGACCCCTGCCAGAACCAGGGCATATGGGGCCCACTGTGCTCTTCAGCCGCTCGGGCGAGGTAAGGACGGCCCGTCAGCGACGCGCCGCGCGCCCAGACCAACTCGCGTCCGCGGGTGATGTCGGGCGCGAACAACTGGTTCTCTAGATACCCCGTGCTCAGGCCGACGCTGCGCGCGAGGTCGGCCACCTTTTTCGCCTCGGCGACGTTTCGCGCGAGCGGCTTTTCACAGGCAAGCCCCCTCAAAGTCCCGACGCCGCTCTTGATCGCGGCGACGATCTCTTCGATGTTCGCGATGCGCGCCTGATTGGGCCCGCACAGCCAGAGGGCATTGATGGCAGGATCGGCGACCATGTCGCGGATCGACTTGTATGGGCGCGCCTCGCCGACATCAAGCTCTCGCGCCAGTGCCGCCGAAGAAGCCGCGTTCTTTTCGTTCGGACTCCAGACACCGCGGACATCGATCTCGCGGACGGATGTCAAAGACTGAATATGGAAGCGCGCGTTGAAGCCGCTTCCAACGAAGCCGATGCCGAGACGTTCTGTGCTCATGTCGTTCGCCTTAGTGGTTCGCAGTCAGTTCATCAATCGGGCGTGAGGCGCTGCTTGCTCCTGTCGAACTTCGCGTACGTCACGCCCAGTTTCTTGAGCGCGGCCGGAGGGCACCCGTTCCAATCGGGCACGAAAGTATTGCCTTCATACTTGAGATCCTTCACGCCGACCCTGCTGGACCAGAATCCGGACGCCGTCATGTCGCGGAACCGGTTGAAGAAGCTGACTCCATCCGTCATGGCTGGGGTCGCGCGCTCAGGCCACGCAATGTCGTTGAGGATTGCGGCCCGTTGCGATTCCGTCGCGTCGGCGAACGGCTTTCCGAATCTGGTATTTGACTGCGCATCGATCCAGGCGAGTCCGAGTCGCATCCATTTCTGAGCGTTCGGCCGATCGATCATCGTGAAATCCATGAACTCGAGAACGCCGGCATCGCTGGCGCTGCCCGATCGCTCGTCGCGCGGAATGATCATGTCGGCGAGGATGCGCGCGGTCCTGAATTCCGCCGGCGTGAAAAATTTCGGCGCAAACGGAGTTCCTTCGGCGGCTGCGCGCATGGCGTTGTCGACGAAGCGCCGAACTTTCTCCTGATCTGCGGTGGGCCAGCTCAGAAACGCGGCGACTGGAAGCGCCGCCAGGCGTTGAACGGCATCGCGCCGGCTCATCTCCTTTCCAGGCGGTGCGTCCTCGTGCTCGGGCTGCATACCGTTCACGGGATCTCCCTTCTCTTGTTTCTGCGGTGTGCCGCGCATTGAACGATTACTCCGGTTCGACATCAGAGTGCCCCCCGCTTACGCTCTTGCGCGATGTACTCGCTGGTCCGCATCGAAAGCGCGAGTATGGTCCAGGTCGGATTCTTGTCGGCCTGCGAGACGAACGGGCCGCCATCGGTCACGAAAAGATTCTTGACGTCGTGCGCCCGGCAGTTCGCGTCGAGCACGGACTTCGATGGATCGGCGCCCATGCGGACCGTCCCCAGCTCGTGGATGATCTCGCCGCCGCGCGCGATCCCGTACCCCCTCAACTGCTCCGGCATCTTGTCGAACACCTGACCGCCCATCTCCTCGACCAACGCACGGAAGGTCTGTTGCATGTGCCGAACCTGATTGTACTCGTAGTCCGCCCACTGCCAGTGGAAGCGCAGCACAGGAATTCCGTACTTGTCCTTCACGACCGGATCGATCTCGCAATAGCTCTTGTCATTCGGAATCATCTCTCCACGACCGGCAAAGTAGACCTGGGCGCCATAGTAGCGGCGGTAATCTTCCTTGAGGGCCTTTCCATATCCGCCACCGCCGGGATAGCGCTGGATTCCACCCATGAATCCGTAGCTGGGCGGATTCAATCCGCCGCCGACTTCGATGTGGTAGCCGCGGGGAAAATCGAGCTTCTTGTTGTCCACCCACCACGGCATGTAGATGTGGTTGCCGCCGACGCCGTCTTCGTTGTGCGGAACGTGATCCACCATCTTGGGAATGAAGCCCCCGACGTCGGTGCCGGTAGTGTCGGTGAGATACTTCCCGACGACCCCGCTCGAGTTGGCGAGGCCGTTCGGAAACTGCGGAGATTTCGAGTTGAGCATCAGGCGCGCGGTCTCGCATGCACTCGCGGCAAGCACTACCACTCGGGCATCCACATGCCTTTCCGCTCCACTCTTCGTATCGATGTAGGTCACGCCGTTCGCGAGCCCGCGATTGTTGAGCGTGACTTCGCGCGCCATCGCGTGGGTGACCAGCGTCAGTCGTCCGGTCTTGAGCGCCGGCGCGATCAGCACATTGGTCGACGAGAAATTCGAATTCGTCTTGCAGCCGCGGCCGCACTGCCCGCAATAGTGACACGCCATGCGGCCATTGTGCGCCTTTGTGATCACCGAGAGGCGCGAGGCAACGCACCAGATGTTGAGCCGGTCGGCCGCGTCCTTCACCATCAACTCGTAGCAGCGCGGCGGTGGGGGCGGCAAAAAATGGCCGCCGGGATGGTTCGGCAGATTGTCGTTGTTGCCGAAGACTCCGATCAGCTTGTCGATGCGATCGTAGTACGGAGCGATGTCCGAGTATGCGATCGGCCAGTCGTCACCAAGCCCATCGCGGCTCTTCGCCCTGAAATCCTCGGGCCCGAATCGAAGCGAGATGCGTCCCCAGTGATTGGTGCGACCACCGACCATTCGCGCGCGCCACCACTTGAAGTCGGTGCCCTCGGCGTTGGTGAACGGCTCACCAGGGAGGTCCCACCCGCCGATGCAGCCATCGAACTCGCCAAAGGGGTGATCAGGCGTTGACGCTCCTCGGCGCGGGGAGTCATATGGCATCTTGAGCATGGCCGAGTCTGTCGTGTTGTCCCACGGTCCGCCCGCCTCGAGGAGCAGCACGTTTGCCCCGGCTTGGGTGAGCACGTAAGCGGCCATTCCACCGCCGGCGCCGGACCCGACGATACAGACGTCGTACGTCTTCCGCTGTGGCAGTGGGAGCGAGGAGGAGCCCGGAGTCATCGACAAATCCGCAGTTGAGGACACGAGAAACTACGACCCGCTGTGGCCAGGCACTAGGCCCGGTCGATGTCATTTTTGTGATGGCGCCAGGAGGGTTTTTGCCCATAACATCAAGGGTCTGTTTTCGATCAGAAACGTGACGTAAGAGGGCGTGGGGCAGTCTTTCAACCGAGCGAAGTACTCACGCCAACCCCGTTCGCGCGTGCCCCAGCCCTACATAAGCGACAGCGCGAATCTCTACCGCATCGAGACCACCCGAAAAGCGGTCATCCTCACGATGCTGGGCGGCGAAGAGCTGCGGGGAAATGTGTTCATCCATTTCTCCTCGTACCGCCCGTTCGAGCTGGAAGACGTGTCCGAGCTGTTGAACGCGGACACCCCATTCTTCCCGCTGGAGCTCGAGAACTCCGAAGTCATCCTGGTCTCGAAGGAGCGCGTCGCCGAAGCCGCAGCCGATCGCGGCGGTGACACCTCCGACCAGCCTCCGCGTGAGGAGCAAACACCCACGGCTCTCCTGCAGGTCGTTCTCGTCGGAGGCGAGGTTCGCCTCGGCTCCATTCGACTCGACGCGCCGCCGGCCCGGGCGCGGGTGCTCGACTATCTCAACGCGCTCACATCGCGGTTTCTCACTTTGTATACCTCAAACGACGCCCGGCTGATCAATCGTTCCCTGATCGATCGCGTTCGTCCACTGGACTGATATGGCCCAGCTAGATCGCTTTCTCAACCTGCTCGTAACCAACAACGGCTCCGCGCTCATCCTCACCGAGGGCGACGTTCCGTCGGTCATCATCAAGGATTCTCCCCGCCCGGTGATGAAGCAGCCGCTCACCAGCGCGCAGATACTTACGCTGGTGCGAGAGATCGCACCCCCCGACAAGCCGCACGCGCTCGATGCAACGGGCGCAGTTCGTTTCGACTACACGTCCGCGGACGGGACGTTCGACGTGGCACTAACCCAGACCGGAAAAATCTTGGCGCGAATCGAGCCGAAGGCTGTTTCGACGAATGGGGTCAAGCCCAACGCGGCGCCCGTAAAGGCTGCTGCTCCTCAAGCTGTAGCACCTCCGCAGGCGCCCGCTCCGCAAGTTGCGGCGCCGCGCGTGGAAGCCACAAATGTCGGGACCCCGATGACGCAGGCACGACGCGTTGCCGCAACGGGCAACCCCGCGTTCGACAAGATAGAATCCCTGCTGCGAGTCCTGGTGGGTAACAAGGCGTCTGACCTGCATCTGCGCGCCGGCCAACCGCCGCTCCTGAGATCGAGCGGAGAGATCGGTCCGATTCCCAATGAGCCGGCCATCAGCTCGGAAGAAATCGACGCGATGTTGAACACCGTGATGCTCGAGCAGAACCGGGTTGAGTTCAAGGAGCTCAACGACACGGACTTCGCGCACGAAATCCCGGGTGTCGCCAGGTTCCGGGGCAACGCCCTTCGGGAACGCAGGGGGACGGGCGCGGTATTTCGCGCCGTACCAGCGTCGGTCGTGACAGTCGAGGAGATGGGCATTTCTCAGGAAGTGCAGCGCCTCTGTCATCTGACGAAGGGTCTCGTTCTCGTCACCGGTCCCACGGGCTCGGGTAAATCGACGACGCTCTGCGCGCTGATCGACCTGATCAACCGCACGCGCTCGGATCACGTCATTACGATCGAGGATCCGATCGAGTTCGTCCACGAGAGCAAGAAGTGCCTAATCACGCAGCGCCATGTGGGCGTGCACACGTCGTCTTTCCGGCACGCACTGCGCGCCGCGCTTCGCGAGGATCCGGACATCGTGCTCGTTGGTGAGCTTCGCGACCTCGAGACCGTGTCGATGGCGATCGAGACCGCCGAGACGGGACACCTTGTCTTCGGCACCGTTCACACGTCGACCGCGGTCAGCACCGTCGATCGGATCATCGATCAGTTCCCGCCCGACCGTCAGGCGCAGATCCGCGTGATGCTCTCCGAGTCGCTCAAGGGAGTGATCTCGCAGGTTCTGTGCAAGAAAATCGGCGGCGGCCGCGTCGCGGCGCGCGAGATTCTGCTGTCGACGCCGTCGGTCTCCAACCTGATTCGCGAGGGCAAGACCTTCCAGCTGCCCTCGGTGCTCCAGACTTCACGTCGCCTCGGAATGGTGACGATGAACGATGCACTGATCGAACTCGTTGATCAGAAGCTGGTAGAGCCGCAGGAAGCGTATCTCAAGGCGACCGACAAGACCGGCATCCTGCACATGCTGAAGCAGCGTGGCAAGGACATCAGCTTCGCCGACGTCGAGGACGCCAAGAGCGCCGGGGCAGAGAAAGACGCTCCGGCCAAGCCGGCGGGTCGTACGGCCCCCGCCCGCTAGCGCTCTCGTGTTGATATGTAGAAAACGCCCTCTGCGATTCGGAGGGCGTTTTTATTGTGGGCATCAAGGCGACCGAATTCTTGCCGGTATTGCGGAGTGCTATTCCATCACGTGCTGCGCTCCCGCCGCGCCCCGCGTGTGCCGGACGAGAACCAGCAAGGGAATAAGTGCGAGGATCAGCACGGCGCTCAGAACGTAGATCCGGCTGTAGGCGATGACACTCGCCTGGCCCATCAGCTGGCGGTCGAGAAGCTCGAGCGCCCGCTCCCGGGCGGTCCATGGATCCGCTCCTCGGGCGACGAGCGCGCGCGTCAGCATGTCCAGCCTGCCCATCGTCGTCGGATCGCCGATCGAGATGTGCTCGGCGAGGATCGCGCGGAATTGCGCCGTGTAGTGGGACAGCAGGGTGGCTATCGCGGCGATGCCGAGGGAGCCGCCCAGCTGCCGGAAGAAGTTGTAGAGGCCCGAGCCCTGGCCCAGCTCGCGCGGGCTCAGCTCCGCCAGCGTGATGGTCGTGAGCGGAACGAACATCATCCCCAGCCCGGCACCGCGCATGATCAGCGCCCAGAAGAAATCCGAGCTGCCGCTTTCGCCGGTGATTCTCGACAGCTTGAACATCGCTCCGGCAAAGAGCAGCGCCCCGATCGTGATCAGTACGCGCGGATCGAATTTGTTCGTGACCCTGCCGACGACCGCCATCGACACCGCGGTCGCCAACGCACCGGGAACGAGGACGATCCCGGTTTGCTGCGCCGTCATTCTGAGATTGTTCTGCAGAAAAACCGGGAGTGTGAACACGGATGCGAACAACCCGACTCCCATGACGACGCCGAGGAACGTCCCGACCCACATCTGCCGGTGCTTCAGGACGCGGAAGTCGATCACGGGAAAATCGATGGTCAGCTCGCGCCACACGAGACCAGCGCCCGTTGCGATTCCTGTGAAGGCGAGCAGGATCATGAACCGGGAATCGAACCAATCCGCGCGCTGCCCCTGCTCGAGCAGGTACTGCAGAGAGCCGACGCTCACCGCCAGCAGCGCGATTCCCATGTAATCCACCGAGGGCGGGCGCCGCTGGTACTCCGGATCGTGCACGTATCCGATGATCATCGCGGCCGCAAGCACGCCGACGGGAAGATTGACGTAGAAGATCCAGGGCCAGCCGTAGTTGTCGGTGAGCCAGCCTCCAAGGGTGGGACCGATAGTCGGTCCCACCATTACGCCGAGCCCGAAGAGCGCCATCGCGGTGCCCGCTTCCCTGCGCGGGAAGGATTCGAACAGCACCGCCTGCGAAACCGTCATCAGAGCGCCGCCGCCAAGGCCCTGGACGATTCGCCAGAAAACGAGTGCCCCCAGTGAGTGCGAGGCGCCGCAGAGGAAACTTGCGATAGTGAACAGGATGATCGAGCCGACGAAATAACGCTTGCGGCCGAAGAACTCGCCAAGCCAGCCGGTGAGCGGGATGATTATGACGCTGGCGAGGATGTACCCGGTGGAGACCCACGCGATCTCGTCGAGGCTCGCGCCCAGATTCCCCATCATGTCCGGGAGTGCGACGTTGACGATGGAGCTGTCGATGACCTGCATCAGCGCCGCGAGGACTACCGCGAACGCGATCAGGTATTTGTGGGGCGCGCCCTCGATGGGCGCGGAAAGCGGCTCTACGAGGGGTTGGTCGTCGAGCTCTGTGGATTCCTGCTCGACAGCGTTAGCGGCTGACATTGGCTGTCAGTCGATGCAAGCCTCGTCCCACAAGCTCCGGCTC
The DNA here is from genome assembly GCA_002404335.1 of Gemmatimonadales bacterium UBA4720. Taxonomy (GTDB): domain Bacteria; phylum Gemmatimonadota; class Gemmatimonadetes; order Gemmatimonadales; family Gemmatimonadaceae; genus UBA4720. The sequence continues at coordinate 8,844 of DHJM01000137.1, forward strand.
AGGGGGTCTGCTGAGACGTGTCCATCATGCGCTGCTGCCTCGCCGTGGCGGAATCGGCCACGGTCATGGATTTCTTGACCGCCCTCGCGCCCGGGATCGTGGAGTTGGCAAAGATGCTGTCCTTTTCGCGCTGAGTGAGGACCGGCTTGCTCTCTGGTTCATCCTTGCCGCAGGCAGCGAGAGCAAGCGCGAGAGCGGCTCCGGCGAGTGCAATTCCCCGTTTTGACATGAAGACCTCGGTCAGGTGGGTGCTGTGCCGACTTCATTGACCGAAGCCGTGCCTCCGCCCCTCGGCCTGAACAGCACCGCAAAGAGAATGAAGACCACGAGCGCGCCGGCAGACGGAACGAGCCAGATCGCATGCCAGTCGTGCGTGACCTTGAGGCACTCGTGCGCAGCAGCGGCCGCGTCAGTGCACGATGCGTTCGGCGTAGCATACCGGTTCACCACCGCTCCCGACACGAACGCGCCGATGAAGTAACCGAGCCCGTTGGTGACGAAGTTGATGAGCCCCTGCGCTGCGGCCCTGACCTTCTCGCCGGCACGCTGGTCCGTGTAGATCTGGCCGCTGACGAAGAAGAAATCGTAGCAGACACCGTGAAGAAGAATCCCGATGTAAAGGAGCGACATCACCGGACCTGCCGCACCCATGCCGAACGCCAGGTACCGGAGCGCCCATGCGGCCATGCCCACCAGCATGATGACCTTGATTCCGAATTTCCGTAGGGCGAACGGTAGCAGTAGCATGAATCCGATCTCGGACCACTGCCCGAACGTCTGGATGAACGCCGGATTGGGCGCGCCGACCTCATTCAGGAATGGATTGGCAAACGTGTAGTAGAACTGGAGTGGGATGCAGAGGAGAAAGGATCCAGCCACGAAGATGAAGAAGTCACGGTTCTTGAGCAGCGCAAGCGCGTCGAGTCCGAGCGCATCGTGCACGCTGAAGCTCGAGCCCGCGGCCTTCGGCGGAGTATGCGGCAGCACGAGCGAGTAACCCGCCATGACTATCGACGCGCCGGCAGCCAGCCGCATCGGCAGAACGAGGGCGTCGGCGTGAAACACTCTCCCAACCAGGGTTCCAGCGACGATCCATCCAATCGTTCCAAGAACCCGTATGAATGGAAAATCACGGCCGGGATCGCGCACATGGTGAAAGGAGATCGAATTCGTGAGCGACAGCGTCGGCATGTAGCACAGCGCGTACAGAATGAGCAGCGGATAAAAAGTCGCGAACGTCGTCTGCAGCGACACGAGATACATCAGGATTCCGCCCATCAGGTGCAGCAGGGCGAGAAGCTTCTCGCTCGAGAAGTAGCGGTCGGCGACGACTCCCATGAAGAACGGCGATACCAGCGCTGCGATCGCCGTCGCACCGTAGGCGAGACCGATCTGGCGGTCAGTGAAGTGCAGGGTCTGACCGAGATAGGTCCCCATCGTGACGAACCACACCCCCCAGATGAAATACTGGAGGAACATCATCGTCGAGAGCCGCGCTCTCGCGCTCATGGGAGCTCCTTGATGCGAACGTTGCGGATCCACAGAGCTCCGTCGTGATCACCCTGAATCGCTATGTAGCCCTTCTGCGCCAAACCGTATTTCGGGTACGCGACGAATTTGCTCGCCTTGACTTTCACTTGCCAATCCGGGCTTCCAAGATCGTACTCGAGGAGCTTCTGCCCGTTCAGCCAGTGCTGGACGGTGTTGCCCTTGATGACGATCAGGGTCGAGTTCCACTGATCCGCGGGCTTCACGACTCCTGCCGGTGACGGATAAAGCCCGTAGTCGGAGCCGGCCGACGTCAACCTGCTCTGTCCATCCGGATGCCCCGCGTCGTCGAGAAGCTGGTACTCGGGCGCGCTCCAGTAGATCTTGTCGTAGTCCTCGGTGCCGCGATAGAAAACTCCCGCGTTGCCACCCGGGCTCACCTTCCAGTCGAGCGCCAGCTCGAAGTTTCCAAACTGGTCCTTGGTCATGAGGTCACCGACCGATCCCTTCTTGGTCAGCACGCCATCGACGATTTGCCAGCCGGCGGGCATCGTCGCCTCTTTGTAACCACGCCAGGCCGCGGTGCTCGTCCCGTCGAAGAGAGAACGCCACCCCCCGGCGCGCTGCTCGGCAGTCAACGGCGTGGCTCCTGAAGCGGTAGTGCTACTCGAGGCTGGCGTGCTGTTCCCCGGTGGCGCACAGGCAATTGCGAGCAACGCCAGCTGAGAGATGATCGCCGCGCGCGCGGCAGCTCCATGCATCATGGCTTCCTCTGGATGAGTTATTCAGACTGCCCAACCGGCGCGATACTCTCGCGTCAGGTACTGATTCGCATCAGGGATGTTGGTGACCAGCATCTTGTCGCCGTCGTACAGGATCTTTCTCCCCTGCCCCGCGCGCAGCGCCACGATTCCGAGCAGCATCGTCTCGGTGAGCTGCGCCGCGTACTCGAGCGGCGAGCTGGCTTTTGTTTCGCCCTTGATCGCCTTGACCCAGTTCATCTCGTGGCTCCACGGGATTCGGGCGTACGTTTTCGGCACCAGCGCCGCATCCTCGGTGAGAGACTCCGGGAAAAGGCGGGGATGCGATCCGTAGGTATCGTTCATCAGGATTCCCTTCTCTCCGATGAAGATCACGCCGCCCTCGCTCTTGAGCGTCACATCGTCCGGCAGCAGATCGGGGCGGGGTGGATAAAGCCCGCCGTCGTACCAACTGAGCTTCACCGGCGGCTGCGCGCCGCGCGCGGGGAACTGATAGTGCACCGCGGTGGCGACAGGATATGAGACCGGCTTGTTGGATCCCCGGGCCTCGCGCGTTCCCACAGCGGCCCTCGGATCGGGCGGAATCGGCATCGTTCCCCACTGCGTCGATGTCGCTTCGATGCTCGTCGGATGCGTGAGTCCGAGCGCCCAGAAGGGATGATCGATCAGGTGCGCCCCCATGTCGCCGAGCGCGCCGACCCCGAAGTTTAGCCAGCCGCGCCAGTTGAAAGGGTGATAGATCGGGTGATACGGCATGTCTTCCGCGACAGGTCCGACGTAGAGATCCCAGTGCAATCCCGGCGGCACCGGGTAGGAGCCCAAGGCGGACGCGAGCAGCTGATTCACGTAACGAAAGCTGAATGGATTTCCGAATGGGCTCGGCGGAGCGGCCGGAGGCGGAGAGCCGGTGGGACGAGGAACTCCCTGCGGCCAGTACACAACCGGGCGATTCGTCCAGACGTGAACGTCCCGCACGGGTCCGATGATGCCGGCCTGGATCCATTCGTTGATCAGGCGCGCGCCGTCGCTCGAGTGACCCTGATTCCCCATCTGCGTCACGATCTTCGGATTCGCGAGCGCCAGGTCGCGCAGGACGCGCGCTTCGTGCACGGAATACGTGAGCGGCTTCTGCACGTACACATGCTTCCCAAGTTGCATCGCGGACTTCGCGACCACGGCGTGCAGATGATCGGGCGTCGCGATCACGACTCCATCGATGTCCTTCTGCTTGTCGAGCATCTCGCGGAAATCCGAATACCGGGCCGCCTTGTCGAATTTCTGCTTTAGCGTGATGCCTTCGGGTCGATCCTTCTTGTCGTCGCCCTTCAGCTTCTCCGCCACCTTGCTCGTGGAATAGCCGAAGTCGACGTCGGCGAAGGCGACGAGGTTCTCAGTCTTCGCCAGCTCCAGCGCGTTCTCGGAGCCCATGCCGCCAAATCCGACGACAGCGAAGTTGATCGTATCGCTCGGCGCCTGGAATCCGACTCCGCCGAGAACGTGGCGCGGCACGATCATCACGCCGAGGCCGATCTTTCCGGTGTCAGCGACGAACTCGCGGCGCGTGACCTTCTTGTCAGTCATGTAACGCGTTCCCCCGTATTGCCTGTGGCTGTCCGCGTGCTCGCGATCAGAATCTCACGGTGGACAGATACTTGTAGCTGTTGCGGATCGTGGCGATTGGATCGGCTGGTTGGTCGTGCTCCACGAAATAGTGCTTGATGCCGGCCTTGTCGCTCTGGGCGAAGATCTTGGGGAAGTCGATCGTGCCCTTACCGACATCGACCATCTTGTTATCGGGCGG
>DHJM01000035.1:0-6386 GCA_002404335.1 Gemmatimonadales bacterium UBA4720
TCGTGATCGTCGACGACGTGCTGTACACGGGGCGCACCGTCCGCGCTGCTCTCGACGAGCTCGCCGACTTCGGGAGGCCGGGTTCCATCTCGCTGGCGGTCCTGATCGATCGAGGGGGACGCGAGCTTCCGATTCACGCCGATGTCGTCGGCAAGAAGATAGAAGTCGGTCCCGACGAAAGAGTCGACGTTCTGGTTGCCGAGCTCGACGAGCGCACCGAGGTCGTCATCGTGCCCAAGTCAGCGGCGTGACGGGGACGCTCGGCAAGGATCTACTTGGCCTCGAGTCGCTAACGGGCGACCAGATTCGACTCATTCTCGATACCGCCGAACCGTTCAAGGAGATCAGCGAGCGCGCGATCAAGAAGGTACCGGCACTGCGTGGCTCGACGATCGTAAACCTCTTCTTCGAGAACTCGACTCGAACGCGGATCTCGTTCGAGTTCGCCGAGAAAAGACTTTCCGCGGATACAGTCAATGTCTCCGCCTCGGGTTCAAGCGTTTCAAAAGGGGAGACGCTGGTGGACACCGCGCGCAATCTCGAAGCGATGCGAATCGACATGGTCGTCATCCGTCACTCGGCCTCGGGCGCGGCGCAGTTCCTGGCCGAGCGCATTCAGTCGAATGTCATCAACGCCGGCGACGGCACGCACGAGCATCCCACGCAGGGGCTGTTGGACATTCTCACGCTGAGGGACCGGTTCGGCGATCTGAAGGGACGGCGGATATGTATCTGCGGCGACATTCTGCACTCGCGTGTCGCGAGGTCGAACATTTGGGGCTTGAACAAACTTGGCGCGGAGGTGGCGGTTTGCGGACCACGGTCATTACTCCCGAACGCCATCGACGAGTTCGGGGTGAAGATCTTCGATCGGGTGGAGGAGGCGATCGAATGGGCGGAGGCGCTCAACGTCCTCCGCCTCCAGTTCGAGCGGATGACGGCCGGGTACATTCCGTCCGCGCGCGAGTACAACCGCGTCTTCGGCATCACGCGCGAGCGACTCGATCGCGCGCCGGGTGACATTCTGATTCTTCACCCCGGCCCGATGAACCGCGGCGTCGAGATTGACTCCGATGTGGCCGACGGCCCGCACAGCGTGATTCTCGCACAGGTTACGAACGGCGTAGCGGTTCGCATGGCGGTGCTCTACCTGCTGGCCGGCGGAAAGCCGGAGCTGGCCGAAGCCGCCAAGGGTGGCAGCGGTCGCGGACGCGAGGACAGGGAATGAAACCGATCCTGCTCAAAGGCGGAACTCTCATCGATCCATCGCAGGGTCTGAACGGGGTGGGTGACGTTCTCATCGCTGAGGGTGTGATCAACGGCGTGGGAGGAACGATCGAGGGCCCGAAAGAGGCCGATGTGATCGACTGCGCCGGACTCATCGTGTCGCCCGGCTTCATCGACGTTCACTGCCATTTGCGCGAGCCCGGACGCGAGGACGTGGAGACGATCGCGACGGGAGCACGGGCGGCCGCGGCGGGGGGATTCACCGCGGTTTGCGCGATGCCGAACACAGATCCCGTCACCGACAACCAGGCCGCGGTGGGCTTCATCGTCCGCCAGGCGCAACGCGCGGAGTCGGCGCGCGTGTATCCGATCGGCGCGATCTCTGTCGGCCAGGAGGGGAAGGCGCTGGCGGAATTTGGCGAGATGGTTGGCGCCGGCGCCGTCGCCGTCAGTGATGACGGCAAGCCGGTGGCGAGCGCGCAGCTGATGAGAACGGCGCTCGAGTATGCGCGGACCTTCAAGATTCCAGTGATCGACCATTGCGAGGAGCCCACGCTCTCGGTCGGCGGATCCATGAACGAAGGGATCGTGAGCGCGCAGCTGGGGCTCAAGGGAATTCCAGCGGAAGCGGAGGAGATCATGGTCATCCGCGACATCCTCCTCGCGCGATTGACGGGCGGGCACGTTCACCTCGCGCACATGAGCACGAAGGGATCAGTCGAGTTGATTCGCTGGGGGAAGGAGCGCGGGATAAGGGTCACGGCGGAAGTCTGTCCGCATCATCTCTCGCTGACTGAAGAGAGTGTGCGCGGCTACAACACGAATGCGAAGATGAATCCGCCGCTTCGCACCGCGAAGGATGTCGAAGCGCTCCGAGAGGGCGTGAAGGACGGCACGATCGATCTGATCGCGACGGATCATGCGCCCCACCACTACGACGAAAAGGAGAGAGAGTTCGCCGACGCGCCGAATGGAATCGTCGGCCTCGAGACCGCGCTTGCGGTTATTGTGACCAATCTCGTGGAGACGGGCCATCTCACTTTCTCCGATCTCGTCGATCGGATGGCGTGCGGCCCCGCCCGCATCTTCGGCCTCCCTGGCGGATCACTCAAGCGCGGAGCGGCCGCCGACGTAACGGTGTTCGATCCCAAGGCGCGTTGGAAGGTCGACGCCTCACGATTTGTCTCCAAAGGACGGAATAGTCCGTACGACGGAATGACCTTGGTGGGGCGCGCCGCTTGTACTATTGTGGCTGGGTCGGTCGTCTATCGCTCGGGGATTCCTGCCCGCGGGCGGGAGAAGGTGAATCGAACAAGGGGATGAAGTAGATGGCTGAGAAGGACCCAGTCTCACTGGACGCGCTCAACGGCCTCCTGAAGGAGCGCCAGAGGTACGAGGAGTGGCTTGCCGCGCTGGACGAGAAGCGCGCGAACACTTCCGCATCGGTGTATCAACGCGTGCAGGCCGACTATCAGACGCGCCTGCGTGAAGTCTCGAGCAAGCTGGCGGAACGCGCCGGCGAGCTGCGCGAGAATATCGACGCGTTGACGCTCAGGCTCGAAGACGTCTCCCGTCAGGAATCGCAGCAGCGCGATGCCCGGCAGGAAGCCGAGCTGCGCGCCGCTGTCGGAGAGTATACCGACAAGCAGTGGAAGGAGATCGGTGGCGCCTGGGATAAAGAGCTGGCGCGCCTGGTGAAGGAGAAAGTCGCGCTCGATGCCCAGCTGAATGAGCTGAACAGAATTTTCGCCCTGAGCGTCAAGGAAAAGCAGGCGGGAGCGATCGCCGCCGGCCGAGGAAACTCCATGGACGGCTCGCGGCCGCCGATGTCACCGGTCGTACCGCGTCCGGCAGTTCCGGAACCGCCGACGCTGAATCCGCCCGCGCGCTCAGAGCAACCCATGACAGCACGCACGCAGCAGCCGCCCCAAAACGCTCAGAGCACCCGTTCGCCCTTCGACGAATTTCCCGTCTTACGGCCGGGAAGCGGATCCGGCGCACCCCCGTCGACCGCGGTGGCAACTCCGCCTTCGGTTCCCAGGACCGGCGGCACCCAGGATCCGAGATCCGAGCAGCACAAAACGCTCAAGTGTCCCGAGTGCGGGGCCGCGAACTATCCGACCGAGTGGTACTGTGAGCGGTGCGGCGGCGAGCTGGCCACTATGTAAGCGCTGGCCATCGCGACGCGATGTAAACGCTGGCCACGATGCAATAGCGGGCCACTATGCAAATAAAAAAGGGCGCCTCGAGGCGCCCTTTTGATTTTCGACCGGTTTTACTTTCCGGCCTTTGCCAGTCTGCTCTTGTGGCGAGCCGCCGCATTCCGGTGGATCAGCCCTTTCCGCGAAGCGCGGTCGAGCAGCTTCACCGCGGCCAATTTCTCATCAGCGGTTCCGGCGGACGCCCGTTTGAGGGCAGTGCGGAGCGCGGATTTCTGGCCGCGGTTGCGGATGGCAGCGGCGCGCGATTTCCGCATGTTCTTTTTCGCTGAAGCAAGATTTGGCACTAACTGATCTCCGGTGTATTCAGGGCTGTGGTTTAGCCATGAAATTTGCTCTCGAGAGAGGCTCACGTCAAGGCGAAGACGGTGCTCTTTTGCCAGCGGGCGCCCGGCGATGGAGCGAAATGCTTAACTTCTACCAGCGACCCAAACGACAACTCCGAGATCTTGAATCAATTTCAGTATTTCATCCTCCTTGCGCCTATACTCCTCTTCTCGATGGTGGCGCACGAGTATGCGCATGGATATGCGGCGTGGAAGCAGGGAGACCCAACCGCCTATATGCTGGGCAGGCTTACCTGGAATCCGTTGCCCCACATCGATCCGTTCATGACCATTCTCCTGCCGCTGCTGACGTTCGTCGGCAGTCACGGAACGATGGCTTTCGGAGGTGCGAAGCCGGTTCCCGTCGTGACCCGGAATTACCGTAACTTCAAGCGCGGTGACATCATTGTGTCACTCGCGGGAGTCGCGACCAATCTCGTGATTGCGGTTGCCTGCGTGCCGTTGATCATTTTGGTGGGGGTAATCGGGAGCGCAGTCCCGGCAGCGGCGACCACCGGCGCGATCACTCAGACGATGCTTCGCTTTGGCATCGTGATCAATCTTTCTTTGATGGCTTTCAACCTCATACCCATCCCGCCGCTCGATGGATCTCACGTTTTCAAATACCTTTTGCCGCCGGCGTGGGCTCTGAATTATCAACGAGTCGGCAGACAAGGATTGCTGATACTCATCATACTCCTGACTTTTGGCCGCCCGCTCCTCAACCTTTGGTTCGCCCCGGTGTTCTTCCTCGACACAGTGGCAACTCGAGCCGTGTTTCCCTTCATCATCCCTAGTCCATGGACGATGTGAATGGCGACTCTGCGGGTCCGCTGATCATGGGTGCGATAACCGCGGGTTCGATGTCTGCGGGATCTCTGGCTGTCGCCGAGTCGGCGGCGTCCGAGGTCTTCGTCGTCGAGCTGGCGGAGTATTCTGGGCCGCTCGATCTTCTGCTCACGCTCATTCGCGACGAGCAGATCGACATCTACGACATCCCAATCGCGCGGATCGCCGAGCAGTTCCTGGCGAGAATTTCATCGCTCAAGCTGGACGAGGCCGCCGACTATCTCGAGATGGCGGCCCGGCTAGTCCGCATCAAGGCACAAACACTGCTTCCCCGTAGAGAGGGAGAGGATTTGTGGGACGATCCGCGCGCGGAGCTCGTGCGCCGGCTGCTCGAGTACCAGCAGGTGCGCGAGGTCGTCGACGTTCTCGAACGCCGAAGCGAGGATCGCCGCGGGCGGTTCGCGCGCGCGTACAATCAGCAATCGGTGCAGATCCCGGTGGCCGGCAAGCTCTCGCTCTCCCTCCCCGAGCTTCTTTCGGCGGTCGACCGCGTGCTGCGGCTCGCCAGGAAGCCCCACATCCACGATGTCGTTCCGCGCGCTCTCGATGTTGATGGGGCAATAGGAATCGTGCGCGCGCTGCTTGCGATCCGTGCCCGCGCGCAATGGAAGGACATCCTTCCGAAAAAGGCCGAGCCGTGGGAAGTCCTCTCGCTCCTGCTCGCGCTTCTCGAGCTCGCGAAGCGTGGTGAGCTCCGACTACTACAGCCGCACGCGTTCGCCGCGTTCGAGATAACACGTGACTCCTCTAGCGAAGCTGCTTGAAGCGGCGCTCTTCGCGAGCGCCACACCGATCCCTGAGGCGGCGCTCAGCGCGATAGCGGCCCACGCCGACGACGCGGAGGCGACGCTGGAATCGGCGCTCGAAGAGCTGCGCCTCCACTACGACACCGATGGTCACGGGGTCGAGTTGATCGCGGTTGCCGGAGGATGGCAGATCCTCACCCGGCCTGAGTACACTGAAGCGATCGAGCGCGCCCAGCTCGCGGCGCGGCCACAGCGGTTATCGACGGCTGCCCTCGAGACGCTCGCGATCATCGCCTACCGCCAGCCGATCGGCCGCTCCGAGATCGAAGAGATCAGGGGCGTCGGGGCGGGAGCGATCCTCAAGTCGCTTCACGAGCGCGGACTGATCGACGTCGTCGGGCGCGGCGAAGGCCTCGGGCGTCCGCTTCACTACGGCACGACGCCGTCGTTCCTGGAGCAGTTCGCGTTGAGGCATCTGGAAGAGCTTCCACGCGCCGACGAGCTGGCGATTGCGTTGCGAGCCCCGCGGCAGGCGACCCCGCCGGGTGGAGTGTCCGCGCCCGCGAACAAGGACAACGGCGAGGCGCCCCCGCGGGCAGACTGATGCCCGGATCAATGCGAATTCAGCGCGCCCTCGCACGCGCGGGAATCGCTTCTCGTCGTAAGGCCGAAGAGCTTGTTGCCGCGGGACGCGTCCGCATCAATGGAGCCATCGCCCAAACCGGCCAGAGCGTCGACCCCGAGCAGGACAAGATTACCGTCGATGGCAAGGCCGTTGCTTTACCAGCGCCGCCGGACTGGATCGTTCTCAACAAGCCGACCGGCGTGCTGACTACGCGCTCCGATCCGGGGGGGCGCCGGACGGTTTTCGATCTGGTCGACGATGTGCCCGGACTGACCTACGTCGGACGACTCGATTACATGACCGAAGGAGTGTTGCTGCTCACAACCGACGGCGAAGCGGCGCACAAATTGACACATCCGAGCGGCGAGATCGAGCGAACCTATGTCGCCACCGT
>DHJM01000035.1:6497-7018 GCA_002404335.1 Gemmatimonadales bacterium UBA4720
ACGATCGCGGAAGGAAAGACGAGGGAGGTACGACGATTGTGCGAAGCGCTGAACCTGCAGGTCGACCGGCTGGTGCGGACGAAGTTCGGTCCGGTGAAACTTGGCACGCTGGAATCGGGCAAGACGCGTCCGCTGACGGCGCGCGAGACGGAGATCATTGGCGCCCTCACGAAGGGCGGCGCCAGGAGCAAGCACACTACGGGAGGGGCAAGACGTGAACGGAACCACCGCAATAGCCGCTGATGCATCGATGGTCCAGGAGGTCGTGCGTCAGGTAGGCCGCCGCATCGTCGGCCAGGACTACATGGTCGAGCGTCTCATGATAAGCCTTCTCACCGGTGGACACGTGTTGTTGGAAGGCGTCCCGGGTCTCGCGAAGACCCTGACCGTCCGGACTCTGGCGGAGACGATCAACACTTCGTTCAGCCGGATCCAGTTCACCCCGGATCTGCTGCCGGCGGACGTCGTCGGCACCCAGATTCTACGACCGATCGAACGGAAAGTTCTCGGTCAAGAAGGGA
>DHJM01000064.1:0-9792 GCA_002404335.1 Gemmatimonadales bacterium UBA4720
GAAGCGCACAAGAAACGTTGGAGCGCTTGATGAAGCTGTGGGTTCTTGGCAGTGGAAGCAGCGGCAATGCAGTTCTCATCGAGACAGAGCGTACGCGCATTCTCGTCGACGCGGGTTTCGCACCGCGGGTTCTCAAGCAGCGCCTCGCCATCGCCGGGGTCACCCCCGAATCGATCGAGGCGGTCGTGGTCACCCACGAGCATACTGATCACATCAAGGGCGTTGCCTCAGCAGCGCGGAAATGGGGCTGGACTGTGGTCTGCACGGCCGGAACGAGGATGATGTGCCCGGAATGGTCAGCGCTCCGCACGATTCTGACGCCCCGGAAGAGCACCGTGATCGTGGGCGACTTCCACCTCGAGACGGTTCCGGTCTCGCACGACGCCAATGAGCCGATCGCCGTGATCGTTACATCAATCGGCGAAGGATCCCGCGCCGGGATCGTCTACGACCTGGGACACGTGACCGATAGTGTTTCGCGCGCGCTCGATAAGCTGGACATCCTCGTCATCGAATCAAACCACGATGAAGGAATGCTGCGCTCGGGACCTTATCCGCCATCGCTCCAGGCGAGGATTCGCGGCAAGTTCGGGCACTTGAGCAATCGGGACGCCGCGCACGCCGCAAGTCAAAGCATCCACTCGGGGCTCAACAACATCGTGCTGGCTCACCTGAGCGAGCAGAACAACAACCCGCGAACCGCGCTTGGCACCGTTGGTGATTCACTGCGTCGCGCGAGGTTCAGGGGGCGTCTTACGGCGGCGGCGCAGAGCAGCGTGGTTGGGCCGATTTGCGTGGGCGCCGGATCGAGCACTGACGCCTCGCCAATCCAGCTCGCGCTCGGGATTTAGCCTACGGCTTGGGCCGCCGCGTGCCCGCGAAAAGCGCGAACAGAAGGGCCGCGACAATGAGAATCCCGAATATCCAGTAGAAGTTCATCATTCGGCCCCCTATCGTCCCTCGATGTCGCGGTCGCCCGGAACCTTGCGTTCCGCCCTGCCCTCGCCGGGGTGCGCCTGCGCTTCGTGAAAGCGCTCACCTTTCAATCGTATGGCGTCGACGAATCTCTCGTACTCAGTATCGGACAGCTCGTCGGCGATCGCTGGCACCAGTCCCTTCACGAGCGTAATCCGTTCGGCGAGAGTCAGCTCGTTGACGGCCGTTACTAGCTTTCGCAGCCGCGGGTGATTCATCCACTCGGTTTCCTTGCTCGTCGTCATCTCGTTCTCCGGTGAGCTGCGAGTACTGGGACTGCGTAATCTACTTCCGATCGCGCTTGATTCGCGTGCGCTGGATATCGGACCACTGTGCAAGTATCGCGGCGAGAGATTTCTCCAGGTCGCCGGCGGCGGCTACGACCCGCGTAGTAGGCTCGGCGTCCGCGCCTTCGACGGCATCGAGAATCCCGGCGAGCTGTTCATTCAAGACAACCAGACCAAGAGGCGCTCCGCCTCGTGCACCGCTCTCGATTTTGGCCAGCAGAGAATCCAGCGCCACCAGAGAATCAGCAACCTCCTTCGCCTTGGCGCCTTCACGCTGCGCTCTCAACAGCGTTCGCTGAGCGCGCACTTCACTGAGCGCTGCGAAATCGCGGCTGATGGCATCGTTCATTCGGACACCAAGATCGCGCTGCAGCCGGAGCCCGGCATCGGTGATCTGAACGCGCGGGTCCATCTTGATCACAAGCGGCTGCGTATAGGTCCGGCCGTTCGCGGTCAGCCGGACGGCGTACGTGCCCGGCAACACCGCCGGTCCCAGAGGAAACCGGGGAGTGTCGCCGTAGATGGCTGAGATCGGATAATCGTGACCGAGAACCTTTGGCGACGGATAGTGAAGGTCCCACACGAAGCGGTGAGTTCCTCGACTCCGGGCTAACCGTTGCTGCGGGCGAACCCAGTAAGTCGGAACGGGGAGATCCGTCTCGATCGGCTCGACCGAATCGGCGCTTGAGAAGCTGCGGACTATGTGGCCCGCGTCATCCAGGATATCGAGGACGACCGGCGTGCCGGAATCGGCGCCGAGCCGGTAGTTGATGATCGCGCCGTCCGGCGGATTTTTTCCGGCGGGCTCTTCGGGCGGCAAGGGCGTATCGGTATTCTTGTTGCGCCGGAACCGGTATGTGAGCTTCGGCTTGAACAGAAAAGTCTCGGCGCTGCCCGCCTTCGCGTCGAGCTGGCGTAGCGGGGTCATGTCGTCGAGAATCCAGAACGAGCGCCCATGGGTGCCGACGATGATGTCGTCATCGTGGATCACGAGGTCGCGAATGGATGTGGCCGGCATGTTGAGCCTCAGTGGCTGCCACTGCTCGCCGTCGTCGAGTGAGAAGTAGGCGGCGCGCTCGGTCCCCGCGAACAAGAGGCCGCGCCGCACCGGGTCTTCCCGGACCGAGTTCACAACTTCGTTGGCGGGAATCCCGTTGACGATCTCCTTCCAGCTCTTCCCGCCATCGTGGGTGCGATAGATGTGCGGATGGAGATCGTCGAGCTTGAAGCGGTTGATGGCGGCGTACGCGGATTCGTCATCGAAATGCGACGCCTCCAGCTGAGAGACTTTGCTCCAGGGAGTCAGCGCGGCCGGCGTAACGTTGGTCCACGTCTTTCCGCCATCGCGCGTCAGGTTCATGACGCCGTCGTCGGAGCCGGTCCAAATCGTGTTCACGTTCCGGAACGACGGCGCGACGGCGTAGATGACTCCGCGATTCTTCGCGCGCGAGAGATCTCCGTCGGTGAAAATGCCGTATGCCCGAGGCACGTCGTAATTCTGGCGCGTGAGATCGGGACTGATCACGTCCCAGCTGTGCCCGCCGTTCGTCGTCTTGAACAGGACATTGCCGGCGTAGTAGAGCGTGTGTGGATCCACAATGGAGAAAATCACGGGAGCAGTACGAAGAAACCTGTACTTGCCGGAACGCACGGCCTCCGGGCTTATGTTCTGCACCTCTCTCGAGCGCTGATCGAAGCGCGTGATCTTCCCGCCGTAAATGATGTTGGGATCGAGCGGATCGGGAGCCACATATCCGTATTCCTCGACTCCCACCGAATTCCATTCGCGGAATGTGATCGCGCCGTAGTCCCCTCGGCTCATCGTTCCTATGGAGCCGCTCTCCTGCTGGCCGCCGTAGACCCAGTACGGAATTCGATTGTCCGTGATCACGTGGTAGAATTGCGCGGTGGGCTGGTTGTACCACGAGCTCCAGGTTTTTCCACCGTTCACGGTGATCGTCGCGCCCTGATCGGCCGCGATGATCATGATCTCCGGGTTGTCGGGATTGATCCAGATCCGGTGATAGTCGTCGCCGCCGGGCGCACCCTTGATCGCCGTCCAGGTAGTCCCGCCATCGGATGAGCGGTACGTCGAAGTATTCGCGGAGTACACGACATCGGGATTTCGCGGATCGACCTTCACCTCCGCGAAGTCCGACGCGCGGTCCCAGACTCGAACCTCGTCGTTGGTGCGTCTCCATGTCTCGCCGGCGTCATCCGAGCGGTAGATGCCGCCAAGCGTTGGCGCCTCGACGGTCGCGTACATTCGCCGCGGATCGCTGGGGGCAATCGTGAAGCCGATTCTGCCAAGACCCTGCTCCGCGGACGGAAATCCTTTTCCGATCTGGCGCCACGTCGTTCCGCCGTCGGCGGATTTGAACAGGCCACTCAGGGGGCCGTTCCACGATGCGTTCTCCCACGGCCCCTGCCTTCCCGCCCAGAGCGCCGCGTAGACTATCTGCGGATTCGACGGATCGAACCCGACCTGGGCCGCGCCGGTGTTCTCGTCCTTGTAGAGGACCCGCTCGAACGACTCTCCACCGTTGGTCGATCGATAAACTCCGCGCTCCGTGTTAGGGCCGTACGGGTGGCCGAGCACACCGACGAAGATTTTGTTCTCGTCACGCGGGTCGACGATGACTGAGCCAATCTGCTGCCCATCGCGCAGACCCAGGTGACGCCAGGTCTTGCCGGCATTGACCGACTTGTAGATGCCGTCACCACTCGAGAGATCGGGCCGCTGAACTCCCTCGCCGCTCCCAACATAGAGCACGTTCGGGTTCGAAGGCGCGACAGCGACATCGCCGATCGATCCCGTCGGTTGCTCGTCGAAGATCGGTGTCCACACGCGCCCGGCATCGGTGGTCTTCCACACGCCGCCGTTGTTCACCCCGATGTAAAAGACGTTGGGTTGCCCTCGAACTCCGGTAGCGCCGATTGTGCGCCCGCCGCGAAAGGGGCCGATCATGCGCCACTCGAGACTCGAGTAGAGGGAAGGATCGAGTTTCTGCGCGCGCAGCTCGATCGAGGAAGACGAGATCGCGACGAGCGCGAGCAGGGCGGCTTTCTTTGGCGTATGCACGATTTCTGGCTCGGTGAAATGCAGCTGGGGGCTAAGATCGCCCAAGAAAATGCAGAGCGATGACAGTGCGGGCCAGCAGGCGCATTTCACGTGGCCGAAAGGAAAAGAGCGCCCGAAACTCCTCCGGGGGAACGAAAAAGTTCCCTGGACGACGTCCCAAAATCATGCTCAAAGTGGAACGGCATTTGAATTAACTATCCATATTGAAAGACCAGCCAAACCACGCAACCTCAGCCGTTAAATGACCATATATCGCAAGACTTTAGCTGTCGGCACTCTTCTGACCGGATTGATCGGTGCCCGCACGGTTTCTGCCCAGATCGAGCTTCCACGAACTGCGCCGACCGCGGGTCGGGACACGAGCGTCGAGGTGCTCGGGCCGGAGGCGGCGCCGCTCACGCTTCGGGCCGATCTGGGGGCGCGAATGCTCATCGTTCAGCGCGGAGACAGCACGCTCAAGACCTTCGCGGTCGCTGTCGGGCAAGACGGGTACCCCACACCGGTAGGCACCTTCGCCATCAGCAAGATCGTCTGGAATCCCAGCTGGCGTCCGCCGCCTGACGCCGATTGGGCGAAAGGAAAAACCGCCAAGGGCCCTGGGGCGCCGGGGAATCCGATGAAGGTGGTGAAGATCTTTTTCCAGGATCCCGATTACTACATTCACGGCACCGGCGACGTCGAGAGCCTCGGCTCCGCCGCGTCACATGGATGCTTGCGAATGGATCCGAGCGAAGTCGCCGACCTGGCCAAGCTCATTATGGAACACGGCGGACAGCCACGCGACGAAAGCTGGTTCTGGCGAATACTGCATTCGCGCCGAGAAGAGAAGATTATTTATCTCGACAACCCTGTCTCGCTGACGATCGTCGACTGACTCCTTCGCGTCGCGAGGAGTCCCGCCAGCGCGCCAGCAATGATCTTGAGCGTCGAGGCGAGCAGGTATCCCGCAGGCACCCCTTGATGACCGGCGATCGAACCGCCAACCGAGAGCGCGATGGCCGCAACCGCCGCCACGATTCCGTGTGCGATGAAGCGGATCGAGAGGTGACGCATCAACCGCTGCGCGAAGATAAAAGTGTAGAGCGTACCGCCGACAATGCCGACTGCTTCTCCGACGCGAGCATTGAACGCGGCGTAGTCCGCGTCCGCCAAGCCGCGCGAAAAGACATATCGGTATAGCATCGTCACCGCGATAATCGTGACGATCGTCGATATCTCCGCGAGCAATCCGTAACCGATGGCGCG
The DNA here is from genome assembly GCA_002404335.1 of Gemmatimonadales bacterium UBA4720. Classification (GTDB taxonomy): domain Bacteria; phylum Gemmatimonadota; class Gemmatimonadetes; order Gemmatimonadales; family Gemmatimonadaceae; genus UBA4720. The sequence continues at coordinate 5,590 of DHJM01000064.1, forward strand.
GAGCCAGCGATCACCCCGCGCCGGAATTTCGGACGACGTCAACTATTTCACGGTGAACGGTACTGCGTATTCCTTGTCGTCCCACGAAAAACGCAGCACGCCTCCAGACCCCTGCGGAACTACTCCGATCACGAATTGGTCGACCGCCGGCGACACCTGCTTCGTAGTAAGCGCGACGCGCGCAAAATCCTTGTCGGCGTGATAGTCGGTGCCCCACTGACCGGTCTCGCTATTGAAGATCAGCTGCGCTCCGGTCGGCGTGGGGAGCGTCCACAGCGTGTACTTGCCAGCCGGCACCGCCGTGCTCCCGAATACGAGATCCTTGTCGGTCGAGAAAACCGTCGCCGCGTTGGCACCGGTGCGCCACACCTGATTCCACGGAACGAGGTTGCCGAAGATCACGCGACCACGCCTGAGTGGGCGGCTATAGGCAACCGCCAGGTTCGCTCCGCCGATGGTCGCTCTGACCGTGTCGGGCGGTGACATCTGTCCCATCTGGCCGCCCCTCGCGACCTCGGTCGCGGCCCAGCCCTTCACCACGTTGTCCACGTCGAGACTGGGCACGCGCTGCGCAACGGTCTTGATCGTAGTCGCTCTGGAATCGACCCCGTTGATTCGGCCCCGCGAGTCTACCTGCGCGACCTCTATCCAACCCGGGAAAAAAGTGCTCCTGAACGCTACCGAGTCGGCCCCGCGCCGACGCAGGATGATGGAAGGAGTTGGTCCCGGGCCCGGAGCGATGAGCGCAAAGGCCGCGCTGTCGCTTCCGAGCTTCGACGATGAAAGCAGCTGCTCGTAAACGCCGTATGACGTCGGCTCAACACCGAGCGTCGGTGCCACTCCGCCGTGATAACCCTTCCTTCCGCTGGCCGAGGCATCGGCCGTCCCATTGCGCTCCACGTTGATCACGGCGAGCGTGTCGCCGAATTGCATGACGATCCGCGTGACGGGAGCAGCGGTGGGGTCAGTGTTTGGTCTCCGCGCGGCGGCAGTCATCGCTTTGATCTCTCCGCGGGGCCCCAGGTCGGCGACGTAGTGGATGGTGCGCACACGCGGATACCGAAGCACGAGATCGCCTTCCAGTTTGTCGTTCGAGCGCGTGTATCGCTCTACTGCGACGGTATCGGTTCCAAGGCGCGTGATGATGTACGCAGTGGCGGGCGCCTGCGCAGAGAGTGGACCCGCCGCGAGAATGACGAATGCTACTGATGCGATCCTGGTTGACATGAGGGCATCCTGCTGTAAGAACGTGAGCTATGAATTGCCGCGTCGTAGATAGTGCAGCCCGGCACGCGCGAGTGCAACACTCAGACGGTCGCCCCCACGTCGGTGCTTTCCGTCTCGGCGTAACTATCGGAGACGTACGCCGCCGCATGGTCGAGCGCGGCTGCCAGATCCGCCACGAGGTCGTCGGCGTGCTCGATTCCGACCGATAGTCGCAACAGAGAATTCTCGATGCCAGCCGTCGCGCGCGCTGCCTCATCCATTGACGCGTGCGTCATCGTCGCTGGATGCGCGACCAGACTCTCAACACCTCCCAGCGATTCTGCCAGCGTGAAGCACTGAAGTGCGTTGACGAACCGCTCGACGCCATCGATTCCGCCGTTGACTTCGAAGCTGACCATGGCGCCGAAGCCGCTCTGCTGAGACGCGGCAACGCTGTGTCCAGGATGAGAGCTGAGACCCGGATAGTAGACACGCTTTACCGCGTGGTGGCCGCACAACAGCTCGACCACGCGCGCGGCGTTCTCGCAGTGGACGCGCATCCGCGCATGAAGTGTCCGAACTCCGCGCAGAGTGAGAAAGCTGTCGAAGGGAGCGCCTGTGATTCCCAGGCAGTTGGCCCACCAGGCCAGCTCCTCGACCAGTGCCGCGTCCGACGCTACGACCGCGCCACCGACGACATCGCTGTGTCCGTTGAGGTACTTAGTGGTCGAGTGGACCACGAGGTCCGCGCCGAAGTCGATCGGGCGCTGCAGCACCGGTGAGAGGAAGGTATTGTCCACGGCCACAATTGCTCCAGCTTCGTGCCCCGCCTTGATGACCCGAGCCAGATTCGTCACCCTCAGCAGCGGATTGCTCGGCGTTTCAATCCACAGAAGTTTTGGCCGACGCGACTTTACCGTCTCCACGGCGGTCTCACCGGTGAGATCGACGAACGCAACGTCAAAATGCCCGCGGGCAGCGAGCGAGCGCAGAATGCGATGCGTTCCGCCATAGCAGTCGTGAGCGGCGAGAATGAGATCTCCGGGGCGGACGAGCTGCAGCACCAGAGCCACCGCCGACATTCCGGTGCTCGTCACGACCGCACCCTCTCCATCCTCGAGCTCGGCGAGGGCGTTGGCGAGGTACTCGCGCGTCGGATTGCCGGTGCGCGTGTAGTCGTAGAGCCTCTTCTTTCCGAACCCTTCGAAGGCGAATGTCGAAGAGAGATGAATTGGAGGCACAACCGCGCCATGGTGCAGGTCGGTCGCTATGCCCGCGCGTACCGCGCGCGTTGCGGGCTGCTGCGGAGGACGCAACGATGAATGTCTGATCTCGTCCGTCATGACACCACCTCCACTCCAATTCGCAGCAGCTCGTTGATGAATGGAGCAACGCGGGAGGAATCGCCGAGGAACGCGTCGTGGCCGTGAGATGAGTCGATCTCGACGAGCTGGCTCGGACCGCCCAGCCTTCGCGCGAGCTCGCGACTCTGCGCGACTGGCACCAGCCGGTCGCTACTAATCGCAATCACGGTCGCCGGGACGGTAACATCCTCGGGGCGGATCTTGTGAAGGTCGAGCGAGAGCGACAGCGCGTTGTACCGCTCGGACGTCCATTGTTCGGCGAACCGTTCGCCGCGCGTTTTCAGGTAGTCACCGATGCGATCCTCGACAAGTCTGGAATCGTTCCGATCACACCCCGCGAGGCGCTCCTCGAAATGCAACGGAGTCAGGTAGGTCGTCATCGCGATGCCGCGCGCGATCGCCAATCCGTCGCGCTCCCGACCGACCGCGCTTCCAAGGGCGACGACGCGGCGCTGAAGATGCCGGAGCGCCGTCGCGATGGGATCGCTCTCGTGCGCCGCGCTGATAACGATCAGACGCCCCGCTCGCCCCGCGAATCCGACGCCGAAGGCGAGCGCGACCATCCCTCCATAGGATGCGCCGACGACTGCGTGCAGGCTGCGAACACCGGCCTGGTCGAGGACCGCAGCAAGGGCTTCAGCCTGATCGGCGGTCGTAACCGATTCCGTGCTTTTCCCGCTCGTGACATAGTCGATGCCAAGGACCCGGAACTGTCGAGTGTCGATTGCGCGGCCCTCGCCAACCACATCCTCCCACCACCCTGAAGACGGATCCGAAGCGGACGACGTGACGTGTTTCGAGGCGGAGATACCGCCGAGTACAGCGACGACAGGCGCTCCACGAGGTCCAACGATCTCATAGTGTGCCGACGGCGCATCAAACCCGCCCAGACCGCGCGAGGGCGCGGCAGCGGAACCAATGGGAAAGTCGTGGAGCGCCGGTGGTGCGTCGATCTCGAGCTGGGGAGTCATGGCGATTCTGGTTGATGGACTCCGCGGATAAAGCAGAACGCCCGTGGCTATGTGGCCGCGGGCGTTCCTCGCTTTTTAGCATTTATTTAACGTGGCTGCAATACGCGGCAAATTACCACAGGGTCTTCAATTGTCCTTAGATGATAGCGCGGAACCGGCCAGCCGTCAAGCGATACATCCCCGGGGGGGAGAACTGAACGGGTGGGAGGCGCCAGAAGCTCAGGTGCGAGTTTTTAGTTCACTACGCCCTGACTTACCTCGGTGGAGCGAAGGCCACTGCTTGTTCCGCGAATGGCGAAATCGAAAAGTCCGGGCGTCGTGAACTGACAACTCCCATCTTCCCGGCTGACCCCTCCACCCGTTCAATTGGTTTTCCCCCTCCGTGCCTGGAAAAAAAAAGAGGGAGCCGCACCGCGGCTCCCTCTTCGATTACTCTCCCGCGCGAAAGGCTAGTACATCCCGCCCATACCGCCCGGATTGCCACCGCCCTGAGCGCCAGCACCAGCCGGCTCCTTCTTCTCCACGATCAGTGCTTCGGTCGTGAGCAGAAGTCCCGCGATCGACGCCGCATTCTGCAGCGCGGTGCGGGTGACCTTGGTCGGGTCGATGACGCCGGCCGCAACCAGATCCTCGTACTCGTCGGTGAGCGCGTTGTAGCCGTA
>DHJM01000064.1:9973-21978 GCA_002404335.1 Gemmatimonadales bacterium UBA4720
GTCTTGAGCGCCTTCTGCGCGCGAATCAGCGCCACACCACCGCCGGGGACGATTCCCTCTTCCACGGCCGCTCTCGTGGCATGCAGGGCGTCCTCAACTCTTGCCTTCTTCTCCTTCATCTCGCTCTCTGTGGGCGCGCCGACGTTGATCACCGCAACACCGCCGGCAATCTTCGCCAGACGCTCCTGAAGCTTCTCGCGATCGTAATCGGAAGTGGTCTTCTCGATCGCCGCCTTGAGCTCCTTGATGCGTCCCTTGATCTTGTCCTCGTCGCCCTGACCATCGATGATCGTGGTGGTCTCCTTGTCGACGACGATACGCTTGGCGCGACCGAGATCGGTCACGACGGCGTTCTCGAGCTTGAATCCGACTTCCTCCGAGATCACCTGGCCGCCGGTAAGGACAGCGATGTCCTCGAGCATTGCCTTGCGACGATCACCGAATCCGGGAGCCTTGACCGCTGACACGCGGAGCGTGCCACGGAGCTTGTTGACGACCAGAGTCGCCAGCGCCTCACCCTCGATGTCCTCGGCGATGATGAGCAACGGCTTGCCCAGCTGCGCGACCTTCTCGAGGATCGGAAGAAGATCCTTCATGGAGGAAATTTTCTTGTCGTGAATGAGAATCAGAGCATCCTCGAGGGCTGCTTCCATCTTCTCGGGATCAGTGACGAAGTACGGCGAGAGGTAGCCGCGGTCGAACTGCATTCCCTCGACCGTCTCCAGCGTCGTCTCGAGGCCCTTCGCCTCTTCAACGGTGATGACGCCGTCCTTGCCGACCTTCTCCATCGCTTCGGCGATCAGGTCACCGATTTCCTTGTCATTGTTTGCAGATATTGACCCGACTTGAGCTATTTCCTTCTTGCCCTTGGTCGGGACGCTCATCTTCTTGAGCTCCTCGACGATCGCAGAGACGGCCGAATCGATGCCGCGCTTGAGCGCCATCGGGTTGACGCCAGCGGTGACGTTCTTGAGGCCTTCGCGGAAAATCGCCTGGGCCAATACCGTTGCCGTCGTGGTACCGTCTCCAGCGAGGTCGCTGGTCTTGGTCGCGACTTCCTTCACCATCTGCGCGCCCATGTTCTCGAGGGGATCCGAGAGCTCGATTTCCTTGGCGACGGTCACTCCGTCCTTGGTGACGGTCGGCGCACCGAACTTCTTGTCGATGACGACGTTCCGGCCCTTCGGGCCAAGCGTGACCTTGACCGCCTCCGCGAGCTGATCGACGCCGCGCTTGAGAGCCGCGCGTGCTTCGGTGTTGAAGTGTAGTTCCTTGGCTGCCATATGATTCGCTCTTTGGTGTCTGGTTTAGTTCACAACCGCGAGCACATCAGACTCGCGAAGGATCAGATACTGTTCGGTGTTGATCGTAACTTCGGTACCGCTGTACTTGCCGTAGAGAACCTTGTCTCCGACTTTGACTTCCATCGGAACGCGGACGTTCTTCTCATAGCGGCCGGGACCAACCGCGATGATTTCGCCCTGCTGCGGCTTTTCCTTGGCGGTGTCGGGAATAAAGAGCCCGCCGCGCATCTGCTCCGTGTCCTCAAGCGCCTTGACGACGACGCGATCTGCCAGGGGAGCAACCTTCGTGTTGGTTTGCGTTTTTGTAGCCATAGTTAGCTGTCCTTCTGCTGGAAAAAGTGGCTTGTGGTGGGAAAGCTCTGCTGTTAGCACTCGACCATGGTGAGTGCTAAGGCCTCAACTTAATGGGTCCGGGAGGGGTCAGTCAACCCGGAAAAATCCGGCTGCGAGCCGGGTGTTTCCCGACCCTCAGCTAAGCAGCTCGAAGCCGAGTCGGATCCCTTTCAGGGTCAAAAACGGGTCAACCAGCTCCAGCTCAGCTGAATGCGGTCGGATCGTTTCCGCCATCCCCCCGGTCGCGATCACGATCGGGTGCTTCTTACCAGGCCATTCCTTCTTGATCCGGCGGACTATCCCGTCAATCGAGTCCACCGCCCCATAGAGAACGCCGGCCCGGATGCATTCGTCCGTGCGGCGCGCAATCACCTTCTTGGGCGGGACAATGTCAGTTGCCGGAAGCTGCGCCGTGCGCCGGAACAACGTGTCAGCCGAGATCATGATCCCGGGCTGAATGACGCCCCCGAGGAAGGTCCCATCAGCGGTGATGCAGTCGTAGGTCGTGGCGGTCCCCAGATCGACGACGACAGCATCCTTCCTGTAAATCCGGCTGGCGGCGAGGGTGTTCGCGATCCGATCGGCCCCGACCGTAAATGGCTCTTCCACATCGAGCTTGATCGGCAGCTTTGCGCGGGCGTCGATCATGATCGGCTTGCGGCCAAAGCACATCTCGCACGCTTCGGCGAGCATCGGGGTGATGGCTGGGACGACCGAGCAAATTGCTGACCCTTGCGCACCTCCGGGCGACGCTAGCTCCGGACCAGCAATGGATCGAATCAGGAGCGCCAGTTCGTCGGCGGTCCTGGGCGGTGCGGTAGTCAGCCTCCAATGGGAGAGCAGCTCTCCCGCATTGAAGATTCCGATTGTGATCTCGGAGTTGCCTACGTCGAAGACGACGATCATTGCGGATCCTCGAGCACGAGAGAGCCGGAGCGAAATGGAACGACAGAGTCTGCCAGTGCCACCAGCAGCTCGCCAGTGGGAGAAATCCCCGCCACGCGCCCGACCGCCGGCTCGACGCACCTTCGCCCGCGCGCCAGGTCGCGGGCGTCGAATTCCTCCATTTCATCGGCCTGGAGCGGACCTGTCGCTCGCGAGGCCGCGAGAACCGCGGGGATCAGGTCGCCAAGGACGTCGAGCCGATCGGTTCCCGGTTCGAGGCCTGCTGCCGTTTCAACGTTCGTTGGTGCTCGCACATTCACTCCAAGACCGATCGCTACCCATTCCACCGCCTGCTCGCGCCATCGGGCCTCTACCAGAATGCCACCGAGCTTTCCCTGATCGATGTAAAGGTCGTTCGGCCATTTGAGGCGGATAGGCTCCGGCGCAAACCGGTCGAGCGCCTCGGCGGCCGCGAGGCCGACGCGCAAGGAGAGGACTCCGAGGCCCGAGCTGTCGGACGGGCGCTCGATCAGAGTCAGCCAGAGACCGGCGCCAGGCGACGACTGCCAGCTCTTCCCGCCCCTTCCGCGACCCGCGGTCTGTTCGTTGGCGATCACGAGCGTGCCGGCGGGCGCGCCTCGAGCCGCGAGGCGATGCGCGACGTCGAGCGTCGAAGTCGTCGACTCGAGTAGCTCCACGCGCGGAAGCTCGAGCATCTGCTCGATTGCTTCATGCGTAGCACCATCGAACCGTACCTCGCTATCCGCGCGCGTGGATCACCGCCAGGACAGCGATACCGAGCGCGACGCGATAGAAGGCGAAGATGCGGTAGCTGTGCCTGCTCACAAACCGCATGAGAATCGAAATGGCGAGCCAGCCGCTGATCGCCGATGCGACGACTCCCGACATGAGCTCGTTCGTCAGTCCGCCCTGTTGCAACGCTTTGGGGCCTTCGAGCACGACTGCTGCGGCAATGATCGGCATGCTCATGAGAAAGCTGAATTCCGCGGCGCTTTCACGGTCGAAGCGCAGGCCGCGCGCGGTCGTGATGGTCGACCCCGACCGCGAGACACCCGGAATCAATGCGATCACCTGGGATAGTCCGATCAGCAACGCGTCCACCCAGCGCATCTCGCCAAGTATGCGGCGCTGGTCAACCGCCTTGTCGACGGCCCAGAGGACAATTCCCATCACCATCAGCGCGATCGCGATGATCTGCGGATCTCGAAACGCGGACTCGGCCCTCGACTGAAGCATGAGCCCGCCGATGGCTCCCGGAATCGTCGCGACGATGAGGTAGATCACCTTGCGTTTTTCGGGGGTCTCGACGCGCCCGGTCGTGACGATGCCGAACGCGGCTTTGATCAGGGTTAGCCACTCCATTCGGAAGTACCACAGGACGGCCAGAAGTGTCCCGAAATGGAGCGCGACGTCGAACGCCAAACCGGGATCTTCCCAGCCGAACAGCCACGGCGCGAGAGTGAGGTGCGCCGAGCTGCTGATGGGGAGAAACTCCGAGAGCCCCTGAATAATCCCAAGCACGATCGCCTGTTGAGGAGTCATGTTGTTTTGGTGGGGAGTGATGTGCGATAGAGTGATTCGTACTTGCTGACGATGGCGTCGCGAGAAAATCTCTCGCGCGCATCGGCGGATGCCAGCGCGCTCATTTCCGACCAGCGATTCCGATCCTGGAGGATCCCGAGCGACGCGGCGGCCATACCCGGAATGTCGCCGACCCCGCAGAGAACGCCAGTCTCTCCGTCGCGGACGACCTCCGGAAGGCCACCCGCGTCGGTGCCGATGACGGGCACTCCCGATGCTAGGGCCTCGAGCGCACTCAAGCCGAAAGACTCGCTCTGGCTCGGCAGCAGAAAAAGATCCGCGGCCGCGAGGAGCGGCGCGATCTGATCCAGCTTTCCCAGGAACGACACCGAATCCGCGACACCGAGCATGCGCGCCTCCTCCTCGGCGGCGGGCCTATCGGGTCCGTCTCCGATCATCACCAGCACGCTGGGAAGCTCGCGATTCACCTCAGCGAAGACGCGTACAACGTCCCGCACGCGCTTGACGGTGCGAAAGTTGGAGACGTGCATGAAAATGGGTTTCGATTGGCCGACCTGCTTCTTTAGCAGGGACGGATACTTTTCGCGATTGTAGACGTCCGGGTCGATGAAGTTGTGGATCACGTCGATGGCGGGGCCGTCGCAGCCAAATGCGCGACACGTCTCCTCCTTCAGGTACTGAGAGACCGCCGTGATGCGATCCGACTTCTCGATCGAGAACTTGGTTATCGGATAGAACGAGGGATCCTGCCCTACGATCGTGATGTCAGTTCCATGCAGCGTGGTGATCACGTGAACGTCTTCGCCCGCCTCGCGCAGCATCTCGCGCGCGATCCAGGCACTGGTGGCGTGCGGGATCGCGTAGTGACAGTGCAGCAGCTCGAGGTGGTGGCTCCTCACCACTTCGTGCATCCGCACGGCCAGAGCGAGATCGTACGGCGGAAACTCGAACAGCGGATAACGGCCGACATCGACCTCGTGGAAAAAAATGCGTGGCAGGAACGAAGGGAGACGGAACGGCTGTCGGTACGTGATGAAATGGACTTCGTGCCCGCGCTCCGCCAACGCGATCCCGAGCTCGGTCGCGACGGCGCCGGATCCACCGTACGTCGGGTAGCACGTAATGCCTATGTTCACTCAGCCCTTTCCCACCATTCCCGCGCGACGGCGCGGGCTCGAGAGTCATCAGGATTGACAACAGTCACAGCGGCCGGCGGCAGCTGGTGTCTGAACCACGTACGCTGGCGCTTCGCGTACTGTCGCGTCTCAATAATGATCCGCTGCCGCGCGGATGACAAATCCAGCCGGCCCTCGACGTGCTCCCGCATCACCGCGTAACCGCTCGACTTCCACGCGGGCGCGTCCGGAGGCACGCTGCGCTGGAGCTCGCGAACTTCGTCCGCCCAGCCGGCCTCGAGCATCCGGTCAACGCGTGTCTCTATTCTGGACCCGAGCACGGAGCCAGGATCCACGATCAGATATGCAGCCTTCTTGCCCTCGTGTTGGATGGCCGTGGCGGCTTTGTGCTCCGCGTGTAGCGCGCTGATGCGAGAGCCCGAAAGCAGTGCCGTCTCGATCGCGCGCACCAGCTGAGTGCGGCCAAGGTGCGCCCGCGCAGGGTCGAGTCCCTCGCACCAGCGCCGCAGCTCGGCGAGAGGCTTTGACGCGAGCTCACTCTCCAGCTGCGAACGCTGAAGCGGATCCATGTCCGGCATGGAGAAAAGCGGGTCGGCGAGCGCTTTGATATAGAGTCCCGTTCCCCCTACGATCACCGCCTCTTCGCCCATTTTGCCTGCGCATTCGATCCATCCGCCAGCCTCTTTGGCCCATCTTGCCGCGGAGTAACGCTCGTCCAGCCTGGCGACATCTATTCCGTAGTGCGTTACGCGCTCGCGCTCTTCACCGGTTGGCTTGGCGGTTCCGATGTCGAAGCCGCAGTAGATCTGGCGCGAATCCGCGCTGACGATCGCCGCGTTGTACGTCTCGCAAAGGTCCAGTGCGACGGCGGATTTGCCTGCCCCCGTCGGACCGCAGATTATGCGCAGCGGGCGTTTCCGAGTTCGCGTCGCAAACGAGAGGCTTTTTTTATCGCCTGCCAAAGCGCCGCTCTACCTCGTCCCAGGTGAGATGAACGATCGTGGAGCGGCCGTGGACGTCGTGCGCCGGCAGCGTGGTGTCCCGCAGCGCGGCGAAGAGCGAGCGCATCTCTCCCTGGGAGAGCTCCTCGCCCGCCTTGATTGCGGCCTTGCACGCGACAGTCGCGGCCAGTCGCTCGTGTTTCGCCGCAGCGCCCGCTACCCGTTCGCCCGTCAACGAATCCAGCGTCTCCCGCAAACAACGCTCGGCGTCGAAGCGCGGGTGCGGCATCGGGACAGTGTTGACGATGAGAGTGTGGCCGCCAAAACCTTCGACTTCGAAGCCCAGACGCTCGAGATACTCGCGATTGGAATCGAACGCTTCGCCCTCGGCCGGTCCCAGGTGAAGAGTCAGCGGAAGGAGGAGCCGCTGCGCGGGCGCCGCCCCGCTCTCCAGCGTGTGCATGAACTGCTCGTAGAGAACCCGCTCGTGAGCGGAATGTTGATCGATGAGGACGAGGCCATCTTCGTGCTCGAACGCGATATAGGTGTGTCGGAGCTGGAAAAGCGGCGGAATCGGCGGCGCCGGCGGCGAGACATCTACCGTTGATACGGTGGTGGCGTATTCCGCGCCGTCAACATCTGCCGCGCTGGTGCTCCCCGCGAACAAGGGCGAGTCGTGATCGATCGGCGGACGAAGGATCTCCGAGTCGGGATTCGGCGGGATCGTGTCAGGGCGGAAAATGAAGCTCGAGCCCCGAAAGCCGAGCGACGCCGCGCTGTCCAGAGTGCCGAGAGATCGCCTCACCGCGGTTTCCACGGCGCGCTCGACATTCCATCGGTCGCGGAAGCGAACTTCCGCCTTGGAGGGATGCACGTTCACGTCGACGGCGTCAGCCGGCAGCGTGACATTGATAAAGAACGATGGCCGCACTCCAGCGACGATGGTGGAGCGATAGGCTGCCTCGACCGCGCGTCCAATTCCGGCGTCGCGGACTGCGCGGCCATTGATCGAGAGAAAACCGCGTCTCGTCGATGTGCCGACGTCGGCCGGTCGCTGAACCAGACCGCTGGTGTGAATCGGTCCGGCGACATCATCGACGTCGAGAAGATCTTCCGCGTATCTCCCGCCCCAGATCGCGCCAAGACGCGACCGGATGCTCGACACGGGCGGTAGAGTGAGTGCGTTCTTGCCGTCGTGCGACAAATGAATGCGAACCCCCGGCTTTGTGAGCGCCAGTGCGGTCAGCGACTCTACCGCGCTTCTCCATTCCGATCGAGCGCTCCGGAGGAATTTGAGTCGCGCCGGCATGTTGTAGAACAGCTGGCTGACCGTCACCGTGGTTCCACGGCGCCGCGCGATCCGCTCGGCCGGCGAGATCTGTCCACCGAGTACTCGGGTCGACGTGCCCTCTCCGTCCGCCGCCGCCGACTGGATCTCGAACTGTGAGACCGAAGCGATGGCAGGCAGCGCCTCCCCGCGAAATCCGAAGGTGGACACTCCGACCAGGTCCGACGCTTTGGTGATCTTCGAGGTCCCGTGACGGGCGAGCGCTCGCGGTACCTCTTCACTCGCGATGCCGGTGCCATCGTCGCTTACTCGAATGAGCTTGCGTCCACCGTCCTCGAGCGAGATCTCGATGACCGTCGCACCGGCATCCATCGCGTTCTCGACGAGCTCCTTTACCACCGACGAGGGGCGCTCGACCACTTCACCGGCCGCGATCTGATCCGCGACCGAGCTCGGAAGAATTGAAATCACCGGCATGGTACTACCGAAATTACCAATCCTTGCCCCTCGGCGGGGTCGGCACGTTCTTCATCTGCCGCTTGCCCTGCACGTCGATCTCCTTGTCCTCCGCCGCGTTGAGCACCGCTTCCGCCTGCTGGGGCGTCATTCCTGGAACCGGTTTCGGGGCGGGAGACTGGTTCTGGCTCGGTGAGGGAGAGGGACTCTTGGTCGGACCCTGACCGCCGCCACCTCCTCCTCCTCCGCCACCTCCACCGCCGCCACCGCCCTTTTTCTGCCTCAGTGCCAGCTCGTAATTCCACCGCGCGTCAGAGTCAGCGACGGCAACTTCGAGAATCTGTTTGTAGCGATAGAGCGCACTGTCCAGCGGAACGTCGGCGGAATCCTTTTTTGCGCGGCGTCCCTGTATCAGATAGTCGAGGCCGAGGTTGAAGCGCGCGCGATGGCGAACCTCGAGATCCTTTGAATCGGAAGCGCGCGTGAGAGGCAGTAGCGCGGGGGCGAGCGAGTCGCGAAGGAGAAGCCCCGTGCCCGTGTTGTAGAGCGCGATCGCCGGCTTGTCGCGCGCGGTTGGCCGGCACGATGCCGTAAGCAAGAGCATAGTCGCGGTCGTGGCCGCGGCGGCAACCGCCCTTCCCCTGCGGCGCCGCGTCTGAAGGAAAGTGTCGAGGGTGAGCAGCAGGAGCGCTGCCAGCACGAACCATTGGAACTGGATCCCAAGATTCTCTCCGGATACCAGGGAACGCGGGCTGGCGTGAAGATTGTTCAGCGCAGCCCGGATTTTCCCCGCCTTGTCAGCAACGCGAGCGTCAATGAATGTCCCTTTGCCTTCGTCGGCGATCGCCTTGAGCAAAGCTGGATCGTAGTGGGTGACCACAATGTTTCCGTTTTCGTCACGCTTCTGGGTGACGACACGGTTCTCGACGATCGGAATCGTGGATCCCTCGGTCGTCCCGAATCCCACGGTGACGATTGTGAAGCCCATCTCCCGCGCGCGGCGGGCCTCGCCCAGCACCTCGTCGGGATTGTCGAAGCCTTCGCCGTCACTCATCAGGATGATTGCCTTGTCGCCCTGCGATTTATTGAGCGCGAGAAGGTTCGTCGCCTGACGCAGCGCGCTCGCGAGCGAGCTCCCGCCCTGCCCGACGATCGACGGATCGAGGTTTTGTAAAAACAGATCGAGCGCGCTGTTGTCCACCGTGAGCGGCGTGAGGATGTAGCTCCGGCCCGCGAACGCGAGCAGCGCGAACCGGTCTCCGGGCGACAGATCTCTCAATCGGTCGATCTCCTGCTTCATCGCCTGAAGCCTGCTCGGCTTCTCGTCCGTCGCTAGCATGGAGAGCGAGGCATCGAGTGCGAGGACCACGTCGACACCTTGCTGTTTGACCACGGTCTGCTCGACACCCCAGCGCGGGCCGGCGAGCGCCAAGCCCAGGAGCAGCGTCGCGAGCGCCGCGCGGAGGGCCGCCGACCAGATGCGCTGCTGCGTGATCGAGGGGGCGAGTCGCGCGATCATGGATGGAGTACCGAGCCGGGCGAGGCGCGTCCTGCGCGCGCGAATGCCCCAGCTCACGAGCCACGCCGTCACCACCGGCAGAACGATCACGAAGGCCAGCGCCCACGGCCACTGGATGTAGCGCAGATACGTCGAGATTGTCACGGCAGCGGCGCCTTCCACGCGACGATCCCCAGCTCCGCGAACAGCGCGAGGAGGCCGATCGCGAGCGGCCACCGATAGAGCTCCTGATATCTCACGATGGTGCTCGAGTGGACCGGGGCCCGCTCCAGCTGATCGATTTGCGCGTAGATGTTCTGGAGCGCGGCAGCGTCGCGCGCGCGGAAGTATCGGCCGCCCGTCATGCGCGCAATGTTGCTGAGGAGGGCTTCGTCGATTTCCACTGGCTGATACTCGTACCGAAGCCCGCCCGCGGCGGTCCGACCGACCGGCACCAGCGCCATTCCGGCGCTGCCCACTCCGATTCCGTAAATCTTTATTCCGTAAGCCGCGGCCGCCTTGGCCGCCACAAGCGGCTCGATGGTGCCGCGGTTGTTGACGCCGTCGGTGAGAAGGATCAGCACGCGCGATTTGCCGGGCGCATCGCGTAGCCTGTTGGCCGCGGTGGCGATCGCGTTTCCGATCGCGGTTCCATCCTCGAGCTGTCCCGCCTGAAGATTCGATACCGCCTGCATCACGACGGGATAGTCGGTCGTGAGAGGAACCTGGGTCAGAGCCTCACCCGCGAACGCGACGATACCGATGCGATCCGACGTCCGGCGCGCGATGAACTGCTTCACCTTTTGCTTGGCGACTTCGATGCGATTGTTGGGGCGAAAATCGAGCGCCAGCATCGAGCTGGAAAGATCGATTGCCATGACGATGTTGATTCCTTCGCTCGTCTGGGTCTCCGTGTGCGCGCCGGAGCGCGGACGGGCAAGCGCCACGATGAACGAGGCGAGCGCGATGTTCCTGAGAACGAATATCGCCGTCGGTATCCAACTTCCGACGTGCGGGCCGGTCGCCAGCACCGAGGTGCGCGAGAAGACGATCGCGTCCCTGCGCCGCAGACGACGCCACAACCACCACGCGGGCAGCAGCAGCAACAGCCACAACGCTTCCGGCGTGAAGAATTCGAACAGTCCGAAGACGCTCACGCCGCCCGCTCCTTCGCGGCTGCGATACGCTTCGCGACCCCGGATTCCGGATTTACCCGCGCTTCGACGTGATCGATGACCGCCCTCAGCGTCCGGCCCGCCTCTCTCGCTTCTTCGATGGAAACATCGGCGCGCGCGAATTTCACCAGGTCTGCCTGCTCGAGCAGCCGAGCGAGGTCCATTTCCACGCCACTGCCCGGCTTCATCGTGCGCAGCAGCTCAGAGGTAGTATCGGACCGACGAACTCCCGGGACGCGGGCCGCCAGATATTCGCGCGCGACGTCAACCATCGCGGCGAAGTATTCCGCGCGCCGGCCGTCCTCGAGCAAGTGACGCGCATCAATACGCGCGAACTCCTGCTGCGCACGCGCGTAGGGATCAACTGGCCGCTTGGGCCGATTGCGCCAGCGCCGCCATGCCCACCAGAGCAGAACCACGGCGATCGCGGCGGCGAGTAGCCCGAGCCAGAGCAACCAGTTGATGACGGGCAGAACGATCAGCGGTCGCGCGGGTTTCGGAATCCGCAGCGAGGTGTCGGCTGGCAGAACCGATTTGACGAAGACCGATGCGCCCCCCAGCGTGGGACGCCGTTCCTGGCCCTCGAATGTGACGCGCACGTCCGGAAATCTGAGTGGCTGCGTCCCGATGTCCCACGCCACCAGATGATAGAGCGCGACCGCTGTGTCGCCGAGCATCGTGACGACTTTTTCGCCGCGAAGCTCGATCGGCCGAACGCCGTTGCCGGTCGTCGTGTCGGGGCCCGGCGGAAACTCGAACCGCACTCCCTTGGGCGCGAGCACCTTGATGAACAGGTTGAACGGCTGTCCGATGATCACGGTGTCCGGGTTCACCCGATAACCCATCTGTACCGACAGCGCGGCTCGCGGATTTTGGGCGGCTTGCGGAGCTATCGCCTGCCACAGCAATAGCGCGAGGGTGACGAAGCTCACCGCCGGTGCGCCCGCGTCTCTCGGGCGCGGAAGAACCGAAGCAGCGGCTCGACGACTCCGCCTTCCGTCCGCACCGCAACCTCGTCGATTGCGAGCCGTCGCAGCAGATGCTTCCGTTCTTCCCGTTCCGTTGCGACACGCCTCGAGTACGCCTCGCGGACATTCGGGCTGCTGGTATCGACCTCGAACGTATCACCGGTCTCCGGGTCCATCAGCCGGGCGATGCCGATGTCGGGAAGATCGCGCTCACTCGGGTCCTCGACGGTAACAGCCACGACGTCGTGCCGCTGCGCCAGAATCTTCAGCGGGTGGGAGATGTCGCCCTCGAGAAAATCCGAGACGATGAACACGATCGCTTTCTGGTTCAGCATCTTCGCGACGTAGTCGATTGCCGTCACCATGTCGGTCCCGCGCCCGACCGGCTCGAATGCGAGGAGGTCGCGAATGATGCGCAGCACGTGACGTCTCCCCTTCCGCGGCGGAATGACGTGCTC
>DHJM01000020.1:0-5508 GCA_002404335.1 Gemmatimonadales bacterium UBA4720
TGCCACCACCGGGGCCTATACCTACGTCGAAAATCCGTCCGCGCAGACGAAGGGCGTGGGTCAGAATCTGTGCGGCGGAGTGGGAATTACGACTCTCCCCAACGGACTGACGGCCAGGCTGACTCCGGTCGTGACCGGCTCCTCACTTGGCACGCCATTATTTCTCTATCGAAGACTGCGATACGAGTTCAAGGCATCGACGGCTGTCCCGGGAAAAGTGGGGCTGTACCGAACGACCATTTTCCCCGATTTAAGCGAAACGACCGAGGAGCTGGTGGCGCCATTCTCAAACACAGCCAGATTCCGCTTCTTCGTGGTCACCGACAACGTCAACGCGTACGACAATCCGCCGGCTGTCCTCAGCGACCTCCGCGGGATAGAGCTTCATCTCGACGGAATGAGCGAGAGGCCGGTTCAAGGATCCATCTCAGCAGAGTCAGCACCATTCACCACCGCGGTCTTCTTCAAGAACCGCATACAATAGCCGAGAGACTTCATTTATGCTGAACAACGTTGAACGTCGTGGATTCGCGCTGCCGACAGCCATTCTCGTGATCCTCGTGCTGACGATCATGATCGCGGCCGGCTTTTCCATCGTGAGCGCTGAGCGCCGGTCGGTTTCCGATCAGAAGTCGCAGATCTCGGCTTTCGAGATCGCCGAGCAGGGACTCGAGCTTTTCCTGATTCGTCGCGATTCGCTGTTGCCGAACGCCAGCCACGTTCCAGGCGTCAAGGACAGCGTCCGCATCAGTTTCGCCAACGGCTACGCCGACGTGTCTCTGACACGCCTCCGCGCGGTCCAGGGCACGATGTCCGGTCTTTACGTCGCGCGGTCCAAGGGTGTCGAGACCGTAGGTGCCTATGCCGGCAGCCCTCAAGGCGTACGAACGGTTGCGCAGTACGTTCTCTGGGAGCCAGCGCCGATGCAGGTTCTCGCTGGCTGGACGGCCCTGTCCGGTCTGGACAAGAACGGCAAAGCTGGTACCCTCGGCGGCTTCGACCAGTGCGGCGACTCCGCTACCATTGCAGGTGTCGCTGTGCCGCTCAACCCTGGCTACACCGGGGATACGACGGCAGCCAGCTCGATCTCGATAATTACCATGGACTCGGTCAAGATAGACTGGAACGCGATCGTCAATCAGAACGTGATCCCGGCGACGATAACGATTCCGCCCGGCTCGTGGCCGAGCTCTACTCAGTGGGCTGATACGACGTTTTATCCGATCATCAGGGTAAACGGCGATTTCGCTCCTCCGTCGAGCGGGCGTGGAATGCTGATAGTGACCGGGGCGCTGACCCTCAACGGTAGCGTCGGCTGGAAAGGCGTGCTACTGATTGGCGGGGACATTGTCTCGAACGGCGTCAACGGCATCGCCGGGGCCACCGTCAGCGGTCTCAACGTCAAGCTGGGCACTTACGTCCCGAGCTCGGCAGGAAATGGAACGAAGTCGTATACCTACAACTCGTGTGAGATAGCCAAAGCTACTACCCCGGCGGGCGCTCTAGTCACCCTGCGTAACACGTGGGTCGATAACTGGGTGGAGTACTAGTGCCAGCCGACGGCAGCCCGGCGCAACGGGCCCGTCGCGGTTTCGTGATTGGCGAGCTGCTGATCGCGTTGCTACTGCTCGCAGTTGCTGTTTCTTCTCTAGCTGCTCTGATGTATTCGGTCTCCCGGCGCCCAACGGCGCGCGCGGAGGCCGAATGTTCGGCCGCTGAAGCGGCAACCGGCAAATGCGTGCCGGCCATGCCGGCAGCTGGCGGTCCCTCCAGACTGCTACGCTCCGGATGCGCCACACGTTCGGTCTATGACCAGCGCGGCTGCAAAGATACGGTCGTGACCGGTGACAGTTCCGACGGAACGGTCGTCAAGCCGCGCACTGATTCGGTAGCGATGGCGATGCTCGCGAAGAAGCAGAAAGCGCAGCGCGCGACCGAGAGGCCTGACCGGGGCTTTATTCGCTGAGCAATCGGGCAGTGTGGACCGTTAACGCGCTCTTGCCAAGCGGTTATCCTGTAATAGCTTAGGCGCCCCTCAAAACCAAGCAGCCCACCCCGCCCGCCGACATGTGACCCTCGGCGCCTCAGCAGTAGTCTATTTAATACTCAGTAAACATGGCGTCGATTACAGCCGACTGGGCTGATCGGACCAGTGAGCGTTGTTACCTCCTTCCTCTAGAGACTCTTCACCACCGGCGGTCACGTCGGGCTCGAAGGAAGCGATTCATCGAGGACCTGCTCGCACTATGGTTAAGACTCGGCGAAGCGGCTTTACGCTGCTCGAAGTGATCATTGTCATGTTCCTGGCGGCGGTAGTAGCCGGCATGGGTGCACCCAGGCTTTCCGCGGCACTTCGTAGACGCACCACGTCTATCGCAGCCGATCAATTCACGGCGGCGCACTCGCTCGCCAAGGCGACCGCGGTACGATATGGCCGGGGCTCAGAGTTACACCTCGACCCCGCAGCCAAGCGAATCTGGGTGGATGCCGACACCAGTGCCGACGGCATCGGCCAGCGAGCAACCATTTGGTACGTGCGGGACCTCAGCGAGGCCGGCCTCACAATGAGCAGCACCCGATCGCTCCTTTGCTTCGATGCGCGTGGAATCGCGTCGACGGCCGGGTCATGCGAGCCAGGGGATGCCACCGTGATTTTTTCCGAGTCCGACCAGGCTGATACCGTAACGACCACCGCTTTGGGAAAGCTGCTCCGATGAACGCCGAGCCAGCTACGACACCAAACCGCGGCTTCTCACTGGTTGAAGTGATGGTGGCGCTATCCCTCCTCGGAGTGGCGATGATGAGCCTCGCCGGCGCAGCCACGCTCGGACTCTCGCAGATGACCACAGCGAGACAGGATCTACAATACTCGGCTGACGTGCAGCAAGTAGCCGACAGTCTCGTTGCAGTTGGCTGGAACAATGTCACCACCGGGTCTGCGAACATGCGGGGACGACCGGTTAGCTGGACCGTCGCCACGCTCAGCCCCAACTCTCAAAGGCTGACGGTTGTCGTTCAGCGCCGGGGACAGGCAAGTACGAGTACGGTCTACTCGGATACCGTAATGCTGTACCTGGCCAAGCCCCAAGTCCAATGACAAGGAAATCTCTCGCGGTCGCCCGTCGTGGCTTCACGATGATCGAGCTCATTGTCGCGCTCGTTATCGGACTTACCGTTCTTGCCAGTGTGGTCCAGGTAATGGTCGTGCAGGGCCGGGCCTACCGGAAGCAGCGGGAAATCGTTGACATTCGCGAGACGGCGCGTGACGCAGCCTCGCTCCTGGCGTGGGACCTCAGGCAATCCGTGACAGGCGGGAGTCCGTTTGCAGCGATGTCAGCAAACGCAGTAACCATTCGATCTCCGCGCGGGCTGGGAACCATCTGTGGCAAGCACTCAGTGCTCGCCCGGTACGGCTTGTGGAAGAGCGGCGGCAACATTCTCGCCACCTCAGATGATAGCGCCGTCGTTTATGCGGTTGGGCGGGATAAGTGGAGGACTCTGAAGATTACCGCTGTGGGGACGCCGGCGGCGATGGGCGTGACCTCCTGCGCCTGGCCCGGCGCTCGCGCCCCCGATGTCGTCGTCGAGTTCGCTGTTACAACCAAGACCGACACTTCCTGGATCAAAGTGGGAGCGCCTTTCCGGAATTTCCGCCGGGTTCAATACGGAGAGTACCAGGTCAACAATCGTTGGTGGCTTGGGCGGAAAGTGGGTGCAGCTGCTTCCTATCAGCAGCTCACGGGGCCTCTGCTCGCACCCGCATCCGACGGGCTCACATTCACGTACTACGACACTCTTGGTGCGGTGACGACGAATGCTGCCGCCGTGGGAAGCGTCGCGTTCACGATTCGGACGGAAAGCTACAAAAATACCTGGGTGGGACAGAACTACGTTTACCAGCGCGATTCACTAACGACGAAAGTCGCTGTGCGCCGCTGACACCATTGGAGACACGCTGATGATGACCGAAACTCGGGTACCCCGGGAAGAGATCCCAGCAGGCCGAAACTCCCCGCGCGACCGAAAGGGATTCGTGTTTCCAACCGTTGTGTTTTCGATCGCGGTCATGAGCATCGTCGTTGTTGCTGCCGTGAATACCTCCACGGACGAACGCCGCGCTTCGCGCGCGACCCGTGAGTCTACACTGGCGATTTACGCGGCCGAGGCAGGTCTGCGTCAGACGTATGGTTCCTGGCCAAGCGCGTCAGTAAAGGCGTTGAATCCAGGCGATAGCCTCGATCTCGGCTGGCAAACGCTCTCCAGCAACTCGACGTATCGGACATTCATTCATCGGCTCGACAAGGGTGGTCTCCAGGAATACGACGTCGTAGTGCAAGGCAGACGACTCGGGCTGAATGGGGGCATGGCCACTCTTGTGGGCGTGGTCGGAGGGGTGCCTGTCCTGACCTACGCCGTCTTCAGCAAGACCAACGTCAGCCTTGGTAGCGGGATTGTCGACAGTTACGATTCTGAGGTCGCTCCCTACGTGGCCGGTGCCGCGGACAGCAACGCTACAATCTGGGCGAATGGCAACATCGACATCTCGAAGACGACCGTACAAGGTGATGTCACAGCAACTGGTACGATAACCTACGGCAATCTTGGAGTGGTTACGGGCACAGCCACCGCCACGGCCCCACCGGCACCGGCAATGGATATCAATGCTTGTCCGGTCGGCGGATATACGCCGGCCGCAAACGTGCCGAGTGGTCCCGGTATCACGTACAATTCGTTGACAGGGGTACTGAGTGTTGCCGCGGGAGCCGTCGTGAACCTGACAGCCAGTCAGTATTACTTCAGTCAGGTCATTCTTCAGGGCAATTCGACGATACTGGTGAACCCCCCCGCTGGGACGCATATCGAAATCACCATCAGCGACCTGTTGAACGTGAGTGGTGGCTCGGTAACCAACCTCTCGGCGGCTGCGACCCGACTCGGTTTTTCGTCGTGTGGATCTCCGGCCCTCCCATCGACCTGGAGCCTGACCGGCGGAAGCAGCTCCGCATTTTCCGTCTACGCGCCGAATCACCCCGTTAGTCTCAGCGGTGGCGGCGACATCTGGGGCGCCGTTGTCGCGTCCACGTATACGGCGACGGGTGGCTCGAACCTTCATTATGACGAAGCGCTTGCACGGCAACCGTCGAACAAACTGATCGTGCAGCGGGGAACCTGGGCGCAGATGCCAGGCAGTTGAGGCACCATCGCCAATCCGAGTCACGTAGTTATCTCATTCGCCCTCTGATTCGTTGTACGACGGATGGCACAGATGTAAGTTAGGCGGAAAGGCGGAAACGCATTTTCCGCCTTTCTCTTTCAACGCCAGAAGTTCATCCCGCCGATGAAAATCCTCGTAATCGAAGACGACCCCACCGTCGGACAGTTCGTCAAACGGGGCTTTGAGGAGCAGCGCTGGGGGGTGGATCTCGTCGCCAACGGGGACGAAGGGGAAGCGCGAGCCATCTCCGAGGAGTACGACGTCGTCGTTCTCGACATGCGGCTGCCCGGCAA
>DHJM01000165.1:0-3752 GCA_002404335.1 Gemmatimonadales bacterium UBA4720
GGTCATCGCGGGTCTATGACCGTGAGTTCAAGCGCGACGCGCTACTTCGCGCTCGGACTCGAGCAGGTGTGGCTCGTCGATTGGCGCGACCGGTCTGTAGAAGTTTGCACCGGTAAACGAAAGAGCCGTGTCGTCCGGGATAGGATTCGGTGGCGGATCGCACGGACTGAAGTCGTCATCGACTTGAATGAGGTGTTCGCGGGGCTCTAGGGAGGCGTTAAATGGGTACCATATCTTACAACAATCTTAGAGACAATCTGGCCAAGGTCTGGGATAAGGTCGAAGACTCCCAGGAGCCTGAGCTGGACGGTCTTCGTGAAACCGCTCACCTGCTACGATCACCGAGGAACGCAGTCAGACTTCTTACGGCGCTCCAGCGCGCGTTCGTCTCTCACCTGGCCCATCACCGCGCACAACTCGGAGTCTATCTTCGCATGCTCGATGTTCCGGTGCCGAGCAGTTACGGCCCCACGGCGGATGAGGGGCCGCCTCCGAGGTAGTACATGGACCCTAAGAGTCACTGGGAAACCATCTACCGCACAAAAGATGTCCACGAGGTAAGCTGGTTTCAGCCCGAAGCACGCCGGTCGCTCGACCTGATAATGAGGGTCTGCCCCGATCGATCCGCTCCGATCATCGACGTCGGAGCTGGCGCTTCGGTTCTGGTGGACAATCTTCTGGCCGCTGGCTATCAGGATCTCAGCGTGCTGGATTTGTCAGAGGCCGCTCTGGGAATCTCACGAGATCGTCTTGGCACTGATTCAGCCAAGGTAAAGTGGATCCGCGCGGATGTCCTGCGAGCCCAATTCGACGAGCGCGCCTACGCAGTCTGGCACGATCGCGCGGTTTTCCACTTCCTCACCGATGCAACTGATCGCCAGGCTTATGTCGAGCAAGTTCGCCGCGCGGTGAGTCCCGGCGGTCATGTTCTCGTAGCGACCTTTGCAGAGGATGGTCCGGAGTACTGCAGCGGACTTCCGGTGGTCCGATACTCCGCGGAAGGTCTTCATTCGGAATTTGGGACGGACTTCCAGCTAGTCAGAAGTGAGCACGAGGATCACCGCACACCTGGCGGGGCCGAGCAGTCTTTCCTCTATTGCCTCTGTCGCAGGGAATGAGCAGCTAGCACCTTTGCCACTGCTGTTTGCGACCCGGTAGGCAGTCCTTACAACTGATGCGGGAGTTGCTCGATGCCTGATCTCCGCGCGACTCTCGAGGGCACCCTCGGCGACATCTACAGCTTCGAGCGCGAGCTGCAGGGCGGAGCGATGAGTCGCGTGTTCGTCGCGATGGATCGCCAGCTCGGACGGGAAGTCGTGATGAAGGTTCTGCCTCCGGAGGTGGCCGCCGAGCTGAGCGCGGACCGGTTCAGGAGAGAGATCCAGCTGGCCGCGAAGCTACAGCATCCGCACATCGTTCCGCTGCTGTCCTCGGGCGAAGTAAACGGCACTCCGTACTTCACCATGCCGTTCGTCGAGGGTGAATCTCTGCGAGCGCGTCTGGCGCGGGTCGGCGAGCTTCCCATCCCCGAAGCGGTCAGGATTCTACGTGAAGTGGCAAGCGCCGTCAGCTACGCGCACAAGCATGGCGTAGTACATCGCGACATAAAGCCGGACAACGTCATGCTCACTGATGAATTCGCGGTCGTCACCGATTTTGGAGTCGCGAAGGCATTGAGCGCATCCACCAAACCGTCCCAAGGTCAGACCCTCACTGGTCTTGGAGTAACACTCGGCACGCCGGCGTACATGGCGCCCGAGCAGGCGACAGCGGACCCGTCCGTCGATCATCGCGCTGATATCTACTCCTTCGGCGTCATGGCGTACGAGATGCTCACGGGAAGTCTGCCTTTTGCCGGCCGGTCCATGCAGGCGACGCTGGCTGCGCACGCCATAGAAAAACCGGAACCGATCGAGCGGAGACGACCCGGCATTCCGCCCGCGCTTGGCGCTCTGATAATGCGGTGCCTCGAGAAGAGGCCCGCCGACAGGCCGCAGAACGCAGCAGACGTGCTTCACGAGCTCGATGCAATACCGGTTGCGTTGACGTCGCCTCCAATAGCTGGCCGGCGAAAT
Source organism: Gemmatimonadales bacterium UBA4720 (assembly GCA_002404335.1). Classification (GTDB taxonomy): domain Bacteria; phylum Gemmatimonadota; class Gemmatimonadetes; order Gemmatimonadales; family Gemmatimonadaceae; genus UBA4720. Next base: position 2,076 of record DHJM01000165.1, read on the forward strand.
ACACTAATCCTCACGGGCGCTGCCGCGGCCGTGCTGCTCGTGGCGCTCCTCGTCTACCGAGGTAGTAAGCGCAATTCGGCGGCGGCTGATCAACCTGTCGCCCAAATTCGTTCGGTTGCAGTGCTGCCTCTCGCTAACGTCGGCGGTGATGCTCAGGACGAATACTTCAGCGAGGGAATGACCGACGAGCTCGCGAACGCGCTGAGCAAGCTTCCAGGCCTACGTGTTGCCTCTCGCACTTCGACGTATGCCTTCAAGGGAAAGAAGGACATCGACGTCGGGGAGATCGGCAGGAAGCTGCACGTCGAGGCGGTTCTGGAGGGAGTCGTCCGGCGCTCGGGGGATCGATTGCGAGTCGGCGCCCAGCTCACGAACGTAAGCGACGGCCTCGCGATCTGGTCGGACACTTACGAGAGGCGCCCCAGCGACGTCTTCGCGGTGCAGGACGATATCGCCCGCTCCGTCGCGGACGCACTGAAGCTCAAGCTCGGTGGGAAAGCGGCGGAGCTGTCGTCATCCTCTCGCGGCACCGAGAATCTCGAGGCGTACGACTCCTACCTGCGAGGACGCTACTTCTGGAATCGCCGGGGCGCGGCAAATCTGCGCAAAGCGCTTTCGTATTTTGAGGAAAGCATCAAGAGAGATTCAGGCTTTGCCCGCGCGTATGCCGGACTCGCGATCACCCACGCCATTCTACCCGAGTATACGGACACGCCTCCCGCCGATGGACTGGCGAAAACGCGTTCCGCCGCGGCGCATGCGCTCGCCCTCGATAGCTCCCTCGCGGAGGCACACACCGCGCTTGGACTGGCAGCCGTCCACGCCTGGGATTTTCGTGCTGGTGAAACCGAGTACCGGAAAGCGATCGCGCTCGATCCGGGGTATCCGACAGCGCACCAGTGGTATGGGGAACTCTTATATCACACCGGGAGGCTCGATTCGAGTTTTGTCGAGACTCGCCAAGCGATAGCGCTCGATCCACTGGCGCCCATTCCATTCGAAGCCCTCGGCTACGCACTCACGCTGGCGGGACGCTACGATGAGGCGATCGAGCAGTACCGGAATGCAGATGAAATGTCACCGGGATTGACGCTCACTCTACTGCTCCTCGGCGACGCTCGGTTGCAGATGGGTCAGACACAGCAGGCGGTCGAGGAGTACGAGCAGGCAGCGCGGCTCGATCGCGAGACACTCCTCACCAAGGGCAGGCTGTGTCACGCCTATGGAGTGGTTGGCCGTGCTGCCGAAGCGAAAAAGCTGTTGAGCGAAATCGAGGCGCGCGCGGGGAAGGACCGCGCATCATGGGTCACTCGTGCGATCTGTCAGCTCGGGCTGGGCAATCGCTCTGCTGCTCTCGACGCAATGGAGACAGCGGTGAAAAATCATGACATTGCGGTTTTCACTGCTTACTCGCCATTGCTCGATAGAACGTGGGATCCCGTGCGTGCTGATCCGCGGTGGACTGCGATACTACGCTCCGCGAATCTTGCGGATTACATGGGGAACGCGCGAAAGCCGTGAGTGCGGTCGATCCCGGGACAGGGCTTCAGGCGGTGAAACTAAAGCGTTACTTTAGTGTAACTATAATCACGCTCAAGAGTCTTATTGGTACGAAGATAAGGAGGGGTATTCAGATGCCGGCTCTTAAAACCACTGTACGGCAGCAAGGGTCTTCCG
>DHJM01000165.1:3895-10006 GCA_002404335.1 Gemmatimonadales bacterium UBA4720
GCCTGGGTTGAAGATGGGTTCGGCGGATTTCGCGTCAGTGCGTTTTCCGCGGATACTGCGAAGGCTGTAGAGATTCACGAAGCGGTGATGAACAAATACGATCCAGTGTTCCGCAAGCTGGCTAAATGAAGTCCGGGGCGAAAAGGAAAGAACCTCGCTGGATAACCGAGGAGATCCTTTTCGTCATTCATGCGCAGCAGGTCGAACGCTATGGCGGCTCCCACGGAGTACTCGATAAGAACGTAGTTCTGGGAGCCCTCCACCGGCCGATCAACCGATGGGCGTACGAAGAGTCGGCGGACTTTGCCGACCTCGCCGCCTCCTATCTGGTGGCGTTCGCCGGCAGCCAGGGATTCAACGATGGGAACAAGCGCACAGGATTAGCCTGTGCGCTTGTTTTTCTGGGCTTGAACTCGGTGAGTTTCGAGGCCGACGCGGAGGAGCTGTATGACGTCACGCTCAGAGTCGCGACTCACCAGATCGCTGACAACGACGTAGCGATCTGGTTCCGTCAGAGGATCAAGTAAGCGCTTGGCAGCCGCCCGGTCGCTGGTCCAAGCCCTCTGTCGCCTCCTTGAAATGCGAGCGTCTTACTTGTACAATAAGGCTGTACAAGTGCGGATGTACGGTCACGGAGGGATTGCATGGGTACCACGACATACAGCCACCTCAGACAGAATCTCGCTGATGCCTGGGATAGAGTCGAAAACTCCCAGGAACCACTGATCGTAGAGCGTCGAGGTCATCAGACAATGGCAATTCTCCCGGCCGAGGAGCTGGAAGGTCTTCGTGAAACGGCCCACCTGCTGCGATCACCGAGGAACGCCGCAAGACTTCTCACCGCTCTGCAGCGAGCGCTGCGCGGAAATACGAGGTCGGTTTCCCTGGAGGACTTGCGCGCACAGCTGGGTCTTGATGACGAGAAATAACACTCTCGGTTCGGAATGACCCCGCCAGGTCACCGAAGCACAAAGCTGCGCAACCCACGATCTCTGGTGGTAGAACCCGAGTGCCTCGAAGACCTGCGCTGGTGGATCGATACGAACAGAAAGACAGCGCTACGAGTTTTTGATCTGATCGAGGCAGTGATGCGAGACCCTTTTTCCGGAATCGGAAAACCCGAGCACCTCAAGCAGATGGGCCGGAATATCTGGTCTCGGCGCATCACAGGCGAGGACCGACTGGTTTATCTCGTCAGCGACGACACCGTACATCTCTTGCAGGCAAGGTTTCATTACTGATAGCTGGGTTCTGCCCCCGCCTTGCGCATCGGGAGCCAAAGGGCAAAGCTACCCGCACGATGTCCTCCACCAGCCGTCCTCCCGAGTTGCAGGCCATCATCGACGAGATCGGGCGAGCCGGCCCCTTCGCATCGGTCGAGGAGGTCAATCGCCTGTTCGCGCTTCGGGTGCGCGAGTACAACGCGACCCCACAAGCGGTGCTCATACCGCGATACCGAAATCCGCCTTACTCAATTCGCCGATCTCGCTTCGGCATAAAGGTCAATGCCTTAGCGCGCCGGTTGGAATCAGTCTTTGGCGATCTGGCGGAGAAGCATCGCATGCGTCAAAGCCTGCTGCCAGTAGCCACGCCGTGGCAAGAAACCGGTGTCGCTCGCACACGATCGAGGTTGCGAACTGGGCACGTTGTGCGTATATACATTGTAGATACATACGCCAATGGAGGGCTCGAGCCGTGACCACGACCATACAGCGCTGGGGGAACAGCCTCGCCATTAGGATTCCGAAGGCGTTTGCCCTGGAGGCCGGGCTGAAAGAAAATACCGAGGTGGAAATGGGCGTCCGCGGCGGCACCTTGGTCGTGCGTCCGGCACGAAAGGATTGGAGACTCGATGAGCTCGTGGCTGGCATCACGTCTTCGAATATTCACGGCGAGATAAGTTGGGGCCGCCGAGCCGGGCGTGAGGTGTGGTGAGATCTCGCCCGTCGCGGCGAGGGTACGTGCCTGATCGCGGCGAGGTGGTGTGGCTCACATTCGATCCTCAGGCCGGGCATGAACAATCCGGCCGGCGTCCCGCAGTGATTCTATCCCCGCGCACCTACAACGGAGTCACCGGGTTGGCGATTCTCTGTCCGGTCACTAGTCAGATCAAAGGCTACCCCTTCGAGGTGCTCCTCCCCGAGGGCTTACCGGTGCTTGGCGCTGTATTGAGTGACCAGGTCCGAAGCCTTGACTGGCGAGCGCGCAAGGCATCGCGGATATGCCGATTGCCGGACGAGATCACCGCCGACGTTCTCGGAAAGTTGCAGTCACTCCTCGCGCGCGATCGGTAAGCCTGATCTCCACAGGAGGTGCGTCGCTATTTTGGGACGCCAAGGCTTGGCTGAAACGGCCCGTTCCCGCTTATCTGTAAAACCGTCGCGCCCCGCGCCTGCGCCCAATACGGGTGACGCGCCGGGATAAAGACGAAGTCCCCGGGCGAATAACTTTGCGCGGCGCTTGCGTCGGCGCCGTTCCCCGTCCCGAGCTGCAAACCGCCGGACAGGACCGTCACGTACTCCGCGGTGGGATTCCAGTGCAATGGAATCTTGTAACCGTCGGGTAGGCTCAGGCGCAATACGAACTGTCCCGGTGAGAACGGATCGCCGTGCAGCACGCTGATCTCCCCTCCCGGTGGAAAACCCGGCGGGGCGAAATCGATCCATAAAAGCGCGCCCTCATTTTCCGCCACGAAGTCCGATGCCTCCGCCGGCATCTGGGCCGGCATCGGCATAGTGCTAACCGGCGCATCGAGTGCCACGCGCCACTTCCCGTTCGCCTTGCGCCAGATCGTGACGTAGTTGCCGGCCTCGCTCATTTTTCCACCAAGCCCGTAGTACGACTCGGTGTAAGTCCCGTATTCCGTCGCCAACGTTGGACTCGCGACTTCGATCCTGGTGGGTATCAAGTGCAGCCGAAGACGGTCCGTCTTGACCATTTCGCTCCATCCCGCGCGAATGGCGGCCGAGCCTTTCATCGCCGGTGCGTTGGACGGCATCAGCACCGCGTCCGGTGTATGAAGCGCAACGATGCTGTCGACGTCTCGCGCGGCCACGTATCGCTGGCGGGCGTCGGAAGCCGCGCGTACGGCCCGTTCGTCCCTGGTCTGACTCGATGATGTCTGCGCGAGCGTCGCAAACGCGATCGCAATCAGTGGAATCAACGCCGGGATGCTCATCAGACGGTTAAGGCGGGCCAGTGGCGGCATCGAGCGCGCTCTCCAACAATTGAATCCTTTGCCAGATCCTCCCCGAAAGCGCACTGGTGAGTGCCTCGATCTCGTTCACTTCGCTCAGCACTTCCTGATCCTTGAACCGCTGCACCAACAACGCCGACAACTTCCCCGTCAGCGACAGTAGATCAGTGCAGTAATCGAGATACCGCCCAAGCGACGGCGGACTCATCGCGCCCTTCGGACTCTCGGTAATCTCCGGTTCCGGCAACCGCCGCCCCGCCGGATCCTTTGCCAACTGATGCATGTCGACGACGTGGGCGAGACTTCGCAGCTCGTGCAGAACTCCGTGCGCCCGCCTCCGCTTCAGGTTGGTCTCGAGACGAAGCAGGAACAACACCGCGACACCAGACACCGCCGCAATGTTGAACACCGCCGCGATCGACTGGATGTCCGAGAACTTGTGCGCTCCCGCGGGCAGCTCAACGCGAGGACCGGCCAGGTATAACACCAGGAACATTCCCGCGATCAGCAATCCCGCGAAGATTCGTATCGGCCAGTTGGTCCTGCTCAGATACTCGGCGCACTCGGCCACCTCGCCAGCGACCGCGATCAATTCGTCCGCCACCCTCCCCAAACCGGAATCCGGAAACTGATTCTCGATTCGATCCCTCAACGCCGTGAGAGATTCGACGATCTTCGATTCGTCGAGCTTCCGGAATTCCGAAGTGGTCACTGTCTGGTGGTGGACGCCTACTTCGGCGCCCCGGCGCGATTGTTCAACACGCAGCTCACGGATTCCTTGGCGCCCGGCGTCTCCATAGTAATCCCGGCCGTCGCGGGATCCCCCGCTTGCGCCCAGTTGCTGTACTTCTTGGCCTGCGGCGAGACGGAGTAAATCAGCCCGGGCTTGGTGACCTCGGTGGTTACCCACGTGCCAACGACCGCCTCACCACTGGGCGCAATAATGTCCGCCGACACGAAGTAGGCGGGGAACTTCACCCCACTCGAGTCGATCATCTGATCCGTCTTGACCGCCCAGGCATTCGCCATCCTGAAATCCTTTCTCACTAGTCCGCCCGTGAAAGCCGGCATCAGATCAGGGGAGAACTGAAGGCACGCTTTCGGCGCAGCCTTGGGTCCACACGCCGCGCCGAAAATCATCACCAGCGCGACAAAGGAAATGCGCCCACCGACTGCGGCCGTTGGGCCGCCTGTTGAAAGCCTATCTACTATAGAAAGGGTTGCCATGTTGCCTGGTCTCCATGGAGCTGTGAAAGCCGATTGGTTAAGTAAGAAACTAGCACCGCTGGCCACACGTAGAGCAAAGTGCACAGGCTTTATCGTTTTCTGCACCCCTCGGAGTGCACAGGCTTTATCGTTTTCTGCACCCCTCGGAGTGCACTGGCATTATCGTTTTCTGCACTCCCGGGATCCCCATGGGCTTTATCGTTTTCTGCAAACCCCGGGATCCCATCGGCTTGATCGTTTTCTGCACCCCTCGGGATCCCCACCGAATTGGGTGCTTGTCAGCCGAAAAACCTGCGTTAAACCGCGAATTAAGGGGTGAAAACCTGCGAAGGCGTGACCTCGGGTAACCTTGGCAATCCCGAGGGTATACACGACGGCAGGCTGTATGCAGAAGCTCTGCTGTCGTCTCCGAATCGTCAGCCCTTAGTCGCACAGAATCCATGGCCAATATTTTCAGCCCCCCGACTTCTAAAGATGTCGTCAAAGGTGGTCGCTTTGGTCGCAATGGAACCGACCATTCTTCTGCGTTCTCCCTGAACGGCGATTACCCCCGCACTCCCCGCTTCCAGTGGGCCGGAGGAGTGGCGCGCTTCTGGGACAAGTACATGTCCCTCCCGAATCCCTTTTGGGCGAAGCCCCATCCCGACGCGATCGACGACGGCGACGAGAACGGGGTCTATGCGATAACGAGAAGGACGGACTATTGGTTCAACCGCGAGCTCTCCCAGCTGGAGCAGGAAGCGAAGCTGCTCGCCGCTGAATGGGCGGAAAAGGGATTGCCACGCCACGATGTCGAGCGCGTCGGAGTCCTCGAGCCCGAGCAAGTGCTCGGGATGAAGTGTCTCGAGCTGTTCCGCCAATGGCGAAAGCGCGTTCGAACAAAGATGCAGGACCAGATCCAGTCCAGGAGCGCCGCTCTCAACCGCTTGATCGGTGAATCGCGGGCAGAATCAAATGCCCTCGAAGCCACAGCCAACGAACGAAAGAACACGCGATCACAGATCGAGGCCTTCCAGCAATTCAAGGAGTCCGATCCCTCGAGAGTCGGGTACGATCGCATCTTCAAGAGTTCGTTCGGCTTCTGGATCTTTGCCGGCATCCTGACGATCGCGGAGTTCACCGCGAACTTCCCCGTATTCCGGCTGTTGCTGCCGATGGATTCGACGCTGGTTCAGCTCGCCTCCACGCTCGGCGAGGCCGCGGAAAGCCACACCTGGCTTGCGGGTCCATTGGTGCTGTTTCAGGACATCCTTCTCCACTTCGAAGCTTTCCTCGTTGCCCTCATCGCCGTCGTCATCCTCGTCCTCCTCGGCAAAACCACCGGCTCCTCGGCCCGATCGGTCGTCGCATTCAGCGCGAAGGAATCACCGATGGCGGCCACGACTATACGCGCGCACCGCAGGCAACACCTCTTCGTTTTCGTCGTCGGGTTGCTCGGGATCATATCGGTGCTGTCGTTCCTGTATTTCTCGCGTGCCCAGATCGCCGAGACCGCGCAGTCGCGCGTGCACTCGGACAGCGTATCGCTCGCTCAGGCGCAGTCGGATCAACTGGCGGCCGGCACCGATCTCGCCAAAACCGCGGCCACGACGCAACGCGTAACGGACGCGAACCGTACGCTTCGACAACATCTCGACGACGCTGCCTACGCCATAACCGTCCAGCGGATCAACAACGCGATCGTGTTG
>DHJM01000165.1:10065-14255 GCA_002404335.1 Gemmatimonadales bacterium UBA4720
GAAGATCTGACGGACAGGCAGGGCGAACATCCCGCGCTGCGACCGCTTCGTGCCAGGCTACAGATCCTCGAGCGCGAAGCGCTAGGCCACGCACGCGGTGCGCGCATTTCCATGAGTGGGGCCGCGGCCGAGGCGGGCAGGATCAATCACCTGCTGGAGTCCCATCCGCTCCGCGAGTGGCAGGGAAAGCAGGATCGGCTTCAAAGCGTGATCCTCCAGTTCCGCGGGGAAAACGCCCGGATCCGTGGTCTCGATCCCGCCAACGTCATCGCTTTTGCGCAGCCGAGCACGATCCTGTTTCCCGCGGTCGACGAGGATGAGGAGCTGCGCAGGCCCACGGAGTTCAATCAGCTTCTTCAGCAACTGAGTGAGGTGGAAGTCGAATTCGCCCGGGTCGCCGCTTATGCGATTCCGTCCGGCACGCAACCAACCAAGTGATGAGAGAATCATGAGGTCAATACTTGTCGCCTCAACGCTCGCCGTCGTCGCGGTAGGATGCGACAACGCTGTAGGGGGCGAGCCTCCGAACCCAGGACATTCCTACATCGTGGGAATCGATATTTCCGGAAGCCGGAACAGGACCGAGCTCGACGAATCGAAGAAGCTCCTGGACGGCGTGATCGATCACCTTCAGGCTGGCGATCACCTGACGCTCATCGAGGTGTACCAGGGCGGACGCGTGCCGGCGCGACAATGGTCTGACAGCACACGCACTCCGCGGAAATCGGGGGAGCCGACCGCGACGGAGAAGCGACGTCTGGAGGATTTCAAGGAAATCGCGCGGATGCAGACGTCAATTCTGTTCGACTCGGCACGCGCCAAGGGAATTCTGTCGACCGACATTTTCGGGACGCTCAGCCGCGCAGCGGATTATGCAAAGGCGTCGAGAAATCGCCCAACGACGCTGCTCCTGCTGTCGGACATGATGAACGAAACTCCCGACGTGATGATGACGAAGCAGGCGGACATTCCGGGAAATCGCTGGATCCGGGAGCTCGCGGCCGAGAAGCGGCTTCCCAGGCTCGACGGAGTCTGCGTCGTGGTGGCGGGGGCGGATGTCACCACTGAGAGGGGCGCGGCGATCCGGGATTTCTGGAACAAGTACTTCGAGGCAGCGGGCACCCATGTTTCGCCGGACAACTATAGGAACATGATCTCGGATCCGTCCGAGGTGGCTTGCTCTGGTTCCTAGGCGGGCGTCAGGCCGCTCATCGATCAACAATCGTTGCAAGGATAGACGGCAGCGCATAGGTTAAAACTCTGAATCAAGCATTGTTTGGCCATACTGAATTCTGGAAAGAACGATCATCTACTCTGGTAAGGACCCCCAGGAACTCGCAGCCTATCCTTTGGCTGAAGCCGCTCGCTACGTACGGATTGCTCCGGCTACTCTGCGCTCGTGGGTGATCGGAAGAGATTATCCGAAGAGGGGGGGCGTTGCGCGCTTCAAGCCTCTAATACGATTGGCCAGCGCCAATAGGGCGGAGCTCTCTTTCGCCAATCTCGTCGAGGCGCACGTGTTGCGGGCGCTGCGAGCCGATCATGGAGTATCGATCAAAGACGTTCGCTCCGCACTGGACTTCGCCGAGAAGGCATTGGGCATCAAGCGGCTATTGTTGAACCCGGCGTTGCGCACAGATGCTGGCAACGTGTTCCTCGATAGATATGGTGAGCTCATCAACCTCTCGAAATCGGGCCAGCTCGCGATGAAGAAGCTGCTCGAGGCACATCTTAGACGGGTCGAATGGGGAGCGACCGATGCGCCGAGTCGCCTCTATCCGTTCATTCGGGGTGACTATCTCGACGCTCCGAAACCGATAGCGATCGATCCCTTGATCGCTTTCGGTCGACCCATCGTTTTGCGAAAGGGCGTATCGACCAGCGTGATCGCGGACCGCATTGACGCTGGAGAGACAGTAGACGATCTCGCTCAGGACTACGATCTCGAACCGAGCGAAGTAGAGGAGGCTGTGGTCTACGAGCGAGCTGCTTGAGCACAGTATTCTTCACTGATCGCGATCTCGGCAAACGATTCCCTGCGCTTCTTCGGAACGCAGGGATTTCTGTTGAGGGGCACGGCGATCACTTTCTCGATGATGCGAAGGATGAGGAGTGGATTGTTGAAGTTGGCAAGCGTGGATGGGCCGTTGTAACGCACGACAAGCGTATCCGTTACAAGCCGAATGAGATCGCGGCAGTGAAGGCCGCCGGGATTGCCATGTTCGTCCTCATTGGTAAGGCTCCGAACGATGTTCTAGCCCAGAACTTCATCAACACCATCAATCGAGTGGAGGCGCTTGTTCTAAAGCAGAAGCGCCCATTCATCGCGAAAATCTATCTCCCGTCCGCAGGCGAAATAAAAAGAAAGCCAAAGGCGGCTGGCAGAGTAGATCTCTGGGTGGGAAATCGTGCCGAGTGAGGCGCTGGAAGAGTCGCGTGCCCTCTATAAACCGTGAGCCTTGACGTAAGCGCAGATGGTTCTTCCGGCCATCTCTGCAACGGTCTCTGGCATCGCGGCTTGCCATGAGGTCTGGTCGGAGGATGACCACACGAGGTCGCTTTTCAGGTACTCCGCGCCTGTAATGACGCGATAGCTGAGATCGCTGCACGAGATTTCATATTGCAGCATGGTGGAGTCGTAGGTGTTGCCATTCTTGCTGGTGTACGGCGAATGATAAATCGATCGTACCCAGACGAGGTACGCGCCGTTCCCCGTGCTCGTGATCCTGGTTCGATCGAATTGGTTGTCGTAAAGGTCGGAAGAAGCTGCCGGCAACCACCGGTCCTCAGTGACGGATACCCCCTGCGATACCGCCTTCGGCTGAGTGGGCGCCGCGATGGTCAGCGTGTAGCCTCCCATTCTTGAACGGCTCTCGTCACTCGCGCCGACGGCGATCATGTACCTCACGTCAGGCAAAAGAGTCAGAATCAGTTTTGCGCTGGCACCGCCGTCCTGACCTTTGTCGGTCGCTACTGTGACCACGCTGTCTCCAACAAATCGGAACACGGCGATGAATGGCTCAAAATCGCTCGAGCTTGCCCAGATCGAAACCGCGCGGCCTCGAGCTCCTTCGAGCCGAAAGTAGTCTATGTAAGCCCCGTCGGCGATCTTGTCAGCGGGTGTGAGCTGGCCGTTCACCAGACTGCCGACGTTCAACATTGGGGGCGGAGTAGCGGCGGAAGAAGTTGTGGACCTGCCGGTTCTGGGGGAGCTCGGCGGAGCGTCGTCCGTCGAAGCCGGGAATTCAAATTGCCCCGGACGACTCGAGACCAACGCGATGACATCGGAAACAGGCACGGCGAAATTCAGGTTCTGACCTTCGCGCAGAATCGACACGCTCACGCCCACGACTTCGCCGCGGGTATTGAGGACAGGGCCTCCCGAGCTTCCCGGCGAGATCGGCGCCGAGATCTGAAGCAATTGACGCGACTCGACTCTGCGCAGAGCGCTCACGATTCCGTCGGAAACTGTGTTCGTCAGACCCTCTGGCGCTCCAATGACGATGATCTGTTCGCCAACGGCAGGTGCGACGTCGGCGAGTGACAGGTACGGAGCGCGCCGACCGACGGAAGGCAGAATCGCCAGATCAACAGTTGTGCTGAGCATGTCCGCCGAGCGGGCAATGCCGAGCAGAGCACCGGTGTCGTCGAATATCTCGACACGACTTGCTCCTTCGACAACGTGCGCATTGGTCACATAACGTCCGCCGACAATTCTGAATCCGCTGCCTAGCGCCAGCACGTGACCTTGGCGGTCAAAGGTCTTGAGCAGGACGACGGTACCACGAGCCGAAGCAACGACTCTCGGGATGTCCTGCCGACTTGCCATCTGGGTCTGAGCGAAACCCTGGGCGGCGAGTGCCGATAGGAGGCACGGAATCAGGAGTGTTTTGCGCATAGGGGCTGGGGGCCGGGGGAGGGGATCCGAGCGTGAAATCGGCGAGAATTCCGGCTTTCAAATCTCTATGGATTGGACTGTTCAGATCGCCCCGCGCCACCACCAGTAACCCCTCCAAATCGGCGTTACTGGTGAGGTTTAAACCCGTCCTCAAATAGAGCGGCACAACGGAATTGCGGCCCCAATCCGGGGCGTTCACCCTGCCTGAACAGCATCCCATTCAATGAGCGAGTCGCGCATGCTTCTTCCCGACGGGTTGTCGACCAACGCCTATCGGATTTTGCGACTTTCA
>DHJM01000165.1:14507-14862 GCA_002404335.1 Gemmatimonadales bacterium UBA4720
TGTTCTGGTTTCACCAGGTTCCCGGAGCGGAGCTCCCTGATCCCTCGCCACCAGGATCTGAATTCGCGGTTGGCGATCTTGTCGACATCATTCGCCGCCACGATGAAGCGTTACGTGGCCTGTTCAACGCGTTTCACGCGAATCTCGATGACGCGGGCGCCGCTGCCTGGGTGAGAGCGCTGCGCCGCTGGCATAGTATCGTCTCGGACGATTCCTACTGGGCGCTTTCTGCTGCGATCGAGAACCGCGGTGGCTTTGAGCCACGGGCACTTCCAACAGAGGTTGCGGCGGTAAGGTCTGGCGCGCTCTCCTTCGCCGCGCACGGACTCCTGGTCGAGGGGCGCGACGCAGTCAA
>DHJM01000056.1:0-1258 GCA_002404335.1 Gemmatimonadales bacterium UBA4720
TGTGGAACGCCTCTTTTCGATTCCGACGCCAAGTTTGATTCCGGCACCGGTTGGCCCAGCTTCACCGAGCCGGTCGCGAGGGAGAACGTCCGCACTGAATCGGACAAGAGCCTGTTCATGCGGCGTACGGAAGTTCTCTGTGCGAAATGTGATGCCCACCTGGGACATGTATTCGACGACGGTCCCGGGCCGACGCACCAGCGGTATTGTATCAACTCCGCCTCCCTCAAGCACGAGGACAAGTAGGCCGCGGTCTCCTGTTGACAGCCGACGATAGTAGCGGCACAATGTGGCTCGCTCATCGCCAGTATTCGTCAACGGAGAGGTTCATTCACGGCATCTGTGAAGACCGTCGGTCTCATCGCGGGATCCGGGTATTTTACGGCGGATTTTACTCCAGGGAACTACGCGCTACTCTGCTTTGTGCCCGATGCAAAGGACGGAAAGCCTCACTTCACGCACGGCATGATGCAGCAGATCACGGTGAATTGAGCGGAATTCTCACCAGATTGTGATCAGGTTGCAGTTCAATCCGCGCTGGGCATTAAGCTCAGCGCGGGTTTTTTTGTTTTCAGGGAGAAGACGCCAGCCCCAGCATGACTGGCGCGCTTTCGTTGCCGTTTCGATCGACGGCCGACACCGCGATTTCATCCGCCGAAACGCCGCCGGCAACCCGCGGAATCATGTAGAAGCGCTGGAGTCCTGGTAGAACTTCAGTCGTCCAGTCCGTTCCAACTCGCGTCCTGATCAGCCACAGCCACGTAGCTTCCGCGCCCTGAGGTTGGAGCGACACACTGCTCGCGCCGGTTACGGCATCGCGACCAACGCGCACGATCGGTGAAAGAGGCGGAATGCTGTCAAGCCAGGTGGATGCCGGCACCAGCGTTCTGCTCGCGTACGGACCGGCCACCAGTTTCTCGGGCAGGCTGTCTCTTCCGAACATGAACGAGCGCATGCTGAAGAAGACATTCCCTGTCGCTCCGCGCTGCGCGCGCGTGATCGAGATCTGATCGAGCAGCTCCTGCGCGGGCCATCCGGTTTGGGTGCCGGTAACTTTGTCGAGATAGTTGCCCGGCCAGATATGCCTGCCCTTTGCATTTTGCTCGACCCACCATTGCAGCAGAACGGAGTAGCTCAGGTCAGGGCGGAAGGTCGGCCAATAGAGCTGCGGTGTGAAGTAGTCCGCCCATCCATTCAGGAGCCACTTTCTCGAGTCACCGTAAAGCTCGGCGTAGGAGTCAAAGCCTCCAATCTGCGG
>DHJM01000056.1:1406-3637 GCA_002404335.1 Gemmatimonadales bacterium UBA4720
CGTCCGGGAACTCGATGGTCCTTCCGCGACGGTCCTTCTCCTTGTACGGATAGAAGTAGTCGTCGATGTGAACGCCATCGATGTCGTACCGCTGGACAACGTCGAGCACCACGCGGATCGTCTCGTCGCGAACTTCCGGCTCACCCGGATCCATCCACAGCATGCTTCCGTACTTCTTCACCAGCTCGGGGTGCGTAACGCTGATGTGATTCGGCGCTGGCGCCGACCTCGACGACGGATGACGCGCGCGATAGGGATTGAACCACGCATGCAGCTCGAGCCCGCGCCTGTGGGCTTCGGTCACCGCGAATTCGAGCGGATCGTACCAGGGGTTGGGTGCTCTGCCCATTCGCCCGGTCAAGTACTCAGACCATGGCTCGTACGGTGACGCATACATCGCGTCAGCGGCTGGACGCACCTGCAGAATCACGGCATTCAATCGGAGAGCTACGGCCCGATCGAGCATTCCCACCAGCTCGTCCTTCTGTTCCTGAGTCGAAAGCCCGGGCTGCGAAGGCCAGTCGATGTTCTCCACCGACGCGATCCACACTCCCCTGAACTCGCGACGAATCGGCGGGGGCACAGTGAGGCTTTGTACGGAACTTACCTGCGATTGTCCGCATTCCGCGTCGAAAGCGGCGAGCATGAAAAGTGAAAGGACCAGTGCGCAGACTTTGTTCTTGGGCATAGGACAACAATGTAAATCAGAAGAGCCTCAAACGGTTCTTCGCCGTCTTGTTTCTCTCTTCCATCTGCGGTCACCGCGCAGAACGTGATTCCCGGGCACGCTAAGTGAAGCGAAGCGTTTGATCATGAGCATATCGACTACAAACCCCGCGACCGGAAAGACCATTCGCACTTTCGAGGCGTACTCGGCGGCGAAAGTCAGCGAGGCACTGGATCGAGGTGTGGCAGCGTATCGCCAGCACCACCGCACATCCTTCGCCGACCGCGCGACCCACATGCGCAAGGCCGCCGCAATCCTCACGGCGGAATCGCGCCAGCTTGGACAGCTCATGACGCTCGAGATGGGGAAACCCATCAACACCGCCATCGCCGAAGCCGAGAAGTGCGCCACCGCGTGCCGCTACTACGCCGACAACGCGGAGCGGTTTCTCGCCGACCAACCTGTCGAGATGGAAGGCGGCAAGAGCTGGGTCGCATTTCAGCCTATCGGAGTCGTGCTTGCGATCATGCCGTGGAATTTTCCTTTCTGGCAGGTTTTCCGTTTCGCGGCTCCGGCTCTCATGGCTGGCAATGTCGGCATCCTCAAGCACGCGTCGAATGTTCCACAGTGCGCTCTGGCTATCGAAGACATTTTTCGCCGCGCAGGATTCGCCGATGGCGTTTTTCAGACTCTCCTCATCGGTTCAGACCTGGTTGAGGGAATCATCGCCGACCGTCGCGTCGCCGCCGTCACGCTCACCGGCAGCGAAGGAGCTGGTCGATCGGTCGCCAGTGCCGCCGGCAAGAATCTCAAGAAGTCGGTCATCGAGCTCGGCGGCAGCGACCCATTCGTGGTGATGCCGAGCGCCGATCTGGAAAACGCGGTCTCGACGGCGGTGGCGGCGCGGATGATCAACAACGGCCAGTCGTGCATCGCTGCCAAGAGATTCATAGTCCACGAGAAGGTCTACGACGAATTCCTCAAGAGATTCGTCGCGGGTGTTTCCGCGATGCAGATCGGAGACCCGATGGATGAAAAGACCGAGCTCGGACCACAGGCGACGGCGGCGATTCGCGACCAGCTCGATCAGCAAGTGAGGGCATCTGTCGCCGCGGGAGCAAAGGTTGCCACGGGCGGGAAAAAACTCGATCGCGAAGGATACTTTTACGCTCCCACCGTTCTCACCGACATCCCACCCGGCGCGCCCGCGGCAAGCGAAGAGCTGTTCGGGCCGGTTGCGTCAGTTTTCAAGGCGAAGGATCTCGCCGATGCGATCCGCATCGCCAACGGCACCACCTTCGGGCTTGGCGCATCGGCGTGGACCCGCGACGACGCCGAGCGGAATCAGCTCATCGCCGAGATCGAGTCGGGACTTCTCTTCATCAACGGCATGGTCGTATCTGACGCTCGGCTGCCCTTTGGCGGTGTCAAGAACTCGGGATTCGGTCGCGAGCTCGGCGAGTTCGGCATCCACGAGTTCGTGAACATCAAAAGCGTCCGTGTGGTGGAGAATCAGAAGGCGAGGAAGTCCGCGACGGAGTGATCAGAGCTCCATCACCAGCCT
>DHJM01000181.1:0-932 GCA_002404335.1 Gemmatimonadales bacterium UBA4720
CAGACGTACGGTCGCATCGAGGCACGCATCAAAATCCCGCGCGGGCAAGGAATCTGGCCCGCCTTCTGGATGCTCGGCGGGGACATCGGTTCGGTCGGTTGGCCGCAGAGCGGCGAGATCGACATCATGGAGAACATCGGACGCGAGCCGGCCGTCGCGCACGGCACACTCCACGGCCCAGGCTATTCAGGCGCCGGCGGCATCGGCCGGGCCGACACGTTGTCGAGTGGCGCCTACGCGGACGACTTTCATGTCTTCTCCGTCGAATGGCAGCCGAACGAGATCCGCTGGTACGTGGATGGACGGCAGTATCATCGCATGACGCCGGCCGATCTGCCGAGCGGGACGAAGTGGGTGTACGATCATCCCTTCTTTCTGTTGCTCAACGTCGCGGTGGGTGGAGGCTGGCCCGGCGATCCAGACGCCTCGTCGACCTTCCCGCAGCAGATGATCGTGGACTACGTTCGCGCGTATCGCAATCCATAGCGTGTTGCTCGCTTAGCTCGACAACAGGTTCACTTCACGCGGGATGTGTTACCGATGCTCAAACGAATCGGTGTCGCACTCGGCCTCCTCCTCCTATCGGCGGCATCGATTCTCCGTGTCGCGCGGCCTCCAAGTGCCGTTCCGTCGACCGCCCCCGATACGGTCTTCTCCGCCGAGCGGGCGATGCGGCACGTCGAGCAGATCGCGCAGCGCCCGCATCCAATGGGCACTGCGGATCACGATCGAGTGCGCGATTACATCGTCGGCCAGCTCTCCGCGCTGGGGCTCAGCCCGCAAATCCAGCAAGCGACCGCGATCGGCACGCGCTATCGGGAAGCCGGGCGCGTTCAGAACATTCTCGCCCGGCTTCCGGGCACCGATCCGAACGGCAAGGCGGTGCTCATCATGGCGCACTACGACGGCGTCGAGGCTGGACCGGCGGCGTC
>DHJM01000181.1:1102-1467 GCA_002404335.1 Gemmatimonadales bacterium UBA4720
AACCTCGACGCAGCTCGAGCGCTGCGCAGCGCGCGCGACGCGACCGCTGGCTCAGTCTACGCGACGATCTATCGAACACTGCCAAACGACACCGACCTTTCGGAAGTCGCCGTGCTCGACCTTCCCGCGCTCAATTTTGCGTTTGCCGACGGGGTCGAGCGCTACCACACGAGTCACGACGATGTCGCGCATCTGAATCCGGGCAGCCTGCAGCATCACGGTTCGCAGATGCTCGCGATGACGCGCACATTCGGAACCGAGCAGTTGCCGCGCCCGCGTACCGGCGATGGCGTGTTCTTCGACCTGCCGATAATCGGCCTTGTTGTTTATCCGCAGGGACTCGAGCTCCCCCTCGTGATTCTCGC
>DHJM01000181.1:1568-4890 GCA_002404335.1 Gemmatimonadales bacterium UBA4720
CTCGTGCTGTCGGGCGCCGTGGGGTGGGTGGTCGGTAGAATGCTTCACGGTCCAGCAGTATGGAATGGGCTGTTTGCGACCGCCATCATGCTGCTCGCGCTATCGGTGACCGCTGCGTGCTATGCGCTTGCCAAGCGATGGTCCACTCCTCGCGGGCTTCACGTCGGCGCTCTCATCGTTTGGCTCGTCCTTGCGTTCGCGCTCGCCATACGCGTGCCTGGTGTCAGCTACCTTTTCGCCTGGCCTCTCCTGTTCGCCGCGGGCGCAGCGCTCCTCACGCGCGGACGCGAGGTAGCCGAGTGGACGGCCGCCGTCGTCACGCTGCTCATTCTCGTCGGTTTCATCTACGGTGTTTCGGTGGTGATGCTCGGCGTCGCGGGCACGGGCGCCATCGCGCTGTGTGTGGTGGCGTCGCTCGTCACGCTTCTGCTCGCGCCGCAACTCGGGGTCATCGCCGGCGACGCGCGGTGGTCGGGCGCGCCATGGCTCGCCGGCGCGGGAGTGGTGTGTCTGGTGATCGCTGCGCTCACGGTGCGTCCGAGCGCTGACCATCCTCTGCGGAGCGCGCTGGTGTACGCCGAGAATGCAGACTCGAGCGACGCCTGGCTCGGCACGCTCGGCGGCTCGACGAATGCGTGGACGCGCAACGCGATCGGGCAAGGGACGGCCGGGCCCACTCCGGCGTGGACAGGGCGCCTGTCGGACGCAGGCCGCTTCGCCGGCAGAAAGGTCCAACGCGTACCGCTCGGCGCACCGAATGCCACGCTGGTTCTCGATTCGGTGAGCAACGGCGCCAGGCGCGTCGTGCTCCGTGTCACCGCGCCCGCGGGAACCACCGGGTTGGTGATGCGCGCGCGCGGCGCCAAAGTGCTCACGTCGTCGATCGACGGACGCGTCGTCGACACGACGCGATACCGGCTTCGCGCGCGGGACTGGGTGATGCAATACTGGGCCGTTCCCGATACCGGCGCGATCGTCGCGTTCTCGATTCCCGCAGGCGACCGTATAGACTTTGACCTTGCTGCGCGCCGGCCCGGGATTCCGCCAGTTCCCGGCGTGACGATTCCCACGCGTCCGCCGTACGTCGTGCCGAGCCGGACGGGGGACGTGAGCATTGTATATCGGCAGTGGCGCTTTTGACGGATGACAAGATCGATGATCAATCCGGCGGATCCCGGGATCAACCAAGAGCGCGAGTAGCCGCGCAAAGCGTTCCCCGCGTTAGGAGGCAACTCAATGTGGAGGGGTCCCTTCCCCGGTCGACGGCGGCGGCCTCAACGCAACAGCCACGTACGTAACGGTGTCCCAGGCGTTGTGGATGCCGACGAAGAGTAGAATCAGGGAATACAGCGCAACTCCAAAAAGCGCGGGCACGTGCCGGATCGTGAGCGTAGCTCCGGCGACGAGTAGCGTTGCGTACGCCACCAGCGGAAGCACGCAGTGAAAGATCCAGTCTTCCATTTGCGGCTTGTATGCCGTTATGCGTCGCGCTCGCCGCACGACGATCAGGCTGTAGATGACGCCCGCTGCTCCACAGATGCCGACGGCGGTGGCGGCCTGCCAGAGCGTGGGCCACGGCGCGCTGAGGATCGAGGAAACCAGCAACACGGCACAGAAGTGAACGACCGTCGGGGTGCCAAAAGTGTCGATCGTACCCGTATCGGCTCGCGTCGGCGAGTCCGCCACGAGTGCCATGACCACGAACTGCAGCCCCGTGAGCGCGCCCGCAGACGATCCCACGATGATGTAGAAGTTTTCCCACTGTAACAGAGTGCCTTGCGTCGGCATGACCCGGGAATATTGACGATTCCTGCCTGCCCCGCGCCAGAGCACTCGAGTTATAGTTGTGTGACCTCAACCCGGTCGGCAATGAGCGCTTCCCTTCTTTACAGGATTTCCTCGGCACTTTTGGTGCTTTTCGCGCTTGGCCATACGATCGGCTTCCGTCGAGTGGATCCGCGGTGGAACGCGGATGGCGTCGTCGACGGAATGCGCAGCGTCAGATTTCACGTTCAGGGTTTCGACCGGTCCTACTGGGATTTCTTCAGCGGATTCGGTTTCTTCGTCTCGGTGTTTCTCGTCTTCGCCGCAATCCTCGCGTGGCAGTTCGGATCGATGTCGCCCGAGGCTCTGTCGGTGATCCCAATTGCGCGGTGGTCCTTTGCCGCGTGCTTCGTGCTCATCGCTGGCCTCACCTGGGGATATTTCTTTCTTCCGCCGGGCGTGTTCTCCACGCTGGTCGCCCTAGGGCTTGTCGGCGCCGCGTGGTTCGGCGGCTGACCCGTAGGAGTCGAGTTGAACGTCAACTGCAATGAATGGGGCGGGAGGTGTCAGTAGCATAGTTGCCAGGTGACAGTTCACGACGCCCAGACTTTACCGTCGCGATTCGGATGACAGGCAACTGCCTGTGCCAAGAATGCCACTCTGTAAAGTCCGGGCGCGGTGCCGCTGACTTTCTCCGCTGGATACGGCTGGGAGACCTGGAAGCGAAGCGAGGCGCGCAACGTAGCCGATCTGCGGGAGGGGTCGCCGCACTTTAGCCTCGACGTTGGTGTGTTCGACTGGATGTCGCTCAGGTCGAGCTACACGACAGGGCGGCGGCGGATTCATGGAGAGTACATCCAGAACACCACCGATGACCAGCCACTGCATCGTCGCTTCGACCAGGCGGATCGCGATCGTGAGCGAACGAATCTGCTGGCGACGGTGACCCCGCTCGATCAGCTGACGATGTCGGGGAGCTGGACGGTCGGACACGACGAGTACCCGCACTCCGCGTACGGATTGCAGAGCGACAGGAACAACATGCAGGAAGGCGACATCTCGTGGGCCCTCACGGATCGATTCTCCGTGGACGGCAGCCTGACGAACGAGAGGTTTCTCACGCGGCTCCGCTCCCAGTACCGCGCCAACGGTCAGCTGAACAACCCTACCTATGATTGGGTCGCCAACAACCACGACGAGATAAGGACGGTCAGCGCGGGGTTCCGGGCGGCTTTCGTTCCGGATCGGTTCGAGGCGGGGGGGCGCCTGGACGCCTCGCGGGCAAAGTTCCGAATGGCGACTTTCAACCCGCTCACTCCCACCGGCGGAACCGCGACGCAGAATTTCAACGCCACTGCATCGGACCTTCCGGAGGTGACGCAGAAGTTTCAGCCGATGATGCTCTTCGCGACTTATTTCGTGACGCCCGAATGGGGGATGACGTTCCGGTACGAAACCGAGAGGTGGGCACAGAACGATTTCAGGACGCTCGGACTCCAACCGTCGACAGGGAACGCCATTTTCCTGGGGAACAATCTCAACGATTACAACGCGCGGT
>DHJM01000181.1:4920-5354 GCA_002404335.1 Gemmatimonadales bacterium UBA4720
GAGCGGAACCGTCATCGGCGCGCCGGGGCCGGGCGGACGCTGAGCGCGATCACGCTTTATATTGGTGGTTCCGATCGTGCTCCGTACCGCATGTCACCTCCGCCCACAGCTTCATCCGATGGTCAACGGCCAGCCCGATCGAGCGATCAACGTCATTGGTCTTGGCAAGCGCTTCGGCGCACGATGGGTGCTGCGCGGAGTTTCGCTCGAAGTGCGCCGCGGCGAAGCCGTGGGGCTGCTGGGATCGAACGGCAGCGGGAAGAGCACGGTGCTGCGGATCCTCGGGACACTGCTCAATCCGAACGCCGGCACCGGTGCTATCAACGGGCTCGATATCGTGCGCGATGCCAGCAGCGTCCGCGGTCAAATCGGGTATTTGGCGCACACGCCCGGACTGTACGACGACCTTACGGCACGCGAGAACCTGCGGTTCG
>DHJM01000181.1:5431-6278 GCA_002404335.1 Gemmatimonadales bacterium UBA4720
TACGCCGCCGGTGACCGCGTGCGCGGATTTTCTGCCGGGATGCAGCGGCGGCTGGCGCTCGCGCGCCTCATCCTGCGCAATCCCCGGGTCCTTCTGCTGGACGAGCCCTACAGCAATCTCGACGCCGAGGGTGTCGATCTCATGAACTCCGTGATTGGCGACGTCGTGCGGTCCGGGGGTGCGGCGCTGGTGGCGCTGCACGAACTCGCCCCCGCCAAAGCGACGCTCGACCGCACACTCACTCTGGTCGAGGGACGTATCGAAGCCGCGCATGCGGAGCGCGCCCCTCGCGAGCGCGCCACCTCGATCTCGGAGACGCGCTGATGACGTGGCGAGATGATTGGCGGCGCGTGCGCGCCATCGCGAGAAAGGACGTCACCACCGAGCTCCGGGCAAAGGCCGGGTTCAACAGTGTTGCGTCACTCGGCGTCACGATCCTCGTTCTTCTCGGACTGGCACTCGGCCCTGATGCAGAAGCGCTGCGTAACGCTGCGGTCGGGGCGGTGTGGCTCGCCACGCTGTTCTCCGGCGTGCTCGCGTTCAATCGGTCCTTCCAGGTGGAGCTCGAGAGCGGTGCCCTCGAACCACTGCTGCAGTATCCAGGACCGCGCTGGACGATATTTGCCGGAAAGTTGCTCGGGAATCTGATGTTCCTGACACTAATGGTGGCAATCGTCGTGACCGCGGGCATCGTGCTGTTCGGGGTGCGGATCCCCGCTGGTTGGCCGTCGCTGCTCGGCGTCCTGGCGCTCGGAGTCGTGGGGCTCGTGGTGCTTGGCACTTTCTACTCGTCGATGGCGAGCCGCAGCCGCGCGCGCGAAGTTCTCCTTCCGCTACTGCTCTTTCC
>DHJM01000181.1:6315-22931 GCA_002404335.1 Gemmatimonadales bacterium UBA4720
ACGCCCGCCGCGCACCAGCATCTGGCTGGCGTTCGTGAGTTTCGGCGCCGTGATCGCCGCACAGGCTTATGCCATCCTGACGTCTCCCGCCGAGGGAGACATGGGGCATTTGCAGAAAATCATGTACGTGCACGTTCCGGCGGCGTGGATGACTTTCCTCTCGTTCTTCGTGGTGCTCGTCTTCAGCGTGCGGTACCTGTGGCAACGCCGGGAGAACGACGACCTGATCGCCGCATCGGCGGCCGAGGTGGGTGCGACGTTCAACGGCCTCACGCTGATGCTGGGCATGATCTGGGGGCGTCCGGCCTGGGGTGTATGGTGGGTATGGGACGCGCGCCTGACATCCACGCTGGTGCTGTTCCTGATCTTTATCGGCTATCTTGCTCTGCGCGCCTTTACCGACGACGCGCAGCAGAAGGCGCGATGGAGCGCGGCGGTCGGGGCGATCGGCGCACTCAACGTTCCGATCGTGTACATGTCGGTGAAGTGGTGGCGCACGCTCCATCAGCCGCCGTCGAGCCCGGCCACCCTCGACCCCAGGTACACGATGGGGCTGCGGCTGAATGCGATCGCGCTGCTGCTGGTTATGATCTATTTCATCCGCAGGCGGTACGAGATCGCCCGTCTCGAGCGAGCGGTCGAGCACATGGCCGAGGCGGCCGCAATGGGAGGCCAATGATAACAGCGGCGTCGAACCTGAATTTCATCATCGCGGCGTACACGGTGACTTGGATCGTCCTGCTCGGATATTCATTGCGACTTGTCCGAAAGGGTGGGCGCGCCCGGGCCGACTATGAACGCATTGCGCAACAGCGCAGCGGGGAGAAGAGTCAATGAAACGCGCGTGGATAATTGGAGGTGCGGCCGTCATCGTCGCGGTGTTCGCGTGGTTGCTGTTCGGCGGCCTGCAGAAGAACGTGGTGTTCTTTCTAACGCCCAAGGAGCTGCTGGCGAAGGGCAACGAGGGCGTGGGTGTGCCGGTGCGCCTCGGCGGACAGGTGAAGCCGGGCTCGGTGAAGTGGAACGCGCAGACACTCGATCTGCGCTTCACGGTTACCGACGGCGCACGTGAGATGCAGGTTCACTCGACCGGCGCTCCCCCGCAGATGTTCCGCGACGGCATGGGTGTCGTCGTCGAAGGACGCGTCGGTACGGCCGGTGTGTTCGATGCAACGGGCCTGATGGTGAAACACTCGAACGAGTACCGTCCGCCCAAACCGGGCGAGGAAGCGCACGAGAAGTACAAGACGCTCATACAGCAGTCGACAAAGTGATAGGTCTGATTGCGCACAACGCGTTGCTGGTATCGCTGGCAGCGGTGGCATTTGGAGCGATCCTCACCCCGATAGCGATACGCACCGGCAGGCGGGAATGGCTTCAGCTGGTGTACGGCGCGGTCTACACGAACTTCCTGCTGGTCACCATCGCGGCGGGGTCGATGGTTGTCGCGCTCGTCACGCACGACTTCTCGGTGTCGTACGTGGCGGCGGTGGGCAGCCGCTCCACGCCACTGCTCTTTACTATCATTTCGCTGTGGGGCGCGCTCGAGGGCTCTATCCTTTTTTGGGCCTGGGTGCTGGGCCTCTACTCGGCAGCCGTCGTGGCGCTTCACCGTCGCCGCCTCGGAAATCTCGTTCCGTACGCGGTGATGACACTGCTCGCGGTCGCCGCGTTCTTCGCGATTCTGCTCGTGGGCCCCGCCGATCCGTTTCTGCCCGTGTTCCCGGTACCAGCCGACGGTCCGGGTCCGAACACGTTGCTGCAGAACCACTATCTCATGGCGGTTCACCCGCCGTTGTTGTACCTCGGCTACGTTGGAATGGCGGTGCCATTCGCATTCGCCCTCGGCGCCATTTTCTCCAACGAGGCGGCATCGAACGACTGGTCTATCCTGTCGCGGCGCTGGATGCTCACGTCCTGGGGATTTCTCTCCGCCGCGATCATCGCCGGCATGTGGTGGTCTTACGAGGTGCTCGGCTGGGGCGGCTACTGGGCGTGGGATCCGGTCGAGAACGCGTCTTTTCTTCCGTGGCTCACGGCGACCGCCTATCTCCACTCGGTGATGGTGCAGGAGCGGCGCAACATGCTCCGGCTGTGGACCCTGAACCTGTGCGTCGCGACGTTCGTGCTGACGATCCTCGGCACGTTCCTTACCCGCTCCGGCATCCTTTCGTCCGTCCACGCGTTCACGACGGGCGCGATCGGCTACTACTTTCTCGTGTTCATCGCGATCGTCCTCGTGACCACGCTGATGCTGGTTGCCGGCAACTCGGAACGCATTCAGACGAAGGGGAAACTGGGCGGCGCCGCGTCGCGCGAAACGGTGTTCCTGCTGAACAATCTCTTCCTCACCGCGGTAATGCTGACGGTGCTCGTCGGCACTCTGTATCCGCTCGTCGCCGAAGCAGTGCGCGGCGTCAAAGTCAGCGTCGGGGTGCCGTTCTTCAACCGGATGGCACTCCCAGCGATGGTGTCGCTTCTCTTCCTCATGGGCGTGGGGCCCGCGCTTCCATGGGGCAGCACTACGTGGGCCGATGCTCGCAAGCGACTGTATCCACCGGGCATCGCCGCGGTGATCCTTGGTGCGATTGCGGTGATCGCGGGAGCACGCAGCATCTACGCGATTCTCGCGTTCGCGTTCGTCGGGTATGCGGCGATGAGCAACGTGCGGGAGTTCTGGATCGGCATGCGCGCCCGGCATCGCGCGCACGGCGAGAGCTGGCCGACAGCACTCGTGCGCCTGGTCGCCGGCAATCGCCGCCGATACGGTGGATACGTTGCGCACATTGGCGTGCTGTTGATCGCGCTGGGAATCACGGCATCGTCGACGTTTCGCTCGGAGCGCGAGGCGACGCTCACGCCGGGCCAGACGCTCACCGTCGCCGGCCGTACGGTGCGACTGAAGAACCTGTGGGGCCGAGAGGAACCGCAGCGGTCGGTGATCGGCGCCACGATGGATGTAGTCGGCAAGAACGGTGCAATCATTGGAACCCTAGAACCGCGAATGAACTACTACCGGGTGTCGGACCAGCCGGTGCCGACGCCGGCTGTGCGCAGCAGTATTACGGGCGACCTCTACGTCAATCTCATGGCCTTCGAATCGAGTGGCGCCAACGCGACGGTGAAGGTGATCGTCGAGCCATTCGTTCCGTGGATCTGGTTCGGTGGGCTAGTGATTGTGATCGGAGCGGTCATCGGCCTGGGCTACGGCGGTCGGAGCGCGTCGTCGCCGTCGCTCGCGGATCCAGCGGTGGCGGACCGGACCATTGTAAGCACCGATCCATGAATTGGAAGCGCGCCGGCATCGCTGTGCTCGCGGCAGCGCCAATAATCGCGCTGTTCGCCTATGGATTTTCTCGCGACCCGGCTGCAATCCCCTCTCCGCTTCCGGGACATGCCGCCCCCGACTTCACGCTGACGGTCTTCGCGCCCGGCGATGGGCCGCTCATGCAGCCGCTCGGTGATACTGTCCGCCTCGGCGGACTGGTCGGCAAGGTTGTAGTCGTGAATTTCTGGGCGTCGTGGTGCGGGCCTTGTCGCAGCGAACACGCGACGCTCAGCGAGACGGCTCGGCAATACGCCGACCGGCCCGCGCGCTTCATTGGCGTGCTATACAATGACAGCGCGGCCTCGGCAACGCGGTGGATCGGCGAGATGGGCGGCCAGAGTTACCCGGCCCTATTGGATCCCGGCGCGCTGACCGCCATCGACTACGGTGTATACGGCGTTCCCGAGACATTCATCGTCGACGCGACCGGACGCATCGCGTACAAGCAGGTGGGCCCCGTCTCGGCGAACATTCTGCATCAATGGATTGATTCCCTGCTGCCGAATGCGACTGCCGCCGGCGCGATGCCGCGCTCGCGGGTTCCGTGAGATACGCTGCACTCGCGACCGTAGCCGTGGCTGTCGCAACCTGCGTTGCGGCGCCCACGCGCGCGCAAGACGTCACAACACCTTCACGTCCATCGACGACGACGACGACGGCCCCGGATTCCGCGCTCGAGGCCCAAACGACGGCGGTCGCGTCGACCCTCCGCTGCCCGGTATGCCAGGGCGAATCCATCCAGGACTCGCCGTCCGATCTCGCGCTGCAGATGCGGGCCGTAGTGCGTGACAAGTTGCGGGCGGGCAATACACCGGACCAGGTCAAAGCATACTTCGTCTCCAAGTACGGTGAGTGGATTCTGCTCGACCCTACCATGACGGGGCTCAACATTCTGCTCTATGTTATCCCGGTGCTCCTCGTGGTCGGAGGGCTGGCCCTCGTCGCAATCCTCGTTCGGCGATGGACAGCACCCGAGACAACCACACACTAGTCGACGGTCAGTCGACGTACTCGAAGTCGCCCATTAGCCATCCACTTCCCGTACCATGGCAACGAATACTCCAGCGGCAAATCCCCGGTTTTGTAGCGATTGCGGAACGAAGCTCAACGCCAGCGCGCATTTTTGCCATAACTGCGGTTCGTCGATTCACGGACGCAATACGCCCGCGCAATCGACTTCAGGCTCGAATGCGCTGCGGTGGGGCGTGCCGGCTCTGGCAATCCTCGCCCTGATCGTGCTCTCGGTAATTCAGTTCGGTTCACGCGGGTCCGGGGGCGACTCCGGACAGAGTGTACCGTTCGGCACCGGTGCGGTGCAAGCGCCGGATATTTCAGCGATGTCGCCGGAAGAGCGCGCCGATCGATTGTTCAATCGGGTCATGCGGCTCTCGAGCGAGGGGAAAAAAGACAGTGCCGCGTTCTTTGGGCCAATGGCGCTGGGGGCACTCGAGGCGCTTACACCGCTCGACGCTCATCGGCGCTATGACGTGGGCCTCGTTGCGCTCGTGACCGGCGATGTATCGAGCGCGACGGCGCAGGGCGACACGATCCTCGCGCAGCACCCGACGCACTTGCTTGGCTTGGCGCTCGCCGCGCGAGCGGCGGATGCGCGCGGTGACGCCGCCGCTGGCAGGAACTTCCGGCGACGGCTCCTCGCGGCGGAGTCCGCCGAGAAAGCGCGCAATCTTCCGGAATACACCGACCACGCCGCCGACATTAGCGCCGCTATTGAGCAGGCAAAAAAACGTTGATGTGGTAGGGGTGGTGAATCACCTGACAACTTATCGGAAGGTTCCCTGACTTACTTTTTGCGAGACTGACGCTAGCATTAGTGTCGTAGAGTTAGAGTCGCACAGTCGAATGCCTCGGTGGGCTTGCGTAACGCATGATTTCGCCCTCAACGAGCCTACAACACAGCGCCATGCACGACCCGTCTGTCACTGCGCTTGTTTGCAACACCCCGCGGCACGGAGTAGATCCCACCCGTACCGCCCGCTCGTCTACACTACAAAACCAGGTGCGCGGGGCGCCATCGCGCGCACGAGCCTACGGTCTGCTGACGGCAGCGTTCATCACCGCTGTCTCGCTCGCCGGGTGTGCCAGCGACAAAATCGTCTTCCGTGATCGGGGCCCATTCAATCCACCGCCTGACGCCGCCTCAGGATTCCTCGGCTATTTCGACGCGACGACGAAGCAGACGACGTGCGGCAATTGCCACGTCGATTTCCAGGCCAGCTGGAAAGCGACCAAGCATGCGGGTGCCTACGCGAAACTGAAAGCAAGTCCGGGCGAGGCGCCGGCCTGCTACGGCTGCCATACTGTGACAGGCAGTGGCAATAAGGCGATGGGTACCGTGGCCGGATACGATGCGGTCAAGGACTCGGCGTATTACGACGTTCAGTGCGAGAGTTGTCACGGCGCGGGATTGCAGCACGTTGAAGGCGTCGGCCAGGGAAACCTGATACGACCGCTCGCGAAGCTAAGCATGGCCGGCACTGGTAATTGTGGCGACTGTCACACCGGTACCCACACTCCGTTCCTGGAAGAGTGGAAGGCGTCACGACACGCGACCGTAAATGCTTCACGCGCCTCGAACGCGACGTGCGCCGGTTGCCACGAAGGCCGGGCGGCGCTCCTGCGGTGGGGCGTCGACGTGAATTACATCGAAAAAGACTCGGCGACGAGTTATCAGCCCGTAGCGGCCTGCGCCGTCTGCCATGATCCGCACGGTTCAGGGAACCCGAGCCAGCTGCGCTTTGCGGTAACAACCCAGGATCCCGATCAGAATCTCTGCATGAAGTGCCATAACCGGCGCAGCGAGCCGGAGATCGGAACGAGCTCACCACACGCTCCACAGGGCGCGATGCTGCTGGGATTTGCCGGCTGGCGGCCGCCAGGTTTTTCATACGACACGGCGCGCATCTATGGGTCACACGCGACAACGCTTAACCCGAAGCTCTGCGCCGGGTGTCACATCGCCAAGTTCACCGTAACCGACGCGGCGACCGGCGCGTTCACGTTCCAGGCGACGGGTCATTTGATGCGGCCCATTCCGTGCCTCGACGCCGCGGGCAAGCCGACGGCCGACAAGACATGTGCCTACACGGAAAGCGCCCGGTCGTGGCAGACATGCGCGGCTTCGGGCTGTCACGCCAACGCCGCGGTGGCTGTCTCGGCGTTCACAACCGTCCGCGCCCGGATGAAGTTCTTCGCCGATCAACTCTGGGTGGACTCCAACGGCAACGGCTCGCTCCAGGCGTCGCCGACTGACGGTGGTCTTCTGGCCCAGGTAAGAGCCTCGAGACCAACGGAATGGAGCAACACGGACCTCGTCATCACACCGGCCGAGGGCGCTGAATTCAACGCGCGGCTCTGCGGCGAGTTTGGCCAAACCAACGCCGACAACTCGAAGGGCGTTCACAATCCGTTCCTGTGTGAGGCGCTGCTGA
This sequence comes from Gemmatimonadales bacterium UBA4720, assembly GCA_002404335.1. Classification (GTDB taxonomy): domain Bacteria; phylum Gemmatimonadota; class Gemmatimonadetes; order Gemmatimonadales; family Gemmatimonadaceae; genus UBA4720. Next base: position 13,093 of record DHJM01000181.1, read on the forward strand.
TCGCCACGATCAATTACATCACGACCTACTACGCATTGCCGGCTGCGTCACCTAGTGTTCAGGCCGGCATGACCGGTCCGATCGGCGGCAAGTTCAATCGTTCGATGCATGTTTCTCGCGCACCCCTGGTAGGTGAACCGATCTCACAGTAAGTCGTGATCGGCATACAGTTCACTGGCGTCGTCCGCGTTCTGCGCTCGGCGGCGGCGCTTCAGCAGGCGCACGCCGCGCCCGCGGACTCGATCGTCGTCCAGTCGCCGCTCCCCGGCGGCATCGCACACGTCGTGCGGTTTCTGCTGAACACTGTCCCGCAGTGGGTGCAAATCGGCGGGGTTGTCGTCGGGGCCGCTGTTGCCGCGTTCGTCCTCTGGTTCCTGTTCGTGCGGCGCGTTGCGATACGCGGTTGGCTGACCTCGCGCACGAGCGGCGTCAAGCTGGCGCTCGCGGCGATAGCCGTCGTGCTGATTACCGGCGTCGCCGCTATGGGCACCGTGACCTGGAACTATACCCAGCACTCGAACGACTTCTGCGTCGGGTGTCACATCATGAACCCGGCGTTCCAGAAGTTCGGCGACACGACCAACAAGCACGCCAAGCTATCGTGTCACGACTGCCATCAGCAGTCTCTGTACGCAAGCGCGCGGCAGGTTTACCTGTGGGTCGCGGAGCGACCCGAGAAAATCGGCAAGCACGCCAAGGTGCCGAACAAGGTCTGCGAGACCTGCCACGTCACGAAGGACACGGCTACCTGGCAACGTGTCGCATCGACAGCGGGACACCGCGTGCATCTGGAGTCCGACTCGAGCGCGCTCAAGAACATTCAGTGCGTAACGTGTCACGGGGTCGAGCTGCATCGATTCGCGTCGGTGAACGAGACGTGTGGCCAGAGCGGCTGCCACAAGGCGAGCGAAACCAACATCGCGCTCGGCAAAATGTCGGAGCAGACGGACCTCCATTGCATCAGTTGCCACGCGTTCACGGCCGACGTTCCCTTACTCGCAACGCGTGACTCGGCACGGGGCACGCTGGTCCCCGGGCAGACTGAGTGTCTCGCGTGCCACAAGATGCAAAAGGTTCTCGCAGACTTCGATGAAGCGAAGGATCCTCATGGCGGAAAGTGCGGAACCTGCCACAATCCGCACCTGCAGAAGACGGCGGCGGCGGCGGTGAAGTCCTGCGCGATGGCGGGCTGTCACGCGAATTGGCGCGACAATCCTTTCCATGTTGGCGCGAGCCACAAGCAAATCGCCTCGCAATGCCTCACCTGCCACGTGCCGCACGCCGCGAAGGTTGACGCGAGCGATTGCGAAGGATGTCACCTGAGCGTGCGGAGCCGTGGACGGTTGCGGCCGCCCCTTCCCTTCGACACAACCAAGGCGCTGCGGCGGGTGGGCACGACCACGGCTCCACCCTCGCCCGATGCGGCCTATGCGGATTCCCGGCATTCGGTGACGATGGCGTCGGTCCGAAGCAGCGGTCCATCGGCGGAATCCGACGATGATGCGATGCTCCTCGATCGGGACGATGTACAGCCCGTGGCGAATTACGCCGGCGCGCCTCTCTCCCGAGCGCCACCCGCAACGGCCGACCCCTTTCCTCACGCGAGGCACGCAAAGCTTGCGTGCCTCGTCTGTCATGTGACTGGGACGGGCGTTGGCCTCCTCACGTTCAAGCCACCGCGCGGCTGCGCCATCTGCCACCATCAGGCGCCAGCGTCGAGCCGCTGTACGACGTGCCACACGACGAGCGAGTACACGGCCGTCAAGCACACGACGATGACGGTAACGGTGCCCGGCCATGACCCCCGTCCGCGGCCGGTAGACTTTTTTCACGCGGTGCACACCAAGCGCACTTGCCTGGAGTGCCATACGACACCCGTGACGTTGGTGCCTTCGATGGCGCAGGCGCAGTGCAAGGATTGCCACAGCGACCACCACGCCGCCGGCCGTAACTGCTCGGCGTGTCACACGATCGCCGAGCCCAAGTTTGCGCATCGGACGCTCGAGACCGCGCACCAGCGCTGCGACGCGTGCCACACCGCGACGACGATCGCGGAGCTGACGCCGACGCGAAGCTTCTGCAGCACCTGCCACGCAACGAAGGCAAAGGGGCACTACGACCAGAAGGAATGCAGCGTCTGCCACTTCCTCGCCGAACCCGGCGTCTATCGCTCGAGACTCATCACGTCGCGGCCACAATGACGCGCATCCGCGCTCAGATTGCCGCGTCAATTCCGGTTGCCGCGTTCATCATGGTGGCGGGCGCCGCGTCAGTAGCGGCCCAGGATTACCGTGTTCGTGTTGACGCCACCGCACAGACCGTTTCGTTTCGTGGCCTCGTCTCCGATAGCATCCCGGTCGGGTTAGTGGTCCCCTCTCCCGACGGTGGACTGGAGACGCCGGATGGCCACGCGGTCCGGTGCGGCGCGGGCGATTATTGCTTTTTCTTTTTGCCGGGCCCCGTGTTGCGCGCGATCCCCGTCACGACCTCCGCTAGCCTGGTCATCTGGGGCCTCGGCGTCGAGGGACTTGCCCTCCACGCGACCGGCCGGCTCGTGGGAGATCTCGGACGCGATCGAGTGTGGCCAGGCACCGTTCCGTCGGGGCAGTTCATCGAGGGGTATCTCGAGTACCAGCGCTCAGTTGTCATCGCACGCGCCGGGCGCCAGCTCGTCGCGTCGCGACTCGAGCCGGTCGGCTTCGACGGCGGTCTGCTGAGGGTTCGGTGGGACAAGGCGTCGCTCGATTTCACGGGTTACGGGGGCTGGGGTCTCGGGCAGGCAGCCGCTATTTCGGCGGCCAGCCCGGCGCTCAATCCTCTCGATGAGTGGCGACCGAGCAACAGGCAGCTCGTAGCGGGCGCCGAGGCGGCGCTGCACGTGAGGGATGTCGACGTCCGCGCGGAGTACCGGCGAGAGATCGATCCGCAAAACCATTACTTCGTCTCGGAGCGCACGGCGTTCTCGCTCGGCGCAAGCGTCGCGGCATTTCGTGCAGCCGGCGGACTCGACTACAACATTGCCGAAGGACATCTGGGGAGTGCCGATTTCGCGCTCACCTATTTGCACTCGCGATTTTCGGTAACGGCAGGAGCGCGCCGTTACCATCCCTACTTCAGCCTGTGGACACTCTGGGGCGCATTCAGCCCGGTGCCGTACAATGCGGTGAACATTTCGGCACAGGTTCGACCCACCGATTGGCTTTTACTGCACGGGCGGGGAGAACGGTATCAATACGAGAATGCGAATGTCTCCACCGCGCTCGTGCCCGATCTCGAGAGCCGTGGGTGGCGCGCGAGCAGCGGCGCCACCGCGACATTCAACACCCGCTGGACACTCGACGGCGATTTCGGCCTCGAGCACGGACCCGGCGCCGCTTCGCGTTTTGCCGACGGCACGGTGACGTATTCACCCAACGAGACATTCTCGTTCGATCTATACGGTGGGTCCTTGGCGCGGCCGCTGGAGCTGCGCTATCTCGACGCAACGAGCCGCTGGATCGGTGGTCGCGCCGAGTGGCAAGTCACTTCGCAGCAACGCATCTGGAGCGACCTTGCTCTCGTCAGCGATGATCGTCAGAGGCCCGACCCGAGCGCATCGTCCCTGGATCAGTTCCGAATCCGGGCGGGACTGAGTGTCGCTTTCGGCTCCGGCGCCGATCGCACGCCCTTGCCTCCGGCTCACAGGACCGGACAATGAGCCTGCTCACGCGTGTCGGTTCGGCCTTGGCAGCCGGCCTTCTCGCGGCGGGAGCATTGGTCGCCGCGCCTCAGGTGAGCCGAGCGCCACAAGAATCCTTTCCACACGACAAACACGCCAGCTTGTTTCCGCTCTGTGTCACGTGCCACGCCGGTGTCGTCGAGCCGGGACAGCCGATGTGGCCAGATCCGGCACGCTGCGCATCGTGTCACGACGGTGTGGTGAAGCCGCGAGTTACGTGGGAGCCGCGAACAGGGCCGCGCCCAGGCAACCTGCGGTTCACTCACGAGGCACACAGCCGCGCTGCGGTCGCGGGGCACCCCGCTGACAGCGCGCTGATCCAAAACTGCTCCGCCTGTCACAACGTCACCGGCGCGCCGCGGATGGCCGTGCAGCACGCCGTAGTCGGTCAATGCCTGGATTGTCACGGACTCAAGGCGCCGCATGTGGATGTCGCGAGCGCAGCGTGCGCGACCTGTCACTTGCGACTGACCGACGCTCCGAGCCTGACCCGCGATGTCATCGCGCGCTTCCCCAAGCCTCAGTCGCACAACGCGCCGGATTTCCTGCTCGGCGGCCACGGCAGGGCAGCGCGAGTAGCGGGCACGACCTCGGGCCCGAACGCCATCGCGGCCAGCTGCGCCACTTGCCACTCGCGGAATCTGTGCATCACCTGTCACGTGAATGCCCCCGAGTCGCCCGTGATTCTCGCGCTGGCGCTCGACGAACGGACACCGACCTACGCGGCCTCGCAGCTGGTGCCGCCGAGCCATTCGGCGGCCGGCTGGTTGCGCGCGCATGGACGGGAGGCACAGCAATCGGGCGCGACGTGCGCGAGCTGTCACACACGCGAGAGCTGCATGAGCTGCCACGTCGGCGTGCCGTCGCGCGTGATTGCGGCGCTCCCGGCCGCCGGTCCGGGACGCGCAGTGGGCGCGCGGTTGTCACGCGCGAAACCGTCGAGTCACACAGTGGACTTCAGGGAACGGCACGGGGCGGAGGCAAACGCACACCCGATGACATGCGCAAGCTGTCACGCGCGCGAGAGCTGCACGAGCTGCCATGTCGGGGCGTTGCCGCGCGTCGTGGCAGCGATGCCACCCGGCGCCACCGGACGCGTGGCGGGCCTGCTATGGGCACGCGTAAAGCCGTCGAGCCACACGCTGGAATTCAGGGAGGGACACGGCCCCATGGCAAGCGCCAGCCCCCGGACGTGCGAGACCTGCCACGAGAGATCGATGTGTCTCGAGTGTCACCGCCCTGACGGAGGCCGGCAGTCTCGTTACCACCCTCAGAATTTCGTCACGCGTCATCCGAGCTCGGCCTACGCGCGCGAAGCGAATTGCAGCGATTGCCATAACCCCGCGCAGTTCTGCCAGAGCTGCCACCAGCGGGCGGGACTCGTCGCAACGGCGCGAATCGGCCAAAAGGGTTACCACGACGCGTTTCGCGGCTTCAGCCTGGGACACGGACAGGCAGCGCGGCAGAGTCTTGAATCGTGCGCGTCGTGCCACGCTGAGCGTGACTGCACTGCGTGTCATTCCGCGGTGGGCGCCGGCTTCCGATTCAACCCGCACGGGCCCGACTTCAATGCGGCGCGCATGCGATCAAAGAACCCATCCGTATGCATCGCGTGTCATGGCCGGGCGATACCAGGAGGCCCTTGAGCATGGAAAATTGCAGAACGCCATTCATGGAGACGCCTGTATGAAGAGGATCGCAGTGTCTTCCCTGTGTTTCTGCCTCACCGCGGCGGCGACGATCTGGGGGTGTGGCGGAAGCAATCGTGAAGCGCCGAAGATCCCCCTCGATCATGCAGACCCCGCGAGCACCGCCAGAAGTGGAGTGACCACACCGAGCGCGATCGCGGGCGAGGCGAAAACGGCCCTCGACAGCGGCAACCTGCTTTTTCGGGCAAAGGCGTATGACCGCGCGCTCGCGCAGTACCGTCGCTCCGCCAGGCTGGCGCCCACCGCCCTGGCTCCGCTCTTCGGAATTCTGATGGTCACCGATGTGACAAAGGACGCTAAGCTCGCCGACAGCACGCGGTCGCGCATGCGCGAACTGGATCCCGCGTCCGCGGACTCCTCGGCCGCAATGTCGCACGCCCAGATCGTTCACGGGCATTCCCACGCCCCGAAAACCCCGCCAGTGCCCCGGGCGTAGGACCGGGAGCGATGGTTTTGGATGGCGTGCGCTGAAAGAAGCCGCCGGTTGCCCTATTTGGTTGCATGCTGAATATTCCTCCCGTCCGGCTCGATTCCCCCGTGTAACACCATCTCCTTCCCATGGCCGACGCCAGCATTTCAGCAATCGGGAAATACCGCATCATCGAGCTCGTAGGCGAGGGCGCGATGGGGGTGGTCTACAGGGCGCACGATTCCGTCCTCGACCGCAACGTCGCGATCAAGGTGATGAATGAGTCGATCGCCAGGCAGGACGACCTACGGAAGCGCTTCCTGCACGAGGCGCAGGCGGCCGCATCTCTCCAGCATCCCAACGTCGTGTGCATCTACGACCTTGGTGAATCGGATGGGCACCTCTACATCGCGATGGAATTCATCCAGGGGGTGGACCTGGAGCGACTGATCGAGTTGGCGGAGCCGCTCTCGCTGCAAGCCAGACTCGACATCATAATCGACGTTCTGACGGGGCTCTCGTTCGCGCACAAGCGCGGCATCGTACATCGAGACATCAAGCCGGCGAATATTCGCGTAGCGGAAGATGGGAGAGCGAAGATCATGGACTTCGGCGTTGCCCATCTCGCGTCTTCGAGCATGACCAGCACCGGATCGATTCTGGGAACCCCGACCTACATGGCTCCGGAGCAGATCACCGAGGGAAAGACCAGCCCGGCTACCGATATCTTCGCGGTCGGTGGCGTCCTGTATCAGATCCTCACGATGATGAAGCCCTTCGAGGCTCCCACTCTGCAGAACCTGTTTTTCAAAATCATCACCGAAACGCCGCGAAATATTACCGAGCTGATGCCCGGACTTCCCCCTGCCCTCGACCGCATCGTCCGGAAGGCCATGGCGAAGGAGCCTTCGGATCGATATGCGAGCGCGCTCGAAATGGCGAATGACCTGACCAACGTGCGATCCAAGTTGAGCGGGCCCTCGTATCCGGCGTCGGTGTCCTTGAGCGCTTCAGTTGCCAGTGCCATCGAGCAGTCGAGGACGAGCTCCCGGAAACGAGTGAGGACGCTCGCCTTCGCGGGTGGGGGAGCGCTCACCGTGGCATCCTTGTTCGCGATCGCGTGGTCGCAAGGCTCGCGATCCGGTTCGCCAAGGCTGGAAGCCGCCGACAAGCCGGTGCCGTTAGCCGCACCAGCATCGCCGCGGCTGACCGCTGGGACTTCATCGGCGGCGGTCACCCCCATTCGCGAAACTCAGCTGCCGTCCTCGGTGCCGCGGCCTATCAAGCAGGAAAAACCCCGCGCTACCGTGCGCGACACGCGTGCTGGTACTGTCGTCACCAAGGTCACGTCCAAGCCGATTCAATCTCAGGTCACGACCACGGCGGCTCCGCTCACGCAGGCGCCGGCGCAAATTCCGAGTGCCAGGCAGGAAGCATTGCCGGCGCCTCCTTCGGTCGTAACCGCGGCTGCAGTCGTCCCGCCGCCGCCGAAACAAGAGACAGCACCGCCCCCAGCGGCGCCAACTGCCGCTGACATCGCGCCTACGGTTGAAGCTTTCGCTCGCGCGATAGAGTCGAAGGACATCGGCGCCATCCGTCGTGTCTACCCGGGCCTGACGTCGGATCAGCAGCGGCGCTTCGAGCAGTTCTTCCAGGGCGCGCGGACCATCAACGCCAGTTTCAAGGTGGCGAACGTCACGGCTTCAGGCGCGTCGGGGGCGGACGCTCAACTTGTTGGAGCTTACGAGTATGTGACGACGGCGGGCAAAACAGAGCGCCAGCCAGTCACTTTTGCCGTGACCCTTGGGCACGACGGACGCGCGTGGCGACTCACGTCAATGCGCTGACCGTCGTTCTCGTCGATGCGCTGACCCTCGCTCTCGGCGATAGCTAGAACGTGTACTCGATGCCGGCGGTGTAGACGAGATTGGCTCTCAATCCACCGCGATTCAGCGGAAAGAGCGCGTTCAGAACGCCCGTCGTGTTGCGGGCGGGTGTGAACTTGAAGCCGAACGAGCCATTGACGATATCGTCCCGAATCTCGGGAATATTCGTGGGAATCAGCGTTCGGCGAAACGGCGCGTCATAAGTTACGAGGCCGGGCAAGTGAAGCTTGCTGTCACCCACCTGCAGCTCCGTCACAAGATCCGCGGCGAGAGTGACGTTGTCGTTCATTCGATCATCGAATCCGATAGTCCCGAGCACGGCGTCGTTCTGCTGTGTGCCGGCGTGATGCAAATAACCGGCGTTCAGATGGGGCGAGAAGTCACTGAAGCGTGAATTGAAGATCAACACGGCCCGCCCCGCAAATTTGCCGGAGCCGAGCATGTCCTGTTGGCTCCCGGTCGGAAATCGGCCGTCGACGAGAAATGCGAAGCTGGCGTCGGATGTCTCTCGCAGGTTTACCTTAGCTCGCAGCGCGACATCGCCAAGACCAGCTGCCGAGCCCAGGCTCTGACGACTGGCGGTCAGGACGGGATTATCCGGGGTACCGGCAAAATAGTGCGCTGCCGTCGTGCCCCCGAATGGCCGGATTTGCGCATCGCTGGCGCCGCGAAAGTCCGCTTGCACGATGGGGACTACCAGTCCAAAATCGAATCGGTCCGTCACACCGTAAGTGACGTAAATCGACGTGACCTGCACGCTGAGGTCCATCGACAGGTGAAAATCCATCGCGTCGTTCTCGAGAACCGGTACGCCGTACAGCGAGCAGTCCCCGCCGAACTGGACATTGCACCCGGGAAAATTGACGTTCTGGTGAGTGAATGTCAGACCGATGTCATGCATGTCTACGCCGCGCAGCGTGGCGAATCGGAAACCGGTTCGGCTTATCCCCGCCAGTACCCGCCCCCGTCCCAGAGTTTGCGCCCGCTCGGCGAAGATCGGACCCGCCGACGTGGAAGTCCGCACCGGCACGCCGCCCTCGAACCGGAAGGTCTCGCCGCCGCTGGTCGATCCGATCGGGATGTTGGCGACGCTGGCGCCGAGGGCGTCGGTGATGAACGCGATCAGCGACGCGTTCTCCGCGTTCGAAGAAGGTATGAAATGGAGGCCGTGGGCCTGCAACGACGCGGGATTGTTGGGGTCGCCGGAGCCGGCCAGAAAGAGTGGGTCCTGTCCCGGACCGAAAATAAAGAGCTCCGATATCCGGTCGCGGAGGTGCTGCGCACTTGCCGGGGACGACGTCAGGAGGGTCGCGCAGCACGCGAGTGCGACCAACCTAAGGATGCTGTTGAGCCTTGCAGCACGATTTCGCATCGGGGACCGGAGGCCTGCAAGGTCGTTAGGGAGGATCGAGCCGCAATATCTTAGCTGCGAATGTATGGCTAGGCAACGCCGGACGGTGCGCCCGCCGAAGGCGTTTTTCACGCTACGCTCAGGCCGATTCCGTGTCGCGAGGGCATCGACCTTATGGCGGCTGAGCTTGGCCGGTTGGAGTCGCACGCGCTAAACTAGGTCGTCTGTAACAGCACCGAGGAAGCAATGGACACGACGGGTCCGTCACAGAAAGCCAACATCGGCGTGAGCGAGCGGCGCAAGCGACTTACGTTTGGGATCGGGGCGCTTAGTGTCGGCGTCGTCATCGCCGTGCTCCTGATCGGCATCCGCGCCCCTCTCGTGTGGAGGCTTCCCCTCTTTCTTCCGTTCTGCGTTGGCGCACTCGGCGTCTTTCAGGCGCGTGACAAAACGTGAGTAAAACTCGCATCGCGCGGTCAGCGCGATATGGACAACGGCCCGCAACAGATTTCGGACGCCGCCGAGTTGCAGCAGGTTCAGCGGCAGTCGCGCGCGGTATACGTCAAATCGGTCATAACGGCTGCAATTCTAACGGCGATCGCCCTCATTCTATAGCGCTCACGGAGCAGAGATGACAAAGGGCAGATCTAACGACGCGCGAAGGGAGCTCTGACAGGAACCGCCACTCCAACCGCAGGAGGCGAATGAGCAATCGTCTCGCCCTGCTGTTGCTCCTCTTTCCCGCGACGGGCATCGTGGCGCAAAG
>DHJM01000181.1:22985-23530 GCA_002404335.1 Gemmatimonadales bacterium UBA4720
CCCCACGCCCCGGAGACAAAGCGCGGGATTACGGTTTTCCATCTCCTGACGCACACCTCGGGGCTGCGGGGACACTCGGCCGGCACGGGAATCATGCGCCGCGATGGCGCCGTCAACGCGATACTCTCGCTCCCCCTCGAGTACCCACCGGGTACTAATTATAGGTACTCGGATGATGACTATCAGCTGCTGGCGGCGATCATCGAGGTGGCTTCGGGCTTCACATGGGAGGACTATGTCAAGCTGGAGCTGCTCGGCCCCGCCCGCATGGAATCGACCGACTTTCAGGGCGGAGACTGGGGACACAAAGGCGCGAACGGGATGCGCAGCACGGCGAGAGACATTGCGCGCTGGGTAACCGCGATCCACGATGCGCGGCTCTTTGGCCGAGCCGAAAGCGTGGAGCTCGAGTCACCCCTGATGCACGTCCGGAGCGAGCCGCCGTTCGAGATTCACTACGGCTACGGCACCAGGGTATACGTCCGGAACGGGAGAGTTGCGGAAGTGATGCATTCCGGGATCGGAGACGCCGGCAACACCAGCAT
>DHJM01000181.1:23705-24273 GCA_002404335.1 Gemmatimonadales bacterium UBA4720
AGAACGTGTGTGAGACAATCGTCTTGAGCACGAGCTTGTCCGAAGCCGCGGTCAAACCGAAACCGATACCTGCCTCGACGTCGAACAGCTTGCGAGCGTAGTCGGCTACGGCAAAGAGGTTGTGCTCCTGCTTCGCGCGACTCTCCAGATGACGGAGCTGGCCGAAGTCGGCGTAGTGCTCCACAGCCAGCGCGAAAGCCGGCGATCGGTTGTAGGCGAGGCGCAGAGACGGCGCAAAATCGAGGCGGGAAAACCCGTCAAACGAGGTGTCCAGGATGGGATTCACGATCAGATCCCAGGGACCTGCCCGCGCCCCGACTATCGGCCGTATCTCTCCCCCATATCGCGACTGATCCCAATGCCTCGAATTGAAGCTCAGCTCGAAGTTCACCCCGTAGAAGAAACTTCGGGTCTCGGCGTGCGGCACCGCGAACAGCGCCCGCAGCTTGCCCCCATCGAGCTCGAGTTTCCGGTCGCGGGTAAGGGTGTAAACTGGAAGATAGGTACCTGCCTCGAACCAGTCAGTTACGCCGTAAGCCCACTCGAAGGCGCCATTGAGCGATCCCTG
>DHJM01000181.1:24455-27517 GCA_002404335.1 Gemmatimonadales bacterium UBA4720
GTACGCCGTCCTAGTCGGAAGCGTTGGCGGTCGGATAAATTGGCTGGAGCGACATGCCGGCAACCCCGTTCCACCTCGGTCCTGGCCTTCTCATCAAGGCCGCCGCGCCACGACAGTTCTCGATGGCGGCGTACTCGCTCGCGCAGATCGTGATCGACGTCGAGTCGGGCTACTACCTGTTGCAGGGCGAATACCCCGTGCATCGGCAGGCGCACACTTTTCTTCTCGGCGGTCTGATCGGAATGCTGTGCGGACTGATCGTCTCGCGGATCGGCGGCTGGTGGGCACGACCCCGTGACGCGGTCCCCGAGGTGCTCGCGGCCGAGTTCCGCATGCCGGTGGCGGTGGTGAGCGGAGTCTTTGGCGGGATCTTCCACTCGGTGCTCGACGGCATCATGCACGCGGACATCCGTCCCTTCCGGCCATTTACCGACGCGAATCCGTTGTACGAGCTCGTGAGCATCCGGACGCTTTACCTCTTCTGCACCATTACCGGTCTCGTGGGCGCGGCGCTGCTGCTGGCCCGGGAACGACGATCGAGACGGTACTGAGTGAAAGAGAGCGTCCGGGAGCCCTCCAGCCTTCTACACGATCACGCCGCCCAGCAGCACGCGAACGTCTTCATGAGGGCGTTTTCGTACCCGGCAAGCCAGTTGCCGATCAGTTTCGAAAAAGAAGTCGAGATCGCCGATAGGGTGCTGATAATGGACGGCATCCTGTTCATTTTCCAATTGTGTGAGCGTGATCAGAAGGTGACGTCCAAGGCGGGCGACCTCGAGAAGTGGATCTCCGGTCACGTAGTGAGGAAGGGCGTGAAGCGGATCCAGAATACCCGCGCGCTGCTCGGCGCCTACGTGGGTCTGTCGCTGGTGAATCACTTCGGACATCGCATCATGGTCTCGCCGAAGGCGCCTGATTCGCTCGTCAGCATGATCATCTACCGCGTGCCCCCAAAATCCCGCGCGTTCCGCGCGGCGCGGTTCAAGAAGAGCCGCAACGGCGGCTTCGTCCACGTCCTGAGGGACGCCGACTACTTCGAGATCTGCGACCACTTCGTCACGCCGGCGGAGCTGCTCGACTACTTCACCTTCCGGCGCGACATTCTTCTCAACTGGGATCCGCCATCGACCGCCGTCAGCGAGTCGGCGCTGATCGGACAGTACCTGCTGGAAGATTTTTCGTCGCCGCCCGATCCCAGATTCGAGAGGGCGGCGCTTTCCCGCGGAGGGCCGACCGCCTGCGAGTTCTCCTTCGTGCTGGAGACCCTGGGGAGCAAGATTGCGGCTCACGAGGGAGAGTACGCCGACTCCGACTGCTACGAGATTCTTTCCGAGCTCGCGCTTCTGGGGCGGTACGAGCTGCGCGCGCTCAAGCTGGAGCTGCGTCTGGCGATCGAGGGCGTGCGCGCCGACAAGTTCGAGCTGCCGTACCGAATCGCGTCGCAGCGGACAGGATGCGGATTTCTCATCCTGCCCGTGACGAGGGAATTTCACGATCGCGCCTTCAACGCGTTGCAAAGTCTTTCGCTCGCATCCAAGCACGAGCTTGAGCTGGAAAGGCAGGTCGGGATCGGAATGTGGAAGAACAGCGAGTTCGTCGACGTTGAATGGATTTTTCTGGAGGGAGGCAATCCTCCGGACCCGGATCTCGAGGGACGGCTGGCGTTCAGCTATCCGTTCCGACGAGTAAGCGAGCAGAGGCTGCCGCCGATTTTCACCTGACCGAATCCAAAGGAGGTCCGATGCTCGGATCGATGGACATCGTCGCGTTCGTTCCGACCAGAAGCAGGGAGAAGGCGCGCCCGTTCTACGAGAAGACGATTGGGCTCCGCTTTGTGAGCGACGACCAGTTCGCGCTGGTTTTTGATGCGAACGGGGTGATGATTCGGGTCGTCGACGTCTCGAGCGTGCCAGGGTTCCAACCGGCGCCGTTCACCATACTCGGCTGGAGCGTGGGCGATATCGGCACGACCGTGAAGGGCCTGCGGAAGAAGGGCGTAAAGTTCGAGCGCTACCCCGGCATGCAGCAGGACCAGCTTGGGGTCTGGAGCTCGCCCAGCGGAGCGAAGGTGGCGTGGTTCAAGGATCCGGATGGGAACGTGCTATCGGTGACGGAATAGCTCGTCCGAAACTGTCCGCTGTCGCTGCGATTGACCAGCTGTAAAATCGGAACAATCACTGCCATTTTGTGGTTTAAATAGGTATCCCCCACCGAGAATCACGATGAAACGCTCTCTGCCCAGCTTCCTCGCTGTTTTGGCCGTAATTTCGATCGCGCTCGTTCTTTTCGGGGCGAAGCTCACGAACGGCGCTTCCCGCTCGACGGATGGGCCGGTGATCGCGCCGTCGCTCGATGCGCAGGTGACGGGCGGCGCCGCCGAGGATACCGCGGTGTTCGCCGGCGGGTGCTTCTGGGGAGTCGAAGCTGTGTACGACCACGTGAAGGGGGTCAAACGCGCGATCTCGGGTTACGCCGGCGGCGACGTCGCGAATCCTTCGTACGAGCAGGTGAGCACGGGTGACACGGGGCACGCGGAATCGGTGGAGGTCATCTACGATCCGTCGCAGGTCACCTACGGCAAGCTCCTCCAGATCTTCTTCTCCGTCGCGCACGACCCCACGCAGCTCAATCGCCAGGGACCGGACCGCGGCACACAGTACCGCTCGGCGATCTTCTACAGAAACGCCCAGCAGCAGCAGGTTGCAGAGAGCTACGTCAAGCAGTTGGCGGCGGCAAAGACGTTTTCACGTCCGATCGTGACGCAGGTCGCGGCGCTCCGCGGGTTCTACCCGGCTGAGGAGTACCACCAGCATTACCTGGCGCAGCATCCCGACCAGCTGTACATCGTGATCAATGATCAGCCGAAGATCGTGGCGCTGAAGAAGCAGTTTGGTGACGTGTACCAGGAGTAGAGCTAGAACTGCAACTGAACGAGAGGGGAGCTGGCAGCTTTCAAGCTGAAAGGCTACGAGCTTCACTACGTCGGGACGTTACAGGCGCGCGTCTTTGTTACAGTCACCTGCCTTTGCCTTCACTCCACTAGTGGCGTCCCGACGTTTGCA
>DHJM01000181.1:27667-33272 GCA_002404335.1 Gemmatimonadales bacterium UBA4720
TCGCGCAGGACTCCGCGACGATGCATGTCACTGTCCACGTTCCGGATTCGGTCGCGCACGTGACGGACAGAGAGCTGCCGAGTCACGCCCGTTTTGGGATCGTCAGCAGGGATGGACAGGCGGCGCTCCTGCTCATGGACACGACGATAGTCGCGCAGATGACCGACCGCGGACTCGCGCACATGAACGCGCGAGAGGCGACGGATACGATCAAGAGTCCCGTCAACCGGATGTTCGCGCGCATGGCTCTGGGGGCGCTGCTGCCGCTCTTCGACCATGGTGTTGCCTACCACCTGCGCGATCTCGCCGACGCAAAGTACGCGGATGGTCGGCTTCAGCTCCTCCGCGCAAATGGCGAGGAGGTTTTCCGCGACGCGGAGATCGGAAAGGGACCGCTCATGGAGAGCTTCTCGCCGGATGACGCGAAGGCGTTCGCCGCGAGAGCGCGCGCGGCCAGGGCGCACCTCGACCGCTAGGCTTCCGAGCGATCTCTCAAATAAGACTTAACTGCAACTGAACGAGAGGGGAGCTGGCCCCGCTCGTTCAGTTGTATTCCAGCCGCTGATACAGATGGTGCCGCGGCCGATGCCGCCATTCGCATTATTTGCACTGCTGCGGGTTTCGCGGGCGGAACGTAGATTCTCCGAGGCTCAGCCCCCCCCAATACCCGACGGAGGTCTTGCGATGCATTTCCCCCCGGTCAACTACCTCGCAGTTCTGGTAGCCGCCATCCTGATGTTCATCCTCGGCGGACTCTGGTACTCTCCCGTTCTGTTCATGAAGAAATGGCTTGCGCTTCAGGATAGAACCGAGGAGCAGATGAAGGCCCAGGCGGCGGCAGCGAACATGCCGCTCATGTACGCCAGCGCCTTCGTGACGGCGCCCACCAGCTACGCGACTGCGATCTTCTCGGGCAAGCCAAAGCAGCTGTGGTTCATTGATACGTCCTACAATCTCGTCTCGTTCGTGATCGCCGGCGCCATTCTCGGGGCGTGGAGATAGGACGATCTCGTTCAGCCAACCAGGAGGATAGACATGATGTCCAAGTCAGGCAGATACCGGGCAGCGACGTTCGCCGTTGCCTCGATGATTCTCGGAGTGGCATCGATCGCCGCCGCTCAGGGGCAGAGACCCGTACCAACACGGGCCCGCGGGCATTTCACACTGACCGCCCCCGATCTCGCATCGAGGGGGCGCATCACAGCAGCCCACGTCTTCAACGGCATGGGGTGCACCGGACAGAATATTTCCCCGACACTCCAGTGGTCGAACCCGCCAGCCGGGACGAAATCCTTTGCCGTCACCGCGTACGATCCTGATGCGCCGACCGGAAGCGGCTGGTGGCATTGGGTGATGTACAATATTCCCGCGACGACGACTGCTCTCCTGTCTGGCGCTGGAAATGGAAGGAACGCGCCGAGGGGGAGCGCTCAGGGTACGACCGATTTCGGAACGAAGGGTTACGGAGGCCCGTGTCCGCCGGTGGGCGACAAGCCCCATCACTACATCTTCACTGTGTTTGCATTGAAGGTGGACAAGCTCGACCTCCCCGGAAACGCGACGGCCGCCATGGTTGGATACAACCTGAACGCCAACAAGCTTGGGACCGCGCGCGTTACGAGCCTTTACCGACGGTAGCTGAGTCCGGAGCCGGTTTGAGGAGATCCTTCGCGTTGACGTAGAAGTTCTCGTCGACGCGAAACTCCTCAGGCCGGACGAGATGTATCGGAGTTGTCTTCCATGTCTCCGTTGGCCTGATCCAGGAGTAGGTGCCCGTCGATGTCGTGACCTTCACCGGCATCGCAAATCCCGGCACGACATTGCTCCAGCGATAGGAGAGCTCCTGTCCCTCGATCTTGTACTCGAGCTTCGGAATTTTTGTCGTCCGAAGATACTCATCGAACACCTTGCTCAGATCCATTCCCGAGCCACGGCTGATGTAGTCCTCGATCTGTTTGGTGGTCACGGTCTGGTGCCAGAAGGTCTTGCCCAGCCCGCGCAGAATTCCGCGCCAGCGGGCGTCGTCGTTGACCAGCTGGCGGATCGTGTGGAGCAAGTTGCCGCCCTTGTCGTACATGTCGCCTGAGCCTTCGTGGTTCATTCCGTACACGCCGATTATCGGTACGTCGTTTTTAATCAGTTTCCTCTGCCCAATGGTGTACTCCGCTCCTGCCTTCTTTCCCTGCTGGCATTCCGTGTACAGGCCCTCCGCGTAGGTAGCGAAGCTCTCGTGTATCCACATGTCGGCCGCATCCTTCATCGTGATGCTGTTGCCGAACCACTCGTGCGCGCTCTCGTGGATGATGATGAAATCCCAGAGCAAACCGCGTCCAGTCTGCGACCGATCGCGTCCGAGGTAGCCGTTCATGTAGTGATTGCCGTAGGCGACGGCGCTCTGGTGCTCCATTCCAAGGTGTGGCGTCTCGACGAGCTTGTAGCCGTCCTCGTACCACGGGAACGGACCGAACCAGCTCTCGAAGCACTGGAGCATCGGCTTTACCTGCTGGAACTGCTTCCTGGCGGTGTCGACGTGATAGTCGAGCGGATAGAAGTCGAGCGTGAGTTCCCCCTTCTCTCCCTGGTAGACGTCGCCGAAGTGCGCGTAGTGCCCGGCGTTGACGGCAACGTCGTAATTGTTGATCGGATTCCTGACGAACCACTCGTAGAGCGTCGTGCCATCGGCGTTCCGTGTCGTGTGGCGTAACCGTCCGTTCGAGGCATCCAGCAGCGAGTCGGGAACGGTGATCGCGATGCGTTGGCTGTCGGGCTCGTCGGAGTAGATGTCCTTGTTCGGCCACCACGCGCTCGCGCCCAGACCTTCGTTGGCCGTCACCACCCAATCGCGCTTAAGGCTGTCGCGCGCCCACACGAAGCCGCCATCCCAGGGCGCGTGAGTCGCGACGATCGGCTTGCCATGGTAGTAGACGGAGATCGTCTTCCTCGTTCCCCGTTTCTGCGGCGCGATCAGCGTGACGAAGAAAGCGTTGCCGTCGCGCCGAGCGCTCAGCTCGAGCCCGTCCTGCACGATGCTGTCGACGACGAGCGGCACCTGCAGATCGATTTGCATCTCGCGCCCAGGCGGCGGCTTGAGCACACGATAGGTGATCGCGTTATAGCCGCCGATACTGCTATCGGCCGGATTTACCTTGACGTGCAAGTCGTAGAAGCTGGCGTCCCACCAGGCCCGCTGCGGGGTATTTGATCCGCGAATTGTGTCGGCGTGGGTGAAGACCGGGAGCGCGGCCTGCGCCGATAGAATCACAGGCGCTACTGCGAGGCAACTGCAAAGGAAGACTGCCGTTTTCATCATCGGACTCGGCGCTCGCCAATCTGGAATTCCTTCGGCGGCTCGGCCCCCAGCAGATTCTTGACGAAATAATCCCAGCGCCTGCGAACCATGTAGGGCTCGTTGCCGAAACCGTGGGCGCGGTTGGGTAGCAGAATGAGATCGAAATCCTTGTTCGCCTTGATCAGCTCGTTGACGACGAGAAGCGTGTTGTACGGCGGAACGTTGTCGTCCATGGTGCCGTGCGCTAGGAGCAGCTTCCCTTTCAGATTCTTCGCCAGGAGCTGATTCGCCTCCGGCGCGTAGTTGTCGCTGCTGTCCGGAGTGCGCACGAGCAAGCCCTGGTATCGCTCGCCCCAGTCGTCCTCGTACTCGCGCTGGTCGTGATTGCCCGCTTCCGAGATGCCGACCTTGAAGAAATCCGGGTAGCGGAACATCGCATCGGCGGCGGCGAACCCCCCACCGGAATGCCCGTAGATTCCGGCGCGGTTGAGGTCGATCCACGGATAGCGGCGAGCGAGCTCCTTCATGCCCGCGACCTGATCAGGGAGCGTGTTGTCGCCCATCCTCCCGAAATAGGCGTCGTGGAACGATTTCGATCTCCACGGCGTCCCCATCCCGTCGATCTCCACGACGATGAATCCCAGCTCGGCCAGCGCCTGCGCGTCGCCGCGCGCCGGTGAGAAGCTGCGGCCCCCGACGCTGCCGGTCTGGGGACCCGGATAGATGTGATTGACGATCGGGTACTTCTTCGCACGATCCAGATTCGTGGGCACGTACATCAGGCCGTAGAGATCCGTCTTGCCGTCGCGCGCCTTGACCGTGATGGGCATCGGCGGCTTCCATCCAATCGCGCGCAACCCCGTAATGTCGGCTGTCTCGAGCCTGACTACGCTCTTCCCGTTCAGATCGCGCACAACCGTGACCGGTGGCACTTCGGGCGTCGAGTACGCGTCGATGAAGTACTGGCCCGATGGTGCCAGCACGATTTCGTGGTCGGCGTTTTCAGGAGTGAGAAGAGTCAACCCCTTTCCGTCCATTCCGATCTTGTAGAAGTAACGGAAATACGGATCGCGCCCTCGCTCCTTCGCGTTTCCGACGAACCAGAGAGTTCTGCTCTTCTCGTCGACTCGGCGTAGCTGCGCGACGTTCCCTTCCCCGCTCGTGATTTTGCTTTTGAGCTGACCAGTCGTGAGGTCGTAGAGATAGAGCTGGCCCCAGTCGTCGCGTTCCGAGAACCAGATCACCTCGTTGGACGCCGGAAGAGCGCGCCAGTTGACCATTCCGTTCCCGGACTCGTACTGCGTAGCGACGTCTTCCCGAAAGACATCGCGAACACTCCCGTTCGCCGCATCTGCAACGCGGAGTACCTCGTGTTTGTGGTCGCGCGATGTCGAGACAAACGCGATGTGCGACCCATCCGGATACCATTGCACATCCGCCCACTCGCTGCCTCGGCAGACGACGTGATCGCAGAGCGTGGAGCGGTGAGGATCTGGCAGCATCTGGAACCGCACGACGCGCGGCGTATCGACATCGATCACAACACGCTGGATCATCGCGATCAGGCTGTCGCCAGGCAGCGGATACTTCCACGCCTGAAGCTGCGGATGGCCGACCTTGGTGTTGACGAGATACATCTCTCCGACGCCGCGCTCGTCCTGCTGAAACGTTGCGATCTTCCGTGAATCCGGCGACCAGACGAGAACAGGCCTGTCGCTTTTCACCCAGCCGGCGTTGTCGGTAGCGTAGCCAAAGTCTTTCTGTCCATTGGTGGTGAGCTGCGTCTCGCGGCCGGTCGCGACGTCACGCACCCACAAGTTGTAGCTCCGGATGAAGGCCGCGCGCTTTCCATCCGGCGAGACGGATTCCGTCCGCGATCCCGTCATCAGCGCTGCTGTGCCGCGCAGACGCGACATCTCGCGCGGATCGAGCACTCCACCGCAACGATCGGTCTCCGGACTGCAGGGCACTCGAGTGCCCTTCGAGGGATCGACGAGAATGAACTGATTCTGGCCTCGCACGGTCGTGCGATAGCCGAAGCGGTCGCCCGAGAGCCAGGTCGGCTGCACACTCATTCCGCTGACGAGCGGCAACACGTTGTCTCTCAGAAATCGCTCCGCGCGCGCGTAGTCCGCGGCGGTGACGACAGTCGCTTGCTGCGCATTGGCCTGTAGCGAGAACAGCGCGACACCGATTGACCCCGCGAAGAGTCTGATTGCTGCCCGAGCGCGTACTACTCCACTGGTACGCACGGGTTCAATTCCCGCCCGTCGGTTTGGTTGCCGCTGGTGCTCGCGGCCACACGTTGTCGGTAAC
>DHJM01000181.1:33395-34494 GCA_002404335.1 Gemmatimonadales bacterium UBA4720
GTGACGATCGCCGTGTTGGCGTCCGCCATTCTGCTGTTGGCCATTGGCCTGATCGCGCTACCGGTCGTCGCGAAGTCGACTTTCAGGATGATGGGCGATGGCATCTGTCCGCTCTGGCGGATCGTCACCGCCGTGCTCCGGCCGGAATCGAGGCGAGCGTTGATTTTGTAGTCGGTCCAGAGCTGCCAGTAATTGCGTCCTGGCCGGCCAGTGGAGTCTCTCGTCCCCACGGCAAATGCGCGTCGGATCGTGTTCGTCATCGGAATGTCTCGGCGCACTGGACGCTCGGGATATCTCGCTGGCGCGCTGGGCTGCGATCTCGTCGTGCCCGGGGGAGCCGTGGCGGTGGCTTGAGCCGTCGAGGATGAAGGAGCGAGCACGAGAACGGCGGGGATGGCGAGAGCGATCAGCATTCGAGCGGACATTCTTACTCCAGAGATAGAGATGGCCGCTAGCGGAGCAGCCAAAGCGGCCAGGCGAACAATTTAGCGCAGGGAAAAGTAGTTGACGAACGCGCGAGAGCGTATCATTGGGCGATGGACTTCAAGCTCGAGGAAGCGATTCCGGTTCTGGAGCGGACGCCGGTGGTGCTGTCGGCGCTGCTCGATGACCTGCCGGAGAATTGGACGCGGGTGGACGAGGGACCGGATACCTGGAGTCCCCGTGAAGTCGTCGCGCACCTCATCCATGGTGAGAGAACGGACTGGATTCCTCGCGCCCGGATAATCCTCAAGCAGGAGAGCTACCGCCGGTTCGATCCGTTCGATCGTTTCGCCGAGCTGAAATCGGAGCGTCCGCTCAGGGATCTGCTGGCAGAGTTCGACGAGCTGCGGTCGGGCAATGTCGCGACGCTGCGCGGGTGGAATATGAAGGAGAAGGACATGGAGCTGACGGGCGAGCATCCGGAGTTCGGCGCGGTGACGATGCGCCAGCTGCTCGCCACGTGGGTGGTCCACGATCTTTCGCACATCGCTCAGATCACGCGGACCATGGCCCGCGCGTACACCAGTGCCGTGGGTCCCTGGACAGGGTACTTCCGCGTTCTGCAGCGCGGCGTAAGGCAGTGATCTCGTCCGTTCGTGCCGTTTCGCCGGTCAGT
>DHJM01000181.1:34599-37861 GCA_002404335.1 Gemmatimonadales bacterium UBA4720
CAGTTTGTTAACCACTCTCAGGAATACGATCAATGCGCTACGTAATGCGGCAGAAGCTGTTGTCGCTGGCAGATAACTTCACGATCAAGGACGAGAACGAACGCGACGCTTTCCTTGTGAAAGGGAAGTTGTTCAGCTTCGGGGACAAGCTCTCGTTCCAGGACCCCAGCGGTAACGAACTGGTCTATATCGACCAGCGGCTGCTGAACTGGAGTCCGACGTATGAACTGTGGCGCGGGGCAGATCTTCTGGCCGTGGTTAAGCGCGAGCTGTTCTCGTTCATTCATCATCGCTTCACCGTCGATGTCCCCGGTCCCAACGATCTCGAATCCGAGGGCGATTTCCTGGATCACGAATACACGTTCGCGCGGGGTGGTAGCGTCGTGGCCACCGTGTCGAAGCGCTGGTTCAGCTTTGCCGACACCTATGGAATCGAAATCGCGGACGGCGAGGATCCGGTGCTGATCCTGGCGAGCGCCGTCGTCGTCGACATGGTCTGCCATAGCGACAACAAACGGCGGTAGGCTTTTTGTTTGGCGGCCCGTCCCGAGGTCCTGTCCGCTTTGGCGCCGGAGCGCCAAATTCTGCGTCATGACGCAGAATTTCCCCTACGCCACCCACCTCGATGTCCGCTACCCGCCGCTCGAGGTCGTCGACGTTGCCGCGATGGTCGCTGCCGTGAGAGACCAGTGGTACAACCAGACGCTGTGCAAGGTCAATGATTCGGTCGTGCGGCTCGGCGTGATGCAGGGCGAGTATCACTGGCACAAGCACGACGATCTCGACGAGTTCTTCTACGTCGTCGAGGGAAAGTTTCTGATCGATCTCGAGGGCCGCACCGTGGAGCTCGGCGAGCGCCAGGGATTCGTGGTGCCGAAGGGAATCGTCCACCGCACTCGCGCGCCGAAGCGCGCGATCATCCTAATGGTCGAGGGGGCGGGGATAGTTCCGACGGGCGATTAGTTGGTCAGCTAATGGCTCCCCTCTCGTTCAGTTGCAGTTGTTTTCGCTACCGCGCGCCGAGTTGGAACTCGTGCTCGAGAACCATATTCGCGGGAAAAGCGAGCTTCTCCTGCACGGTGTTCTTGCCAGCCACCCCGACCTTCGCCGTGATCTGCGCGTTGCGCGTGAATCCGCACATCATGTAGGACCCGTCGCTGTTGGAGTCGGTCTCGACGGTCCGCTGCTGATTGGTGGAAACCAGGCGGCCGTTCTGCTCCACCCAAAGGATCTGCCAGGTTGCCCAGACGTGAGCCCGCGGTACCGGCCTGCCCGCGGCATCTCTCACGTAGCCGGCCATGAATCCCTGCGCCTCGGTGCCGGTTTCATTCCGCCCGCAGAGGCGTTTGCGCAGCGATTCGTACGATGGAATGATCACCGACGCGCGGCCTCGCCCGCCAGCCGGCATCGAGAAGGGCTGCAAGCGCTCCGCGATGTGGAAGAGTCGAAGCCGCGGGTGCTCGAACACAAGGGTGTCGTCGAGCGCTCCGTCGATTGCAAGCTCATACCCTCCGCCGGACCTCGTCTGCGTCTTGAAGCGACCGCCACCGGTCGAGACCTGCACGCCGCTCAACGGCCTGCCAGTGGTGCTGTCGTAGACGATGCCAGTGAGCATCGACTGACTTGCTGCAAGCGGCGAATCGACCGCCGGTGCGCTCGCGAGGGTGGGCGGTGCAGAAGCCGTGGGCGACGGCGCTGCGGCAACCCCGGTCGAAACGGGCGCCGTCCCAGCTGGACGCGCGGCCCCTCCGACTTCCTGATACCCCACGAGACTGTCGCGCGAGACGGCCGGAGAGCCGACGTCGGTCGAATTCACGCGTGCGACGCGCGGCATTCTGATGTACCAGCGTGGAACGATCCACTGACCGCCCGCGAGCTGCTGGAACTCGACGCGTCCCGTAGTTCTCGCGATGCGCAAAGGAATCGGCAGGTTCACGTAGTCGAAGCTGAGCGAGCGAAGCGCGTTCGCCTTTGGATCGAGCCAGAGAACTCCCGTGAGCTCCGGTTGCGCCGCCACCCTTGCGGGCTTGAACTCGAGTCCCGTCAGTCCGGTCTCAGGACCGTAGCCGCGAATCGCGGCATAGCAATGCGACCTCACGAACTGGTCCGACAGCATCGTCGCGGCATCGGGTGCGCGATAGACGTCATTGTTGGAGGTTACGCCGCGCTTGGAAGAATCGACCTGATCCCACGAGATACCTGTCGCCGGACGGCGCGAGATCCGTGTGCGCTGTTCAGATCGCTCTGAAACGACGGCGAGGTTTCGATCGAGCACACGCTCGTACAGGTCGACGTCGATCGGCACCAGGCCCTGCGCTTCGGTCAGCGCGTTGGCGGTCAGCGCCTTCTTCAATTCGATCCACAGATCGCCCGCCGGAGTTCCCGGGCCGGTGAGCTGCTGGCAGGCCGTCTCGCTCCGCGGCATTATCGGCGCTGGAGTTCTCGTCGGCGCCATTCCCACGCGGACCAGCACCGGCCGATCGCCCAGGTGCAGCTCCACAGAGGTCCACGTATCGTACCCAACCTTGTCGGCGCGCACGCGATAGGCGCCGCTTGCGGGAGCGCGAAGGTCGGTACGTCCGAACTGATTGCTGAAGCCGCCGCCGAGTGAGGCGACCGCCGCCGAATCGAGAAGCGAGACGTTGGCGCCCACAATGGGCTTCCCCGTCGATGCTTCGACAACTTCGACGTGCACGTCCTGCGCGGCGGCGCGAGCACCGGCGGTTAGAATTGCCGCAGTTAAAGCGATTGACCGCAGTTGCATTGAGTCCAGCGATTAGTGGGCGCGATGAGACGACAGGCCCGAGCGAGGCTCGGCCTACTCTAACAGGACGCGCCACAGGGTCCGGGGTTTTGATATTCATCCCGGGCACCCCCGCAGCCCCTCGCCGGCCCGCCCCATCGCCCTTGGCAGGTAGTCCTCAGTTGCGGTTCTTCGACTTCAACTCGGCCTCGCTAGCCGGGTCGGAATCTTTGTCCTCAAAATGAGTGACCGCCCGAGCTTGGCCCTCGTCAATTCGGGGGACAAACATGTCCCCGAACTCGAGGGGAGGAAGAAGTTGTCGTCTAAAGCCGTCTGGTCAATCGCGCTGCTCGCGCTCGCCGCATGCGCCACGAGCAAGCCGCCTTACGTAGTGGGAGCCGCCGGGCCCTGGAAGCAGGGTTACGGTCTTCAGAATCTTCAGGGCATTGACCTCGCGATCGAAGAGATCAACAAGGCCGGCGGCATCGACGGTCACCAGCTGCGGGTGATTCCGCGGGA
>DHJM01000181.1:37904-41256 GCA_002404335.1 Gemmatimonadales bacterium UBA4720
TTCCGCATCATATCGAGCGACTCCCTCAACGGAATCGCGCTCGCCAACTTCGCATCGAGGTCCGGGCTGCGGGCTCCGGCGACCGTCGCAGTGCTCTATGAAAACAATACTTACGGCCGCGGACTGGCCGATTCGTTCCGCCGCTCCTTTCACGGCGAGATCCTGAGTCTCGATCCGATCAACGCGGACATGGCGAGCGCGGAGCCCTACATATCGTATCTGAAGACGCGGAAGCCGAAGATCGTGTTCGTCGCGGGTCGCGTCGCATCGGGGCTGAAGATTCTGCAGGAAGCGAAGCGCCAGGGCTTCAACGCGACCTTTGTCGGTGGCGACGGATGGCAAGGAATCCTCGCCGATACCGCACTGTCCGAAGGGACCTACATTGGCATGTCGTTCACGGCGGAGGACGCCACACCGGCGGCGCGCGCATTCGTTGCCGCATTCAGAAAGAAATTCAATACGGACCCAGACGCGCATGCGGCGCTCGCTTACGACGCGACCCGGCTGATCGCGCAGGCGCTCAAGGCGAAGGGTCCGGATCGCAGAGCAATCCGCGACTATCTCCATTCTCTGAACCGTGAGTCCGCGTATCAGGGATTGACCGGTCCGGCCTTCTTCGAGGACACCGGCGATCCGGTCGGGATGCGATTCCGCGTCCTCCGTGCGCACGACGGTCTGTTGACCCTCGCGGAGGCCAAATGAAGCTTCCCTTCAAATTCCAGACGATTCGTCAGGTCCTGACGGTCGGCTTCTCTTTCCTCATTCTGTTGCTGCTGGGAGCGGGAGCGGTGGGCTGGATCTCGATGGCGCAGATGGCCGATCGCGTAACCGAGACTCTCGCCGACGCGCAGCAGGACGCGAAGCAGGCGTCTGATTTCTCAAATGTCGTCACGCAGGAAATACAGGCCGCGAACACGTACCTCAGCGATCAGGATGCCAAGTCCGACGCCGAATTTCGTCGCCTCGGCTGGGAAGCGCACCGCCTGCACCGGAATTTCAGCTCCCAGCGCAACGTCGCCGACCAGGTCGCTCGCACGGTGGCAATCGACACGACGCTGGCACGGGTAGAATCGTCCTTTGCGCTCTCGCACAGGTTGACCGACCTCGGACGCCTCGACGAGGCGCATGCGGAAGCGCAGAAGGCGCGCAAGATGGTGCCCGGGCTGCTGGAGCAGTTGACCGGCCTCGAGCATTCCCGCGCGCAGGGGCTGGCCGGGATGTCGGCCGATCTCCGTGGTCAGGCGACCGCGCGCTCCCGCATTCTCGTATCCGTCATCATCGTTGCGACTCTTCTCGCCCTCATGATTGTTCTTCGCACCGGTCGCGCGGTCGGCCGTCCGCTGCGGGCGCTCGTCAAGCACGCGGTTCAACTGAGCCATGGCGACCTGCAACAGCGCACCGAAGGCGAAATGCCCGGCGAGTTCCGCACTCTCGCCGACGCGATGAACCACGCGACGATTGCGTTGTCACGGATCGCATCCGGCGCGGCCAAGACGGCCGATGAAGTGGCGCAATCCGCGAGCGATCTACTGTCGGCGTCCAAACAGATCTCGGCTTCGGCCGGTGAAGTCGCGGACGCCGTGGAAGAAGTCTCACACGGCGCCGAGTCGCAGGTGGCGCAGCTGCGCCAGGTGAACGAGGCGCTCGATGGAATCCGCACTCGCGGCGACAACCTCGTTGGCGGCGCGCAGGAAGTGCATGGACTCGCAAGCGCGATCGAAGCAGAGGCCGAGGCGAAGCGAATCGACATCGATCGCTCACTCAAGATTCTGTTCGATGTGCGCACGATCGTCGAGCAGGCGGCGGCCCAGGTTCGCGAGCTGAACACGAGCGCGAGCGAGATCAACAAGTTCGTCGTCTCGGTCAGTCGGATCGCCGAGCAGACGAATCTTCTCTCCCTCAACGCGGCGATCGAAGCGGCGCGAGCCGGTGAAGCCGGTCGAGGCTTCGCGGTCGTCGCCGGAGAGGTGAGAAAGCTGGCCGATCAGACCCAGGCCGCGGCTGATGACGTGGTGAAGATGACGGAGAGCGTGACGACTCGCGTCCTCGCGACTTCGAAGGCAATGGAGCAGGGTGTGAAACAGGTGGGCGAGATCGAGATGGTGAGCCGCGAGCTGGATAGCGCGCTCACGACGATTCTTGCGGCGGCCGAGAGAACGCGAGCCGCCGCGTCGGCGGTGACTACGGCTGCAACCGAGAATGCGCGCGCGGTGGATTCAGCCGCGGCGAATCTCGGATTGGTCGCGCGCACGGCCGAGAGCCACGCGACGGCCGCGATGCAGGTGAGCGCATCGACCGAAGAGCAGAGCGCGGCATGCGAGCAGATGAGCATGGCATCCACGCAGCTGTTCCATGGTAGCCACACGCTCAGGGATCTCGTCGGCGAGCTAAAGACCGAGACTCCGGTCACGCCACTCACGACCGAAGTTGTGGCTGAGGAGTCGCCGCATCCGAGGCTGACGCCGCCGAATCCACGTCCCCCGCTGGCAAAGAAGGTCGCGTAAGCGACCTTCTTTCTTGGCCTTCAGCGGCTTCGACTTAGAGGGCATCGCGCGGTCGGGAGGCGTGGGGTCCTCTTCGGCTCCAGGCTCTCGCTCGTGGCGCAACCGATCTGCGACACGCGGCCAGGCATCACTTCGCATCGCCAGGTCATACCGATCTCTCTGTCGCTCGTGGGTTGTCGCCTGCGAGGACCCCGCGCCTCCCTCCCCCGCCGAGATCTGGTCGAAGCGGCGCCGCGGCCCGTGATAAAGAAGCACGAAGTCGCGCCCAGGCGTACGCGAAGCTTACGGCGGATCTGGCCCGCGTGGACACGGCACTGTCCGCCATGGTCACGCAAACACGGATCGTGTTCAGCGAGTACGCCGCGGGCCGATTCGACTCTGCCAGCCGGCACATGGCGGAGATGGATCGCGAGTACGCAACGCTGAACGCGACGTTTCGCAACCTTCAGACAGATATCACGAAAATCCAGCAAGAGCGCTTCGATCGCGAGATAGGGGGAGCGACGGCGTTGCGGAGACTGCAGCACCTCATATCGCTCGGAGTGGTCCTGATGGTGCTCGGAATGAGCTACTACGGCTTCCGACTTTCGCGCGGGATTGCCGAGAGCATCAAGGAGAAGGACCGCGATCTGCGCGCCATCGAGACAAGTGAGGAGCGCTACCGGATTCTTAGCGAAGAGCTGGACCAACGGGTGCAAGAACGCACCGCCCAGCTCGAAGAGACGAATAGCGCGCTGACCGAAAGCGAAGTAGTGGCGATGCGCGCGCGCGAAGCGGCCGAGACTGCGAACAGGGCCAAGAGCGAGTTTCTGGCGAACATGAGCCACGAGATCCGGACACCGATGAAC
>DHJM01000145.1:0-3051 GCA_002404335.1 Gemmatimonadales bacterium UBA4720
ACGGACAGATGGTCGTTTCGACTGACGAGCATCTCCTTGTCGAGAGCGATGACAGCGTGCGTATGGTCATCGGCGAGGATCATCGTGCGTCTGGTTCGGTGCAGAACTGCGGGGTAGGCCGGCGTGCTCGCGGTGATGCTGAGGTTCTCGATCGGACGGAACGCACCACTACGCTCCTGCAAGTACCTGCTGTCCGGCTTGACTACAACCTTGACCGCCATCCCTTTTCTCCAGCGCGAATGTCTCCCTCAATCTACACCAGTAGCGCTTCGCGTGACTTAGCCGTCGGCGTAGAGGTCGTCACGCGTGAGGGGAATGTTCGAATGCCCCTGCACATCGGGCTTCGCCAGTAGCGTCTGGATGATGTTGATAGCCGCCTTGGTGAACGCGTTCGCGGAGGCGGCCATGTAGAGCCTCCAGACGCGGAAAGTGTGATTTCCGACGAGCGCAATCGCCTCGCCGCTCTTCTCCTCGAGCGATCGCACCCAGTGCCTCAGAGTCATCGCGTAGTGCTCGCGCAGGCTCTCGACATCACGAACTTCGAAACCCACGGCTTCGGCCGCGGCGATGACATCGTCGGTCGCGGTGAGCTTCCCGTCCGGAAAGACGTAGGTGTCGATGAACGCATCGGCCCTCCAGAACTTCCGGAAAATCCTCTCACTCGTCGATCTCGGGCGCGGTTCGCTGAGACTGACAATGCCATGATTCAAGAACAGTCCTCCGGGCTTGAGCGCACGGAAGGCGGAGTCGAAGTACACGCTCAGGTGAGTGAGTCCAACGTGCTCGATCATCCCGACGCTGGCGATCTTGTCGAAGTTGTCCGCGGCCGCGAGCGTGCGATAGTCACGGATCGCGACGCGGCACCGCTCGGCGAGCCCCGCCTCCGCGATGCGCTCCTTTGCGAAGGCCGCCTGATTCGGACTGAGCGTGATGCCAGTCGCATCCACTCCATAGTGCTCGGCGGCATGCATGATGAGACCGCCCCAACCGCTGCCTATGTCGAGGAGCCGCTCGCCGGGCTTGAGACGAAGCTTCCGGCAGATCAGATCGAGCTTCGCCACCTGCGCGACATCGAGCGAATCTTCCTGCGACCGGAAGTACGCGCACGAATAAACCATCCGCCGGTCGAGCCAGAGCTTGTAAAAGCTGTTTCCAACGTCGTAGTGAAAGGTTACCGCCGCGGCGTCGCGTACCGGAGTGTGCCGGGGTCCGAGCTTTTTCGCCCGCTCGGGGAAACGCGCATCGGCCAGATCATCGTCGGCCGTTCCAGGGAGCCGCAGAACGAGCCCGACCAGACGCGCGACGGCCAGCGGCGAGCGGAGTCGGTCGCCGATCATTTCAGCGAGGTTCGAGGCGGCTTCCATACTGCCCTCGATCTCCGTGTCTCCGCTGATGTAGGACTCGACGATGGTAAGCTCGTTCGGGGGAAGGAGCATCCGCCGCAGCGACGCCGGCCGATTGAATACGAGCGTAAACGCCGCGCGTGGGTTGCTTCCGCGATCGATCGAGCCGTCCCAGAATTTCACATCGAACGGACGTCCGCGCGGCTCACCGAACAGCGCCGCGAGGACAACACGACAGCGCGACAGCGCATCGTCATACGACCGCGATTGCGCGGTCTCCTCGGCGATTGAAGCAAGCGCGTCCGGCACTCAACCTCCCGAGCGGGGAACCGGCTTCGGTGTATCGAGAAGCCGCCACATGTACCACGACCCAACGGTGCGATATGGCGCCCACTTGGCGCCGATTTTCTTCACTCGTTCCGGTGTCGGAAGCTTCCGCAAGCGATACGCCCTCTGAATGCCTTTCTGCACGCCCAGGTCCAGGTCGGGTAATACGTCGGGCCGGCCGAGCCTGAACATCAGGAACATCTGCGCCGTCCACCGGCCGATGCCTTTGACTGCTGTGAGCGCCGAGATGATTTCCGCGTCGGTCAGCTCGTGAAGCGTCTCTATCGGCAGTTCTCCCAATGCAACACGAGCGCCAAGATCTTTCAGGTACGCGGATTTCTGCCGCGACAATCCGATCGAGCGCAGCTGTTCGTCGGTTGTGGATGCCAGCTCGGCCGGCAAGGGCGTTCTTCCGCCGTAGAGTCCCTGGAATCGTCCGTGAATCGTGCCCGCGGCTTTGCCCGAGAGCTGCTGAAAAACGATCGATCGGCACACGGCATCGAAATGAGTGCCGACGCTCGCCGGCCACCCCTTGTAACTGCCGACCTTGTCGATAACCTGGCCCATTGCAGGATCGACCTTTCTGAGATGCGCGACGGCCTTCCGGCCGAACGCGCTAGAACCAGCAGATTTCATTCTTGCCCGTAAGTGGTAGCGGTTCGCGATTGAGCCGCAGCTCGATCAGCGTCGTGGTGAACGGATAAAAGAATTTTATTCCCGTGTCGGAGGGGAGGGAGGATATGTCGAGCGTGCCATCCCATTTTGCCTCGCGATCAAGCGCGGGTGCATCAGCCGGTTTCTCGCTGCCAAACCCCAGATAGCCAACGAGCTGCGACCCGGACGACGCAATCACCCGGACCCAGAGGTTGGGAAGTTTTTTGTAGTCGAGGTCGGCGAGACGGACGTGGAAGCAGCGGAGACTCGAGTCACCTTTATAGGTGTGCACGTCGAGATTGAACTGTTTTATGCTGTTGTCCGCTCCGGCGCCGCTGGCCCGCTTGAACAGCTGGAGGTTGTAGTCCGGCACTGGATCGCCTCGCTCGTCGACCACGCGTACCACGAACTGCTGCCATTCGTCGATCTTCGCGCGGGCGCCCCGGGTTTTCTTCGTAGCGTCGTCGATCCACTGCGTGAAGGTCGGGGCACTGGAGACCTGGAGCGCGCTGTCAACGAGATCAGCCAGGTCGTCTCCCGGATCGGATAGAATCGTCCCGTGGTTCTTGCCTTCGATCGGGATGAGCGGGATGTCCATGTTTTTCCAGTCGGCAACCGACATCCGCTTCTCGGATCCCTCACGCGCCGGATCGACCGTGAGGTCGAGGATGATCTTTCTCGTATTGAGGGGACATGAAGCCCATCGTACCGTGCCGTCCGACCCCGG
>DHJM01000145.1:3232-5294 GCA_002404335.1 Gemmatimonadales bacterium UBA4720
CGGTCGAACCCTTCCGCGATGTCCTTGATCGTGACTTCGTTGGTGAGCGACCGGTAGCTGCAGGCGTGGATCATCGCGACGTCGTAGCCGCGCTGCTCGAGGATGCGCTCCCAAACCTTGAACGCGGCGCCATCGTCGGAATACCCGTGGACGAGCACGATCGGATTGCGGGGCATTTCGCAAATATACGGGCCCTGGGTGACCCCGTCCCGCACCCGCGGAAACTCTATATTTGTGACGATGAAGCCGACCTCCCCGGCGCCGCCGGTCTCCGACATGTCCCCGGCCGAATTCCGGAAGCACGGTTATGCCGTGATCGACTGGATAGCGGACTACCTCGACGCGCCCGAAAAATGGCCCGTGCTATCGGCGGTCCGACCGGGCGATGTGCGCCGCGCCCTCCCACAATCCCCGCCCGAACGAGGGGAGTCGATGGATGAAATACTCGGCGATTTCCAGAGGCTGATCGTTCCCGCGACGACGCATTGGAATCATCCGGCGTTCATGGCGTACTTCGCGAATTCCGCCACCGCCGCCGGAGTGCTGGGCGAGGCGCTGACCGCGGCGCTCAACGTCAACGCCATGCTCTGGAGGACGAGCCCGGCTGCGACCGAGCTCGAGTTCCTCACTCTGGATTGGCTGCGGCAGATGCTCGGGCTGCCGGAGGGATTGTTCGGGGAGATCGCCGACACCGCATCGTCGAACACGCTCTACGCGCTCGCTGCCGCGCGGGAGATGCGTCCCGAGCTTCGCATCCGCGAGGAAGGGATGTCGGGGCGGGCGGATCTACCGAAGGTCGTGGTCTACTGCTCGGAGGAGGCGCACTCGAGCGTCGACAAGGCGGTGATGACACTCGGCCTCGGCCTCGAGTCGCTGAGAAAGATTCCTACCGATTCGGCGATGAGGATGGATGCGAGCGCGCTCGCCGCGGCCGTCGAAAACGATCGCCGCGCCGGCCGCGTGCCCCTCGCCGTCGTCGCGACTGTGGGAACTACTTCGACCACCGCAATCGATCCCGTTCCAGCCATTGCGGAGATTTGCGAGGAGCATGGGATCTGGCTGCACGTCGATGCATCGTACGGAGGCACCGCGGCGATTCTGCCCGAGATGCGGCACGTGCTGGACGGATGCGACCGGGCCGACTCGCTGGTGGTGAATCCCCATAAGTGGCTGTTCACCCCGATGGACTGCTCGGTGATGTACACGCGGCGGCCTGACTTGCTAAAGCGCGCGTTCCAGCACATTCCCGACTACCTGGTTGTGAGCGAAGGCGAAGGGGTGGCGAACCTGATGGATTACGGCGTCGCCCTGGGCCGCCGCTTCCGTGCGCTCAAGCTCTGGTTCGTGATCAGGAACTTTGGCGTGGAAGGCCTGCGCTCGCTGATCAGGGAGCACATTCGCATCGCCCGCCGGCTCGGCGAGTGGATCGACAACGATCCCGAGCTTGAGCGAATGGCAGACGTAACCTTCTCGACTGTGGTGTTCCGTCACCGGCCGCCCGGCATTGGCGGGCGAGAGCTGGACGACCATAATTCCCGAACGCTGGCCAAAGTCGTCGAGGGGCGGGAAGTCTACCTATCGCACACCCGGGTTCGTGGGAGTTATGCCCTTCGGATCGCGATCGGCAACATTCATACGACCGAGGCGCACGTTCAGCGCGCGTTGGAGGTGGTAAAGGAAGCCGCCGGGACCGAGCCGCGGGAGGAACGATAGGCATGGATGGGTATATTAGTCGAACGTATTTTCAGCCCCCCGTCTTTTTCATTCATAAATCAGGGAGATCCTTGATGAGAGTTTTTTTGACCAGAAGTGCGGCCGCGTTGTCGATCGGCATCGCCGCCGCCGCCTCGCTCCCGGCGCAGGGTGTGGCGCCTTGCGATCCCACCGCCAACACCAAGGGTGACATCGCCAAGGCCCAGTTCTCGATGCAACGCGCCATCTCTGTCCTGAACAAGGGAAATCCGACGAAGGACCTGCAGGACGTGCTGAGGCTCGCAGACAACGGCAACGACAACCCGACCGCGCGCAATTATCTGCGCGGCGAGGCGTACATCATTTTTCT
>DHJM01000117.1:0-2389 GCA_002404335.1 Gemmatimonadales bacterium UBA4720
AAGCGTGAGGTCCGAGGTTCAACTCCTCGCAGGCCCATATTAGAGCGCTGCAAGGACTTAACTGCCTTGCGGCGTTTGCGTTTTTGGGACTTTTACACGCAAGGTTGCTATCGATTGACACCGACCCGTAGCAGGAGAAGAAGAATCTCCGCGCCGGCGCGGTGCTGGGCTAGCGCCGTGTTGCTGAGTCGTCCGACCGCTCCCTTCGTCCCGTTGCCCTACCGAGACCATAGGCAACGAGGAGAGCAAAGATTGGGAACCCAAAGGTCCACGACGGTAGCGCCTTTTGTCGAGTCAAATCCATCATCGCGGCGAGCGACACAAACAGAACCAAGAGAATCGAGGCGTCGATGAAAGGACGTGTCTTCAAAGTGACATTCTCCTTTGTGTTTTCTTTCGGTCGAGTGCGGGCCTAGCCTAACGCCAATGATAACACCAAAACCTGGCGACTCGTGCAGTTTATTTCCGCCAGAGTGTTCGCGGTTAGGGAGCTAGCCACATACAGCGCTGCTTGCTATGTCGCTGCGGCCGAATAACTCGAGGCGGCTATGGTCGTTACGAGGCTAAGGGGGCAGTTTTTTGTGGAAGTTTCGCGAAGGTAATAACGACCGCGACGCCTCGGGGAGCCTCGTGGCGGTCGAGGGGAAGACTAATCCGACATTCTCGCTCGGCCGCTCCGCACCGCTCTTCCCGGTCCGGGGATTCTCCGATGAGCTGGGTATGCGGTGGCGCCAGACGACCGGCCCCTCCTAATGATTCGGCCCCTTGCTGCGAGCGCCCTCGACAAGCTGATCGTTGTTGAAAATTGGTTAGAGGAGCTCAAGGCGAAGCCGCAGAAGTGAACTAGCTCACTTGCTCCAGGGTCGCGATGGTGTCCGTTGTGGTGTCCATTCGCATGCGCAAAATGTTCGCGGAAGTGCGCAAAATATTCGTAAATGCGCGACATGCTGAGCAGGATGTTCGTGAAAGGCAGCCTAGTAAGAACTTCTGAACCGAATTCCCGTTCGTATGAACCGGCCTGATAAGCGTGAGGGGTCGGTAGTTCAACTCTTGTCCTCACATCCAAAAGAATGGCGTTGAAAACCGGTGTTAACCCCAAACGAAAAGCGTGTAGCGACATCGATATGGGTAACGGATTTGCACGACTGGGGCAGTAAGGAGCCTGGCTGCGTGAATTGCACTGACGCCGGCGCAGATCGCAAAGTGGCAGAGATCGTCGGGCTAGTCAGAGTTGCTGGCGGGTCCTGAGTCCGGTCCGTACGTTCTCAGGTTCCCGCAATGCCGGAAGTGTCCTGCACGAGAGGGCCTCGAATGACCGCCTCCGCCCCAAGCCTGACCGCACCGATCGCGCGACGTGATGATCTGTTCTTCGGCGGGATGGGCATGGTCATCGCAATTATTGTCTTCCTGGGCTTCGCACCGACCTTCTACCTCTCGACTCGCTACGGCGGGCCACCGCTCTCGGCGCTCCGGATCGTCCACGGAACGCTCTTCACCGGCTGGATCGTGTTATTCAATGTGCAGGTTCTCCTGATTGCGAGCGACCGCGTCAACGTGCATCGCGCCCTAGGTGTCATCGGTGCGCTATTGGCAGCCGCGATGGTCCCGATGGGCGTCACGCTCGCGATCGTCTCCGCAAGGGCCGGGCATGCGCCTCGCGGTATTCCTCCGCTTGCCTTCCTCGCGATTCCGCTGTTCGACATGGCGGTATTTGCGCCGCTCGTGGCGGCCGGCATCTATTTTCGTCGCACGGCGGACACGCACAAGCGCCTCATGCTGCTGGCGACGCTGAGTCTCCTGGGCGCCGCCGTGTCCCGCCTGTCGCGCACCGTCCCGATTGCGCACGCCTTGGATGCCGCGGGCCCACTGTTTTACTTCGGGGTGGTGGATCTGCTGGTACTGGCGATGGTGGCGTATGACTTGGTCACCCGGCGGCGGGTGCATCCAGCCTGCCTCTTGGGCGGCTTGTTCATCGTTGGTTCGCAGGTACTCCGGCTGGCACTAAGTGGCACCCACGGCTGGCTCGCGTTCGCGGCCATGATCACCGGACAGTGACACAACTTGCTGCGGCCTGACGCTCGCTTCACCGGCACAGGAAACTACCCCTGGCGTTGCCAACGCGGCAATCGTTCTTGCAATATCTGCAATCCATCCCTCAACATCATCACCGTTGAGGATCCCGCGGAGTACTGCATCCCGGAACTCGTCCAGGTAGATCCACAAAAAGGTTGTGGGTGAAGCGGAAAAGGGCTTGTCTATATACCCCTCAACATCATCACTCTCAAGAATCCGGTGGAGTATCTAACTACTTAAGCGGATTCCGTTCGTCGCCTCGCGACGCTCCTTGGCTAGTCTGCGATGGCTCTTCTGCTAGTGTCGATTCAAGGCC
>DHJM01000117.1:2491-8783 GCA_002404335.1 Gemmatimonadales bacterium UBA4720
CCGTTTCCGCCCTCAAGGCCGCCGGACAAACCGCGCGGATTGTCTATGTATTCCGCCATCTTGCCGGACTTGAGGCCGAAACGTTAGCTGCCTGATAAGCGTGAGGTCGGTAGTTCAACTCTACCCAGGCCCATGAATCAGAATTAATTGCCCCGCTTGAGGATGTGTCCTTGAGCGGGGTTTCTGCATCCTGTCCAAATCGGGTCTGCTGTCGGTTCCTGCTGTCGGTTGGCCTATCCTGAACCTACGGCACGCCTCTGAACACGACTGGAGTCCACGGGAACCTCGCGGACCGTAGCACAGTCTCTTTGCGCTCAGCGTCGGTCTGTGGCTCGGGTCGGTTACTAGCGGACCCCGACATTACCCGGCATCCCCACCGACATTCTGACCGGATCTCTGCTCCCCGTCGGTCGGGCGCGGTAGAAACGCCGCCGGGAACCACCAATTGGCGCGTCCAAGCAACCCCATCAGGATCGGAACAAGGACGACCCGAATAACCGTCGCGTCGAGCGCGACCGCAAAGGCGAGTCCGAGTCCGAACTCACGTGTGGCTGTGAGTCGGGTGAATCCGAACGAGCCAAACAGAACCACCATGATGAGAGCCGCACTCGTGATCAGTCCGCCTGTCTGGGAGAGACCGGTGACAACCGATTTGCTGTTGTCGCCCGTCCGTTGA
This sequence comes from Gemmatimonadales bacterium UBA4720, assembly GCA_002404335.1. GTDB lineage: Bacteria > Gemmatimonadota > Gemmatimonadetes > Gemmatimonadales > Gemmatimonadaceae > UBA4720. The sequence continues at coordinate 3,168 of DHJM01000117.1, forward strand.
TACTCCTCCCTTATGCGACTCAGAAGAAACACCTCGTAGTCCATCGACAATCCGAAGAGGATGGTGAACAACATCAGCACTATGAAGGAGTTGAGTCCGCCAGGCGGGACAAGACCGATCAACCCCGCACCTACGCCTTCCTGAAACACGTACACCAGGAAACCATAAGCCGCGAGCACGGAGATCAGATTCATCGTAATGGCTTTAAGCGGAACTACGATTGAGCGGAAGGCGAACATCAGAGCGATGAAGGTGACTGCGAGCACGATTGGGATCACGCGCTTCAGGCTTCCAAAAAGCTCGCTATCGAAGTCCAGTATGCTGGCGCTGAAGCCACCTACCTGTATCGCGAGACCGGCATCTCGTGCCTCTTTCCACGACTCGGCGCGGAGCTCGCGCACCAGCGTCATGACCTCCTCGGATTCCGGCGCTGACCGCGGAACGACAAAGATGAGCGCCGAACGCCCATCCTCACTGACAACCTGTGCTGACGCTGCCTGCATCGCAGCGGGGAGATCTGAGCGGGTGCGGACAAGCGTGCGAGCTGGTCCGAGAACCGCGAGCAAATGTGGAAACCCACCAACAAAGTGCGCGCGCGGATCGGAAGCGAGACGTGAGTAGATCGTGGCGACCGCATTCTCCCGTTCTTCGGTCCAGACACTTCCAGTGTCGCGACTCTTCACCAGAATCGCGATCGGACCCATCCAACCTGCAGCGAAGTTACGATCGAGAAGTTCGTAACCTTGCCGCGCTTCCATTGCGGGCGAGAGATCGTGCGCGCCCATGTTCCAGGCTTTGAGCCGCATCGTCGGTATAACGAGCACGGCGAGCAGGAGCAGGGTAGGAATGAGATATCGCCACGGTCTCGTCATGGTCTCACGCGCCCATCGAGCCCACAATCCGCCATCACCGCTCGGCCGGTGCGACGACCTGCGGGGCCAGTTCAACTTCTTGCCGATCAGCAGCAGCAATGACGGGAGAAGAGTCAGCGTCATCAAAACCGATGTTACGACAACCGCGACACCGCCGAGTGCGAGTGTGTGAAGGAAGCGAATGTGCACGAGGAAAAGAGCCAGAAAGCCCGTGCACACCGCGAGGCCCGACACCAACACAACATGTCCCGCGTGAGTTGCGGCCGCTTCGACGGCACTCGGAAACGACGCACCGCGCGCCAGCTCCTCCCGGCAACGACTGACCAGGAAGAGCGCATAGTCGACACCGATGCCGAGTCCGACCATCGTCACGGCATTCTGCGCGAACACGCTCACGGGCATGACACGGGAAAGTGCGTAGAGCACAGCGAGTGTGACCACGATCGTCCCCATTGCCAGGACGAGCGGCAATCCGGCAGCGATCGGCGCGCCGAACACGAGCAGCAGCACAATGAGCGTCAGCGGAATGCCGATCCGCTCCGCACGCAGCAGGTCATCCGACGCATTCACGTCGAGATCGTGAAAGAGGGAGATCATGCCCGTGACCTTGACCGCGAACGCCGAACCGAGTCCGGCTTCGCGCGCCGCTCCACGGATTTGCTCCACCGTCGATTCCGCATCGAAGAACGTCTCCGCTCGCGGCTTTATCAGCAGGAGCGCCGAGTGGCCGTCGCGCCCGAGCAGGGTCTTGTCGCCGGTATTCCAATAGTGACGCACGCCGCTCATCCCTGCTGAATCGAGCACTCTCTCGAGATCGGCCGCCGCAGCGGCGAAGCGTGGATCTGTCGTCGCGATTACGGGTGACGTCATTACGGCGGGGAAGACAAACGCGGAGCCCTTCCCAAATGCTTGATTGAGATCGCGCGATACGAGCTCCGAGGGACTGCCCGGCACGGCGTCGGTACTTCCGCGGAGCGCGCCGGCCAGCCGGGAAGCGAAAGGCGCGGCTGCGCCGAGTATCGCGACCCACACCAGGATTACCAGCTTCGGCCGACGCAGCGCGAATTGAATGAGAGTGCGCATGATGTGCCCCTCCTCAGGCTGCCGGTAGGAAGCGCGCTTGTTTGATCCTTCCCGCGTCGCCCGCGAATGGACCTTCGCCGAGTCGATAAAGCTGGATCTCGGGTACGAGCGTCTCAGGATATTCGCGCCACGCCTCGCGGAAATCGGCGTTCAACTCCACAAGACGGGACAGGATCGACGCCGAAAAGCGACGCGAGAGCTCGGCGTCGGGCTCTCTCGAGATCTCGAACAGGAACCGCGGTCGTACGTCACCGTTAGGGCTCTCCGCCAGGGAAAGGCAGAACGAATGCGTCATCTCGGCGAGCGCGGTGTCGTAATACAGACACTGCTCGATGTCCTCCGGATAGATGTTGGCGCCCATCACGCTGATCGTGTGGTCACGGCGGCCGAAGATCCACAGAAATGGAAGGCGAACGTTCCCGTCGCCGCTGTCGCGCCTCAGCTGCTCGATATCCACACCGACGGCGGCTAGCCGTTCGGCCATCTCGTCGCTGGTGAGAACTCCGCCGAGATCGTGCACGTTGTATCGAATGCGCGGCGACAGAAGCGAGCTGCGTGAGATTGTGAAGACTACTTCGTCGTTCTCGTTCACCTCGATGTGGTGCATGACGGGGTTGTACTGAAAGACCATCGGGAGGCGGGAGTCCGAGCCGAATAGCGCGAGCTTCACGTCCTCGCGCTCGCGCGCGAGCCGCCGGATGGCGATTGATACCGGCGTCTCGCCCGCGATGCCGATCTCGAGATCTGTTGCCCCGTAGCCGCTGTAGACCTTTGCGAAGCGCCGCAGAAGATAATCGCGCAGCCCCTCCGACATTCCTTCGCCGCCGGCCAGCCCGTAGAGCCGGTACTTGTCGAAGGGAAATCCTTCCTCGTCGGCGACGTCGATGAGATGCTTTAGAAACGGCGGGTAGCCGGTGATCAGGTACGTGTACTCCGGGCCGAAGAAGCGAAGAGTGTGAAGAATTTTAGCAATGTCAGGCCCGGTGTTCTTGACGATCCCGTTCTTTTGCAGCGAGATCCCCATGTTGATCCCGGTGGCCCACGCGCCCATGCTGAAGGCGTTGATCGTGATCCATCGCTCGCGCCCGTAGCAGTACGTCGCGAAGTAGCTGACGAAGGTATGGCTCTCGTGGCGCTCCTTCTCGCTACGCACCCAGTTGTATGGGGTACCGGTGGAGCCCGACGATTCGTCGATCATCGTGCGCCCGTGAAAAAAGGACCCGTCAACGCACCGGGCGCCGGTCTCGTACGCCTTGATGTACGTCTCCTTGTCCGTTTCGGGGATCAGCGGACTGCCCTGGGTATGGATGAACTGGCGATACGCAGGCACCCTGCGGAGGGCGCGGTAATAGGCCTTGCGCGCCTTGACCCGGGATGCCCAGGAGAGATAGGCAGGCGGGAGGAGCCGGAACATCACGAGGAACGTCGCATATGTCACGCACGACGCTTTGAGTATCCAATCGCAGGGCGTCTGCAGGGCAAACTCCAGGCGCTCCTGAACGGTCGGTTGGGTTCGATGGTCGAGGTTCATCGGGTCCTCCAGAGTGGCGATAGAGAGCTTTACTCCAGATCCAGAATCGCCTAATCGCAGGGGGGACTCTATGCGTCAAATGACGTAGAAGGGCCATTAGACGTCGAAAGGCCGTTAACTGAGCTTGGCTGGGATGCCTATGCGAGGAACTACGGCGCTGGCCTCTGGACGCGGTGCTGTCGATTGACATCCCAGCCCGAATTTGGTCTGCTGTCAATTCGAGCTGTCGATTCGTGCGCGGCGGATGCCGACCCCGATACACCCGGCCCTTTTTTTTGCCCGCGAGGAGCTCGCGGCCCGCTCTTATTTTCGGTTCAGCTCCATCACCCAGATCTCGCTCTCGCGGGAGCCGATGGTGACGTAGATGTGGCTCGAGTCCAAAGCAAAACTTCCCCGGTACAGTTGCCGCATCGGATCGCGCAGCTCCAACACGGATTTGGAGGCGCCGCCAGTCGATGGCACCGCACTCAGGTGCTCCAATCCGCCGACCGACGTGCAGTAATAGATCAGTTTCGAATCCGCCGACCACTCGAATGAGCCCGAAGCAGAGCATGTGGGTGCTGTCACGATCTGCATTTGTGGACCGCCCTTAGCTGGCATTGCGACGAACCCGGTCGGAACCTGGAAGGCTATCCTCGTTCCGTCAGGAGAGAACTCCGGCCCGATGCCGTTCCCCATGAATTTCGGCTCTCCCCAGCCGGCAGCGGTACGCCTCACGACGAAAACCGAATCAGGATAAGCGTAGTACGTAATGCTCCTTCCGTCGGGCGACCACCTCGGGATCAGCTTCTGGTTGGGTTTGGCAACGACTGTTTCCGTCCGGCTTCCGTCCGCGGAGACGACGAAAACATCACGGTTGCCTTTCCGGAAGCTGTGAAACGCTATTTCCTTCCCATCGGGAGACCAGTGTGGCGCAAAATCGTCGGCGGGATCGCGCGTGAGCTGCTGCGGCTCTCCGCCCGAAATCGGCATTTTGAAGATGTCGGCGTTTCCATTCAGGTTCGAGTCGTACGCGAGCCAACGTCCATCGGTGGAAGCGGACAGCTCTTCGATAGTCTGCTTCCCGAACGTGATCTGCCGCATTGCTGACGGTGCGACGGGGTCAGCGCCGTGGAGGGGCGCCATCCAGACATTCGAGGTCATGTTGAACGCGGCATACACGAGCGACCGGCCGTCCGCGCTGAGTGAGATGGTGTGCGGGTTCAATCCGGTCGTGACACGAACAGGAGATCCGCTCGGCTCGCCATTTCCTTTGACCGCCTGGCTGTATATGTCACGCGACCCGCCGAGCGTCGAAACAAAAAGCACGTGATCTCCGTCGGGCGTCCAAACGGGGCTCATGTTGAGATGTGATCGGTCGGTGATCAGAACTGGCTTGCCACCGTCAGACGACATCACCCAAATGGAGCTCGCGGCAAGATTTCCATTACCTCCCCCTTCAATGAACTGGATATTGCCGCTCACGTATGCGATGCGCTGGCTGTTGGGCGACCAGGCGACCGAGTGAAGCTGTTCAGGGTCCGGCGCTGTGATGCGCTTGAGGTTTGCACCGTTCGCGTCCAAACGATAGAGCGCGCCGTCGATCAAGTTCGTGCAGATGATCGTCGTTCCGTTCGGCGACCAGTCGCAGTATCCGTAGTCACCTGTCGCCGATCGTGAAAGCAATGCCGTGACAGATCCGCCCAACGGCGGTATGGAAGAGATGGTTCCGTCAGTCGTGTATAGAACGGCGGACCCGTCGGGCTTCCATCTTGGCCAAAGAGCATTGAGGGAGCTGTCAGTGAGCGCGACAGCGCGGCCGCCGCTGATTTGCCTCAGAAAGATCTGACCCCTTCCGCCGCGCATTCGGATGTAGGTCACCATTTTCCCGTCTGGCGACACCGCCGGGAAAACTACAGGATCGGACAGATTCGTCAGCTGACGCGTCGCCCCGATTGTAAATCCGACCTCGTTCTTTCTGAACGCGATCGTGCTCAGAAACACTCCCGCGATCAGAACTCCGGCGGCGGCAGCCGCGAGCATCATCCGTCGAGGCGTCAATTTGAACGCTGATCGACTCGATACGGCTGGCACAGGTTGCGTCGCGCCGCTCGGAGTAAAAACCGCTTCGAGCTGCGCTCGCAACTCGCC
>DHJM01000117.1:8795-9548 GCA_002404335.1 Gemmatimonadales bacterium UBA4720
ATGTCCGCACGGTGATCGACGTTTGGATCCGCTGCGGCCTGTTCGGGCGACATGTACGTCGGAGTGCCGAGCGCGATGCCTAATGAGGTCAGCGTGGGCGCGCCAGGCACAGGGGTCTCGCTGGTCGCGTTGCTCAGCGCCTTCGATACGCCAAAGTCGGTTACAAGCGCGTGATTCCCCGAAAAGAGAATGTTCTCGGGCTTGATGTCTCGATGCACCACACCCTGCTCGTGCGCGTACTCGAGCGCATCGGCGACTTCGCGCAGAACCTTCGTCGCATCGGCGACGGGAAGCTCCCGCACCCGGCTGAGCCGCGCGCGCAGATTCTCGCCCGCGATGAACGGCATCGTATAGTAGAGGAGTCCGCCCTTTGCGCCGGCGGACAGCAATGGCACGATGTGCGGATGCTGCAGTCTCGCTGCCAGTTGAATCTCTCGCCGGAACCGATCGGCGTTGATCCCGGCGGCGAGATCGGGCGGAAGAACTTTGACCACGACCTGCCGCTCGAGATCGACCTCGTGCGCGAGAAAGACGCGTGACATTCCCGCGCCGCCGAGCTCTCGATCGACGCGGTAGCTGCCACCCAGAACTTCCTGGAGCTGCGCCAGGAGGTCAGAAGCCAATTCAAGTCCTGAAAAATTTGTTTCGAATATGCAGGTTGGGCGACGCGGGCGCCACGATTTGCGCTGCGGATTCAGGCTGGCAATTTTCCTTTTCGCAGACGATCGCAGTAGTTGACCAGATGGTGTCCGT
>DHJM01000027.1:0-401 GCA_002404335.1 Gemmatimonadales bacterium UBA4720
CCTGCTCCGGGGTCACATCCACACGCAGCACATCGAACCTGGCGCCCGGATACGGCTTGTGAAACACGTGCGCGGCGCTGCTGAAGATGACGGTCCACGGGCCGGCCTCGTGCGGGATGAGCCACAGCGAATACTCGCCGGCACGCAGTGGTCTCCCCTCGATCAAAACGTCCCGGCTGAACCTGACGCGCGTCGCTGAGTCGGCGCCCGGATGCCAGACACTGTCCCACGGGACGAGCGCGCCGAACAACGCGCGTCCGCGCGCCACTGGGCGTCCGTACGCGATAGAGATCTCGGTAAAGGCGACCATCTGCGTCACGCTACCTCTCTGGCTGAAAGGATAGCCTTGCGCTTGCGTGGCAGCGGCGCTGATCGCCACGAGAACGCCGGCGGCGGCGGCG
>DHJM01000027.1:494-7653 GCA_002404335.1 Gemmatimonadales bacterium UBA4720
CTTCTGACATGCGACCCTCGTTCAGCAAACCGCCCGAACAGGAGTAGCAAATGAAAATCGGCATCATCGGCGCTGGCAACATCGGTGGCAACCTCACGCGTCGTCTCCGGGCGCTGGGTCACGATGTCTCCGTCGCCAACTCGCGTGGACCGGAGACACTCGCCGCTTTGGCGAAGGAGACCGGCGCCAGGCCGGTCACAGTCCGTGACGCAGCTCGGGGGAAAGACGTGGTGATAGTGACAATTCCGGTGAAGAATATCCCCGCATTGCCGAAGGATCTGTTCGCGGGCGCTGATGACACCGTCGTTGTCGACACCGGCAACTATTATCCACAGCGCCGCGACGGGCGCATCGACGCGATCGAGGCCGGCACGACCGAGAGCCGGTGGGTTGCGCAGCAACTCGGCCGGCCAGTGGTCAAAGCGTTCAACAACATCTACGCGAAACACCTTCTCGAACGCGGACGCCCCAAGGGCGAACCCGGGCGCATCGCGCTCCCGGTCGCGGGTGACGACGCCAAAGCGAAGGGAGTTGTGTTGCGCCTGCTCGATGAGTTGGGATTCGACGGCGTCGATGCCGGCACGCTCGATGAGTCGTGGCGGCAGCAGCCAGATACTCCAGTCTACGGAACTGATTTCGACGCCGGCGGCGTGCGACGCGCATTGTCCGAAGCCCACAAGGAACGATCGCCCGGGTTTCGCGCAGTGGAGGGAAGCCCGGCGTCCGCGACGTGATGCGGCGCGATTCCGAATCACACTCTGAGTCACTTTGCCCGGGCATGTTCGCTTCAATGGATCGATGGCTGCGTGAGAACGGCGCGAAATCGATGAGAGCTCCAGCGAAGAATTAGTTCAGTCTTTTGCCAAGCTGCGTTGCGAGCGGGAGTCTGACCTCAGCCAGCGGCGGAGAGCCGACGGTCGGCCTCCGGCGCTGCGAGCTCCGAAGTCGGCCGAGAACCTCGAGCCCGCTGGGGGTCGGCAGATTGAGATCGAGCACCACGAGCGCGCATTCCTCGCCGATGGTGAAATGCTCTATGGCCTCCGGGCCATCTCCCACTTCCGTGACTCGAAAGCCGTTCTTCTCCAGTAACGCTCGCGCCAGAGCACGGACGGTGGGATCGTCATCAACCAGAAGAATCCGGGGCTGGTCGATCGCAGGAGTTTCCGAGATGCCCTCGCCGAGCACGCGATCGACTTCCTGCAGCGTCGACGTTCCCAATCTCACTTTTTCCAGCGCGACCTCTCGCATCGCTCGCATGCCTGTAGCTGTCGCGGCGACGACGAGGAATTGGTGGTTCGCAGCGTGAAGCGAATCCTCTCCAAGGAGCACGATGTCGTGGCCACGGTTTCCGCTACGGAAGCGCTGGCGCTTTGCGCGGGCGGGGAGCAGTTCGATCTCATCCTCTGCGACCTGATGATGCCGGAGGTGCCCGGCATGGACCTCCACCGCGAGCTTTCGCTCGTCGCGCCGGAGCAGGCGGGACAGAATGATCTTCGTGACGGGCGGCGCGTTTACGGAAAAGGCGTGGCGTTTCCTTTCGGAGACGCCCAAGGAACACCTCGAGAAGCCGTTTGCTTCGGCCAAACTTCGAGCCATCGTCCAGCGCTATCTGCGATAGAGCCACGCGCTCCCCGAGCAGCCCGGGCGAAAAGTGCGCGCAGTGCACGATCGAGTCAGTTCAGGTCTCGTTGGCTTCGCTCGCCCGGGGCAGAGAAAGTGTGAAGCGTGCCCCTTTCCCTTCGGCGCTCTCTACCGTGAGATCTCCGTCCATCGCGCGAGCGAGGTCACGGCTTATCGCCAATCCCAGCCCGACGCCGCTCTCCCGATCGGAGAGCCCCTCCTTCAGCTGAATGAACGGCTCGAAAATGGCTTCATGCTTGTCCGCGGCGATTCCAATCCCCGTGTCGCTGATCCGCAAGGTGACAACGTCCCTCGTGGCTCCGCACTCCGCGCTGACCTCGCCGCCCGCCGGCGTGAACTTGATGGCGTTCGATAGAAGGTTCACCAGAATCTGAGTCACTCGCTCGGGATCCGCGCGCGCGACGCTGCTCGATTCCCCGCTAATTCCCTTGAACACGAGACCCTTCTGGCCAAAAAGGGGCTCGATCAGCTCGATGGCGTGCCCCAACGCATCGCACCCATTGATATCGCCTACAGCATAATTCACACGACCGCTTCCGACTCTCACGAAGGTCAGGATTTCGGTGATGAGGAGGGCGAGGTGCTGTTGATTGGTTCTCACGCGCGCGAAGTCGGCGTGCTGTTTCTCTGTAACGGGCCCCCGCAGGCCCATGTCGAGAAGATCGATATAGCCGCCAATCGCGTTGAGTGGCGTGCGCAGCTCGTGGCTCATCGCGCCGAGAAACGCTGTCTTCGCCCTGTTCGCCGTCTCGGCGCTCCGTTGGAGCACGAGCGCGAGGTCGTATACCTGCGCGTTGTCGAGCGCCAGCGCTCCGCGCGCAGCGATGTCCTCAGCCAGATGCACATCCTCAGCGCTGTGTGAGAGTCCGGGTTGCGCGCTGACGAATGTGATGGCACCCAGCAGCCTCTTCCGCGCAACGAGGGGCACCGTCAGGAGCGATCCGATCCCGAGCTGATGCAGGATGTTCAGGTTGTAGGGACTGTGCGCGCTGGCGGCGAGCGTAGCCTCGATGTCGTCGGTGATGGCGAGGGTTCGTGGGTCGCTGAGCATCGCGGGCGCGCCGAACGGATCGTCTGGTTCAGGGGACCATGTTGCTTCCAGCTCGTGGGCCAGCTTCTGCTTTTCCGGATCAGGATGGTAGATGCTGAGTCGGTGAATGGCATCGCCCTCCTCGAGGATGTCCACGATGCACCATGCGCCGAGAGCGGGAAGCGCAAGCTTGGTAAGGGCGACCAGCGTGGTGGACTGATCCACTGACTCGGCGAGCAGGCGCCCGGCCTCGGCCAGGAAAGCCGCCCGGCGCCGCGCCGCCTCGGCATCGTCGGCGAACCCGCGTTCGCGCAGTGCCCCGAACAGCATCTGCTCGGCAACTTGCCGTTGCAGGTCGAGCGCGGCGTCAGGTGGGCTCGACTCGCGAATCTGGAGGCCGAGGGCCTCGACCCGGCGGTCTTCGGCAATCACTGGCCACACGCTGCACTCCCAGCCGCTCGCTCTCTCGCTCGACGCGCCAATGTGCTCATCCAATAACTCGACGCCGTCGCGAAGGGCGCGATCGAGAATTGTGCCCAGCGCTCGTCCCTCAGTCACGGTAAACGAGGCGGCGATTGGCGCGCCGAGCGCTTCACCCTTGGCGTCACCGGCCAAGCGCGCAAATGCGGAATTGGCGTAAACGACCGTGTGCTTTGCGCCGCGCGTAATCGCGAAGGGCAATGGGGCTTGCTGCATGCAGCGCCGCAACGCCTCCTGGAGAGAAAGATCGGTCGCGCGTTCACCAAGCCGACTTCGAGAGCCCATTCCGCTCTACGTGCTCCGCTTTATCCGCGTTGGCTTCGCCCGCAAAGTGGGCACACCGGTGATTATCCCATCGTACTCGGTCAGCGAATCACCAACGACCACACCCTTGGCACTAACCTCGTACAGTCTGAATTCATGGCTGTGGTCGCTTCCGCGCATCTTGATCACCGCCATCACGCGCTTGAGCTCTCCTTCCATCTCGATGTATCGCTGAACGATGATCTCATCGGTGATGAACGACACCTTCTCGGTCGTAAAGCGCGCCTCCGAGAATGCCTCGGAGACTTCTGCGGTCATGAAGACCGTGACGCCGGTAGCGGTCAACGTCCCAACCAGGCGGTAGAGCGACTCCCGGAAATCCTCGCGGAAGGTCGGGGCAAGGGCGACCTCGAACCCTGACAGCGAGTCTATGACGACGCGCTTTGCCCCGATCCGGTCCACGGCCTCGAGAATCGCAAAAAGGGCCTCGTCGACGGAAAGGTCTAGCGGGCGGAGATAGATCACCTCCAGCTTCCCCTCTTTGATCATCTTCCCGACCACGGCATTTCGGGCGTTGGCGCGCGCAAGATACTCTTCCGGGTATTCTTCGAATACCGCGATCACTCCGGGCTCGCCCTTCGCCAATCCTGCCATCATGAATTGCGTGGCGACTGTCGACTTGCCGCTTCCCGCGGGTCCGGTGAGCATCACTGCATCGCCAGCAACGACTCCTCCGCCAATCATCTCGTCCATTCCCGGCACTCCGGTTGACAATCGCTCGTACTTCGTCACTGCGCGATTATGCGTCTGCTCCGGGATGCGCGGGAAGATCTGCAGCCCAGCATCCGTGATCCGGATTGTGTGCAATCCAGGCATCTGGGCCCGGCCACGCGTCTTGATCACCTGAAGCCTTCGAACGACGGAATTTCGATCAGTGGCCTGCGAGAGCCAAAGTATACCGTCGGCTACAGTGAAGATGGGATTTCGCTGCTCCTCCTCGGTGTACTCACCGAGGAGAAAGGAGGTTACTTCCCAGGTAGTCAGGTGAAGGGCGAGACGCTGAACGAATCGGTCGAGGTCAAACGTTGCCCCCCGCTCGGAGCTACCATGCTGCCCGCCGATCGATCGAAATGAATCGACGACGACAATTCCCGGTTTGGCGCGCTCGATCTCGCTAATGATCCGCTTCAGGACGTCGCCCAAGTCCTGATCCATGACCTCTGCGCTTAGATTGATGAATTGGATAGCAGATCCGGCCAGATCAGGATTGAAGAAGGTGAACTGCCGCTGATATCGCAGCATCTTGATTGTCGGCTCGCCGAGCACGGTGAAATACAGCGCGGGTCGCTCGACAGTCGCATTCGTGAACATTATCTGGTGCGCCAGCGTTGTCTTCCCCGAGCCCGGTCCGCCCGCAATCAGATTGAATGAGTATTCCGGCAACCCGCCACCGAGCACGACATCGAGGCCGGGCACTCCGCTGGGAAGACTCCTAATTACCGCTCGCTCTTCCTTCACGCTTCCTCCCTCCTGTCATCTGGAGGTGCATCACCGCGTTCGGATGAGGCCAGACTTCGCTCTATCAGTTTCATTGCCATGTCGTCTCCGATGAGTCGGCCGAGAAGCTCGACCAGGCGCACGAGCATCGACTCGAGCGCCTCGGCGGTCGCGGGGTCTCCGTGCGCCATGATGGTTTCCGCGACGCCGTCGATGTAGGGCTCCGCGCGCGCTCGGAGCTGAATCTGCGCCAACGCCGGGTATTCGGTCCGCGTATCCGCGAGCGCGCGCGTAAAGAGAGCGTGACAGCCGTCGGGACCAACCCAACGGGAAAGCTCCCGATACAGAGTATCGCACGCGGCGGCGGCGGCGCGTGCGGGGTTCTCGCCGGCCTTTCGTTCAGACCGGCGACTGCTGATCAAGCGCCGCGCGATTTCTCGGGGCGGCGACTGTTTCCCCGACGGCGTTTCCTTAGCGCGGTCGGATGTATTCATAAACACCCGTGCTGGAAACACGGCGGTCGTTCGAGCGACCGGCGGACCAGCGGTAAACGGAGTGCGCGCAGAATCCGGCTTTAGTCATGCCAAACAAATTATCCTGCCAATACACCAGTTTTCAACCGTGCGTTTCCGCGCCAGTTGTTTCCCCTAGGGCGTAATAGCCACCTTGAGGACCCCATCCCGCTGATGGGCGAAGAGGTCGTAGGCCTCATCGATCTGGCAAAGACGGCGGCTTTCATCGTCGCCCCCGTCATCGGCGTTGGCGCCGCACGCTCGGCGGGCGAGCGTCAACAAGGACCGAGCTTGCGTCCGGGAATGCTCTCACCCCTTAGCTGTTCGCGAGTCATGTCGCCCACGAGAACTTCGAACTCCTTGCTCGACAAGTCCGCGCACACACCCTTCAGCCGACGTGTCAGGTCCTTTCTCACACTATCTTCTCTCGTCTCGGCATTCCCTCCTTTGCGCTCAGATTTTTTTTCTTTGCGCTCAGTAGTCTTGCAATCGAGTCCGCGCGCAGTCGGGCCAGTAGTCGCGGGACGCCGAATCAAATTGCGTGGGAAAAGCATTTTGCCTCACTTGGCCGCAATGGCGTCGTGGGGGCGCCGAGGCAGGTTAAAGTAGGAGCCGTTTGCGGCTGTGCCGCCTCGCCAAATGGTTGCGTGGCAGCGGTGATGTGAATAGCAAGGTTGCATCCAAACCGAGCGCGGTTAAACATCAGCCGCCATCGCTGGATACCTTATAAGGGGCTAACCGTTTAGATTTAAGAGACAGCTTCAGAGTGATCATGTGCGGGACTTTCCCACCAGCCCGCACTTTCGATCTGCCTCGATCGCGGGGCAGCATCACGGCGCTTCTGGCGACGCCTTCCTTCCGCCAAGGCGCTCCGAATGAATGACTCACCCATTGCCACTGCCGGGCTGCCGGACCATTTCGTCGCGCCGCACGACGAGGCGTTATCTGCGTTCGTAAACACGCTCCGTCTGTCGGTGCGAGCGAAAGTCGCGGCGGAGCAGAACCGCGGATTGTCACTCGCCGAGATCGTCGTCCAGGTGCGTGAAATGGTGCGGCTCGCGGAGCAAGACCCTCATCACCCCAACCGCTTTCCTCCCCGTGAATTCCGGGCGATGTCCAGACAAGCGGTTGGCTGGTGCGTCGAGTCATATCGGCCGCTTGTCTTTGCCGCTGGAAGAAATTTTTCAGAGCCTGCCAGGCAGCGGGATCCGGAAGCGCTGCCACCCGTTCCCGCTCCCACCGCGCCTACCGTGGCTCGTTTTCCAGCTTCGTCACCAACATATCGAGGATTACCATGAACCATTACAAGGGAATTTCCGCGGACGACAAGCACAAAATAGTCGCCGCTCTGAAATCTCGCGGCGCGGGAAGTTGCCCGCGCTGCCGCGACAGCCAGTGGACGGTGAGCGAGTACTCGAGGATTGAAGTGCAGGCGACGATGGACCGCAACAGCGCCGAAAGAACGACCATCCCCGCCGTCATGATCGTTTGCGAGCACTGCGGGTTCATCTCCCAGCACGCGCTTCAGCCGCTCGGCGTCTGGCCGAATGGCACGGGCGATACGGCCGATACGACGGCCCCGCGTTCAAGCGCGTCGACGGCCTGACGTTCAGGAAACCGTCATGACGACCAACAAAAAATCGGGCCTGGATCGACGTACACCCTCAGCGAGCTTGCCGAGCGTGGGCGAGCCTCTGCTCACAACAGGAGCTCTGCAGAGCGCGATTTTCAACAG
>DHJM01000027.1:7783-7983 GCA_002404335.1 Gemmatimonadales bacterium UBA4720
AACGTCGGCGCCGAGCGGATGCTCGGCTACGCGGCTGAAGAAGTGATGAACAAGATCACGCCCGCCGACATTTCCGACCCGCAGGAAGTAATCGCGCGCGCCAAGGCGCTCAGCGTCGAGCTCGGAACCCCGATCGCGCCGGGCTTCGAAGCCCTGGTCTTCAAGGCATCACGCGGCATCGAAGACATCTACGAGCTGAC
>DHJM01000057.1:0-3176 GCA_002404335.1 Gemmatimonadales bacterium UBA4720
CGCGTCGTGTAGAACTCGCGCTCCTGGTTGCCGAAGCCATTGCCGCCGGTGTCCGCTACCCACTTCGTCCGGTCGAACGACGCGCCCGCGGGTCCGTCGAACTCGTCGCTCCAGACAGGACTCGGCGACGGCGACTGATTGGCACAGGCGGCGAGCGCGAACAAAGCGAAGAATGCGAAGACAGCCGTTTTCACATTAGCGGCCAAGCTCAGCTCGGTTGGCTCGACTATGGACCCGAGAGACCAACGGGAACACCTCCAGGTGCGCGCACGACGGCGATGGTCACGCCCTCCATCACTCTCATAGGCGCGAGCATGGCTTCGGCGCCTTCGCGCAGCGCTTTTTCGAAGGAAGCCCGTGCGTCCGCGACGTGAACGGTGAAGGTGCTGCCCGGCGCTTCGGACGGCTTGGTCGCACGAATGCCGCCGCCGCCTTTGTCGGAGTAGGCAAAAAGGTGGTACTCGCCGTCCGGCATCGGTACGCTCGGCATGAAAGTCCAGCCCAGTACCTTGGCGCACCAGGCCTTCGTTGCTTCCGGGTTGGAGCTGGCGAGCTCGGTGTGCGTGATCCAGCCGTTGAGCCCGGGCGTGTGAACGTGACGCGGACGAGCCGAAGACTTACCTGAGGACCGCTTCGTCGCCGGTTTTGTCGCTCGTTTTGTCGCCGATCGTCCTGGTTTCTTCTTCATTGTGAAAATGTGCTTGTCCGTTCCAATTTTCGTTAGGCGCCACGGCGGCGGGACGGTCGCTTGGCCTTGGATCGGCGCGCGATGGCGATAGCCTTCTCAGCCCAGGGACGCAGGGCCTCGGGATCCTCGAGGAGATCCTCCGGCAGCTGATAGTACTGCATCGTTCCGCCTTCTTCCCCGAACGGGCGAAACGGTCCCATACCGCGGGCTTCGAACTCGGGGCGCGTCGATTCGTCGGCCTTGAAGTAAACCGTGTCGTCCGCGATCAGGGCGAAGAACAGGTCGCCAGAGTAGATCCCTACGCCGCCAAACATGGGCCGCGCGCGGATTCTTTCTATTGCTCTACTCAATTGATCGAGGACGAGAACCTGAAAGCTCGAGCTGACTGCCACGGAGCATGAATGCGAAAGTTGATTGCTGGCTACTTTCTGAGAATCTTGCGCTGATTCGAAATGATCTTCTTTTGATTGCTCAAAATCGCCTGCTGGTTGCTCAAGATCTTCTTCTGGTTCGTGACGATCGCGCCCTGATTTGCGATGATCCTCTTTTGGTTCTGAACTGTTGCTTGTGCCATTGCTATCTCCTTGTTGTGGTTCCCATTTGCGGGACAGAATTGAGCCGCTTGTCACCGCTCGTTCCATCGATCGCAAGTAGTTTCGCGCTGCAATCTTGTTACCATTGCGGCGAAGTCGCATCCGAAAGGTGCTTGGGATCTTGTATCACTTTTGTTGACCCTCATGGTTTTACGCCGCTCGCCGTTCAAAGGCAAGCGGCGAGAGGTAGTCGAGGTTCGAGTGAAGGCGCGTCGCGTCGTAGTAGCGGACGTAGGTGCGCAGCGCGTGATGCAGCACGTCCTGCAGCTGCGCGATCTCACGTGCGGGACCGGGCGGTGGCGCCTTCCGCGCCCGCCTAGTCGGCCGTCCCGCGCATCCTTCGCCACTTCGACAGCATGAAGGGATGAATCGTCAGCGCAGCAGCCACGCTCTTCACTTGCAACCCCGGCCGCTGACTGAGTCGCACAGCAGTCAGCTTGAACTCGTCGCTGTACTTCTGCACTACGCGTGGACCCGATCGTGGCAAAGTTGACACTCGATGCTGGTTAGGTGGAAGTGTCTACAAAAGTGGTGCAAGAACCACCGTCTGCTGCAACGTTCGTTAGGCAGGGGCCGCGCACGCTCGCCGGGTGAGGATGATCGGGTGTTGGTACGGCGGTCGGCCAACAACGCGAACATCAGTCAAATATGTCGCCAGTCCGCTCCACCCGCGCGGCACGCGCACGAGTCGGAGTCGCCATCCCACCAAGCCATCGTGGAAAGTCACATGCAAGGTATCGCCTTCGACTCTCCACGAACTGTTGCGATCAACATCGTTGCGGAGAAGTGGACGACGCGCGTTTCCGTTTGCCGAGAACTGCGCGTATGCCCAGCTAGTATCTCCGCGCTCAGGTCCACCCGTCGCCGAATAGGTCAGTGCGGGCTCAGCGACATAGCAGCCGACAACTCGACTCGTGTTTTGCGCGTGTGCTACGCGACCTGCGAGAATGGCGACGCCGACCAAGACAGCGCTCCGTAACCCTCGCTTATGCATCGTACCCCCTCTGCCTAACGCCCGAGTTCAGCTGCAAGCACAGTAAAACCGTTGCGACGAAGTCGCATCCGAAAAGTGCTTGTCAGCTGCAACGTTCGTTAGGTAGCTCTGCGCAGTGGCGCTCGGCAATGACCAAACGGTAACCCACGTCGAGGTCAGCGCGGTGGCGCAATTCGGCATTGCGCCGTTCCCAGTTGCCCGACGTTAGATCGCGCTCGAGGCGTTCAAGCTGCGGATCGGTGCTCGTCAAACGACCGAACGTGGAAATGCCTGACCGAATTTCTTCGTCAAGGTAGGCTTCCGGTCGTAGCCAATACGCGCCGAGGAATCCGTCGACGCAGTCGCCTGGAATTGGCAAAGGCTGCACATCGATTGGACCAAACACGGCGCTCAACAATTCCATGGGAGGGAAAATCCGCCGATCGATCGCAAGAATCTCTGGGAAGTAGTCCCGAACCAACCAGAACCCCTCCGCGTCGGGATCCCACGTGAGAATGACGACGCGGTCTCGTGCAACACGGGCGCATTCCTCGAGCCCTCGTCTCTGGTCGTTCCAATGGTGCACCGTCAGGATCGCGAGTACGACGTCGAATGCTTGATCCTGAAAGGGCAGCGCCTCGGCAACCGCTCGCACTGCCGGCGCGGCCGAAGGCCGGCGTTGACTCAGCATTACAGCGGATGGCTCGACAGCGACAACTCCGCTTCGGACGGGTTCGTATGAACCCGTTCCGGCACCGACGTTGAGGACGGTGCTATCGCAGCCGATCAACGCGTCAAGTCGCGCGGCCAGCCGCGGATCAGGCTGGCGTCGCGTCGAATACGAGCGGCCGATCGCGTCATAAGTGTCCAACGTCACCCTTGCACTCACCTTCGAGAAAGCTTTCGGGAGCTACCTAACGCC
>DHJM01000031.1:0-2036 GCA_002404335.1 Gemmatimonadales bacterium UBA4720
CGCGCGAACCATTGTCGACGCCCGTTGGTCGAGAGACCGTACTGGAGACGGACCGGTCCGATTGGCGAGTCCGCGCCGATGCCGACCCGCGCACCGAACAGCCACGCACCTCCGAACGCGCGGCTGGCGTTCCTGCTCACCGTACCCGTCATCGCCGTGACTTGTGTGTTCAACGGTCCGTAGAGATGATGCGCGCCGTCGAGCATGTATGATGCAGCCCATGTCCCGATTGACTCGCCCACATTCAGACCAGGGAATCCGTCGGTTCCCCCCAGCAGGAACCACGCGCTGTAAGGCGCTTCGACACTCGCTGCGCCCGCGCGAAGTGTGCTGGTGAATCGTGCGAAGGGGGTTTTGGTAAGCAGCGAGAAATGCGCGCTCGCTCGTCTATAGCGCTGATTCCATTCCAGATCCAGCCGGCCGAATTGCGGCTTTGTGTCGTCGGCATGATCGACCCGTAACGCCACGCCTATCGGCGTCGGCGTGCGTGCTGTATCCGTGAGTCCGCCGTGCCATCGCCGAACCAGCGCTCCCGTCTGCACCGTCCACTTTGCATTGATGGGCACGTCCATACCGAGCTCCAGCAGTTGATCCGACGCGGTCGGCAGCTCGACCTGGGTGGACACTCCGCCTGGACCTTCGGCAAAGAAAGGCTCGCTCTCCCGACCCACCATGAGCAAGGCGAATGGACTGACGGAATACGTCACGTCGGTGTCCGATCGTCGAAGGGATATGAAACCCTCCTGACGTCGAGTTCCCAGTGTGAGTCGGCCACCGCTCTCCAGCGCTGGAAATCCCCGGCGAAGAATGGCGTGTCGATTGGCGATCGCGACCCAGGCCTGAGCACCGAGATCGTTGTCGTAAGCCGCTCCCGCCCCAATCGTGCGCTCATCCGCCCATCGTATGATCGGATCAAACGTGACCGAGTCGCCGGTGGCGCGTTGCGGCGAGAGCCAGAGTGCTCGCAGGCTGCCGGACGTTCCCGCATGAGCCAGGCGTGCCTGAACGGTGTCCAGCGCAAGGCGAGAAGTGTCGGGGGCGGGGCTCGCCGAAGACTGTCGAAGCCACGCCGGCAATCGCGACCCGGTTGGCCTGACGGCACTTCGAAGAAGATTCGCGGCGCCTGGGACCGCGTTCTGTGTCACGATTGCGGACGACACCGGAGGAAGGAGATGCGCAACTCGTGCGCGACGTGGCAGGCATGACGACGCCGGGATTGCGCGGGCAGCGGCGGCTCCACGCTCGATTAGTTGGGCGACAACGCTCGGGGAGAAATCGAGGTTGGTTATGTCCGAGACATTCGTGCTCACCTCGACGTCGCCTGGCCCGAGCGGAGGATGAGCGTCGAGGAAGATGCGATCTATCAACATGTCGAGCGTTCCGCCCGCGGCCGCGCCCCTCGACGTGCTGTCATTGGTGCCGCTGCCATCGAGACGCGACAGGATGACACGCGTCGCACCGAGCTCACGCGCGAGGCGCACGGGAACATTCTCGCTGAGTCCGCCATCCACCAGCTGGCGGCCATCGATAGTGACCGGCTCAAAGACGAACGGAATGGCGACACTCGCGCGGATGGCTTGCGCCAGATCGCCATGATCGAGCGTTACCCGCACTCCGGTGTGAAGATCCGTGGCCACAGCGCGAAACGGAATCGGAAGTGAATCGAAACTGCCGCGCGCGATCAGGTCACCGCGCACGAGTAGAGCGCTCAACAGGAGATTGATCGCGCCTTCATCGGCAAGGCTCGTCGCCACGACGAACGTTCCGTTGTCCTGCCGCAGCAGCATGATGGGCGTCGGCTCGCCGGGCAGCTGGCTGCCAAGCAACGATGCCCCCGAGGCACCAGAAATCGCGAACGCGCGTGGCCCGCGCGGCGCGTACCGCCCGATGTACGCACCGATATTGTACTGCCGGGTCAGGCGCTCGATCTCGGCGCCCGAATAACCGCTCGCGTACATCCCACCAACGAAGGCGCCCATGCTGGTGCCGACCACGATGTCGGGCACGATGCCGAGCGAGTCCAGCATCTTGATCAC
>DHJM01000031.1:2215-2639 GCA_002404335.1 Gemmatimonadales bacterium UBA4720
GCATTTTCGCCTGGCAGTCCAAAGCCCACGAGGAGAACCGGCGCGCCGAGTATGCGCTCGAAGTCGCCGACGACGGGAATGGAGCCACCTTCGCCCGTGATTACGGGTTCCTTCCCGAACGCCGCGCGTAACGCTCTCCGCGCCGCATCGTAGATCGGCCCATTCAGCTCGGCGCGCCACGGGCGTCCGCCGTGCAGCGCCTGAACGGTGGCCTTCACCCCCTTCGGTGCGACCTTCGCCACGTGCGCCTTCATCAGCTTCTCGATCTCGGCAGGATCCTGATCGGGGACGAGACGGCAGCTCACCTTCGCCATCGCCTTGGCGGGCAGGACCGTCTTTGCGCCCTCGCCCGTGTATCCACTGAGCTGGCCGTTCACCTCGCGAGGTAGGACGAATCCAGAGCCTGTCTCTTATACACATCTGC
>DHJM01000134.1:0-5642 GCA_002404335.1 Gemmatimonadales bacterium UBA4720
TCGACCACGCGCCACCGCTTGTCCTTCGACAAGGGCCGGGTCTCCATGATGCGGACGGTGTCGCCCGTCTTGGCCTCGTTCAGCTCGTCGTGCGCTTTGAGTTTCGTGGTACGCCTGACCATCTTGCCGTACACGGGATGCTGCACTCTGCGCTCGATCGAGACCACGACGGTCTTCGCCATCTTGTCGCTGACGACCTTGCCGATCCTCGTCTTGCGCGAGTTACGGTCGGTGGCCTGCGTAGCTTCTCTCTTCGCCAATTCAGCCATTAAGCCCTCTTACTCCTCTTCGCACGGTTGATCGCAGTGGCCGATTTAAGCCCGCGTCTTCCCGTCACACGTCTGGCCTTCACACGCGTCGGCTCCTTTGCCTCGGCGATGCCTATGATTTTCTCGTTGAGCACGGTCTTGAGCCGCGCCACATCCTTGCGAATCACCCGCAGCCGCAGCGGGTCGTCGAGAGTGCGCGTGCCGGACGCCAGGCGGAGATTGAATCTCTCCCGCTCCAGATCGGCGATGCGGGAGTTGATGTCCGCCTCGCTCATCTCGCGAATGTCCTTAGCTAGCATCAGTGTGCGCCTCATCGCGTGTCACGAACTTCGACTTCAGTCCGATCTTGGCGGCAGCCAACGCCATCGCCTTCTTTCCGATCTCTGGCGTCACGCCCTCGAGCTCGAACATGACTCTTCCGGGCTTCACTACCGCCACCCAGCCTTCCGGTGAGCCCTTTCCCTTACCCATGCGGGTCTCGGCCGGCTTCTTTGTGATCGGCTTGTCCGGGAAAATCCTGATCCAGACCTTGCCGCCGCGCTTGATGTGGCGCGTCAGTGCCACACGCGCCGCCTCGATCTGCCGGTTGGAAACCCAGCCGGGCTCGAGCGCCTTCAGGCCATAGTGTCCGAACGAGACTTCGTTGCCACGCGTGGCAAGCCCTTTCGTCCGGCCCTTGAACCTCTTTCTGAACTTTACACGCTTGGGACTAAGCACCTTTAGATCTCCTTAGACGCCAGTCGAGTAAGTCTTGCCGCGGCGATCTTCGACGATCTCGCCCTTGAAGATCCATACCTTCACACCGATGGTGCCGAAGGTGGTCTTCGCCGTGGACGTCGCGTAGTCGATGTCCGCGCGCAGCGTATGGAGAGGTACACGACCCTCGTGATATCCCTCGACGCGCGCGATCTCGGCGCCGCCGAGACGGCCGCCGCACTTGATCTTGATCCCGCCCGCGCCCATGCGCATCGCGCTCTGCACCGCGCGCTTCATGGCGCGGCGGAACGAAATGCGCTGCGCCAGCTGGTTCGCGATGTTGTCGGCGACGAGCTGCGCATCGAGCTCCGGGACGCTTGATCTCTTCGACGTTGATCCCAACTTCCTTGCCCGAGAGCCTGGTGAGCTCGTCACGGAGCTGGTCGACTTCGGCACCCTTCTTACCGATGACGACGCCCGGACGGCCGGTGTGAATCGTGACGACGACCTTGCCCGGCTTCCGCTCGATGCGGATGTCGGCGATCGCCGCGTGTCCGAGCCGCGCCTTCAGATACTTGCGAAGGAGCTCGTCCTCACGAAGCAGCGCCGGAAAGTCCCGGTTCGCGTACCACTGCGATCTCCAGGTCTTGGAGATGCCGAGGCGGAAGCCGATTGGATGTGTTTTCTGACCCATTAACGTTTGCTCCTTGAGGAACTCGAAGCCTTTGCGGTCGAACGCTCAGCAGCGGGTGCGGAGCGCGTAGCACGGGGCTTCGCTTCATGGGCGTCGAGAAAGATCTCGACGTGACTGGTTCTCTTTCTGATCGGCGTAGCGCGTCCCTGCGCCGCCGGCATGAAACGGCGAAGCGCGGGGCCCTCGTTCACGATCGCGTGACTGATGTAAAGCGTGTCCACGTCCACCGGCTCATTTCCTTCTCTCGACTTGAACTCTGCATTCGCGACGGCGGAGTTGAGAACTTTCTCGATCTGCTTCGCCGCGAGCTTCTTGGAGAAGCGGAGAAGGCCGAGCGCTTCGTTCACATCCTTGCCGCGGATCTGATCGATGACGAGGCGCATCTTGTACGGCGACTGGCGCGTCGTGCGCTGGATAGCGCTCGACACTCCTTTCCTTTCGGCGGCGTGACGCGCCGCGCGGACCCTGGATCTCTCGCTCACTTGTTCTCCCGACCCTTGGCCGGAGGACCGGACGCGGCCGCCGGCGCTGCGCCGGGCGACGTCGGAACTCCGCCAGCCTTCTTGTCCGTCGCCTTCACCGCGCCGGTGTGGCCGCGGAAGAGACGCGTCGGCGAGAACTCACCGAGCTTGTGTCCGACCATGTTCTCCGTCACGTAGACCGGGATGAACTTGTTGCCGTTGTGGACCGCGAAGGTGTGACCGACGAAGTCGGGGATGATCGTGCTCGACCTCCCCCACGTCTTGATCACTCTCTTCTCGTTCTTGCTGTTCATCGTCGAGACTTTCGTCATCAACGCGTCCTGAACGTATGGTCCCTTCTTAATACTTCTCGCCATATCCGATTCCCAGAATTGGTTGCTTGCTGTTGTGTTGCCAGGCTATTGCGTTGCTAGGCTACTGCGTTGCTTTCCCGCGTTTTCGACCGCGAACGATGAGGCGTTGCGAAGGCTTCTTCTTGTTGCGCGTCTTCACGCCTTCCTTGTTGCCCCACTTGTCCACGACGTTGCGGCCGCCACGCGTACGACCACCGTGCGGGTGATCGACCGGATTCATGACTTCACCGCGAACCTTGGGACGCACACCGAGCCAGCGGCTCTTTCCAGCCTTCCCGTGTGACAGCAGCTCGTGCTCGGCGTTGCCGACCGTTCCGACGGTGCCCAGGCAGTCGCCGTGCACCATGCGCATCTCGGTCGACGCCATGCGGAGCGTCACGTACTCTCCTTCTTTGGCAACGACCTCGAGCTTGGTTCCCGCAGAGCGTGCCATCTTCCCGCCCGCACCCGGCTTCAGCTCGACGCAGTGCACGTCGGTGCCGAGCGGGATCTCGCGGAGGGGAAGCGCATTGCCCACGCGGCTGTCGGAGCCCTTGCCGGAAACGATCTTGTCCCCGACCGAGAGCCCCTTCGGGTGCAGGATGTAGCGCTTCTCGCCATCCTCGTACTCGACCAGCGCTATCCGCGCAGTGCGATTCGGATCGTATTCGATCTCACGCACAGTCGCCTGCATGCCGAACTTGTTGCGCTTGAAGTCGATGATGCGGTACATGCGCTTGTGACCGCCACCGATGCGGCGCATGGCGATATGCCCGTGATTGTCGCGGCCGCCACTCCTCGTGAGCGGCTCCATCAGCGACTTCTCGCCCGTGGTCCGCGTGATCTCCGAGAAATCGGAGACCGAGTGGGAGCGAGAGCTCGGGGTTACTGGCTTGAATTGACGAACGGCCATTGCTTACGCCTCGAAGATGTCGATTGAGTCACCGTCTTTCAGGGTGACAATCGCTTTTTTCCAGTGTGGACGACGTCCGATGACCTGCCCCACGCGACGATCCTTGCCGCGATGGTTCGAGGTCCAGACACCGGTGACCTTCACGTTGAAGAGCTCCTCGATCGCTTTTCTGATGTGGATCTTCGTCGCTTTCGGGTGCACGCGAAACGTGTACTCGCCACGATCCTGATACGCCGACGAGGTCTGCTCGGTGACGATCGGTGTGATGATGGTGCGGGTCAGTGTTGGCATGGTTACTTACCCTTCTTCTTTTTTCCGGCGGATTTCTTGGCCGCCGGCTTCTTTGCGCTCTTTGCCTTTGGCTTCGCGGATTTGCCCGCGGCCTTGGCAGCCTTTCTCGCCGTCTTGTGGGCGTTGGAATTCTTGGTTGCGGCCTTGGCGGTCTTGCGCTCCGCCTTCTCAGCTCCGCGAGACTTGCTCTCGGACTTCGGGCGCGCTGCGCGTGCCTTCTCTTCCACCGCGGCGAGCTCGTAGCCGAGCGCGTTGGATTCGACGAGCACGACATCGGACCAGAGGATATGGTACGTCGAGACATCGGCGTACGGCATCACGTGGGTCCGCTGCAGGTTGCGCCCGCTCAAGAAAACATTGTTCTTAACGCCGTCTGTAAGAATCAGTACCTTCTTGTCCGTCACGCCGAGTGCTCCGAGGAGCGAGACCATCTGCTTGGTGCTCGGCGACTCGTAGTTGAAGTTGTCGATCACGATCAGAGCAGCCTCACGCGCGCGCGCGTTGAGCGCGCTCTTGCGGGCGAGTGCGCGAATCTGGCGCGGAATGGTCTGGTTGTATTTCCGACCCGTCGGACCAAAGACAGTACCGCCGCCCACAAAGTGCGGAGCGCGGCGCGAGCCCTGACGGGCGCGTCCGGTTCCCTTCTGCTTCCACGGCTTCTGGTTTCCACCGGTCACGAGACCGCGCGTCTTGGTGTACGCGAGCCCGAGACGCTGGTTTCCCAGGTAGGCCTTAACGGCTTGGTGCATCACCGGCATGTTGACCGTGCCGTCGAACAGATCGCCCGGAAGCTCCACGCTCTCGCGCTCGGTTCCGCCGGCGGTGTACGCGGCTGCCTTCAGAGTGGGATTCGTAGTCTCAGCCATGATTAGCCCTGCTTCTTCACGAGGACGATCCCGTTGGGGGGACCGGCCACGGAGCCGCGGATGTAAAGGAGATTGCGAGCCACGTCCACGCGCTCAATGCGAAGATGCGTCTGCGTATGGCGCTCAGCACCATAATGCCCGGGCATCTTCTTGCCCTTGATGACACGCGACGGATCGGTGCCGGGTCCGATGGAGCCGGGACGACGGTGCTTGGTGTTGCCGTGAGTATTGGGACCGCCATGGAATCCGTAGCGCTTTACGACGCCCTGGAAGCCGCGGCCTTTCGAAGTGCCCGTCACCTTCACCTGCTCGCCGGGAGTGAAGATCTCCACCGTGACCTTATCTCCAAGGGCGTAAGTAGGTATTGCTTTTCTGTTCTCCTTGAGCTGGGCGTCGTCGAGACGGAAGCTGCGGAGTACTTCGGGCGCGATCGTGACACCCGCCTTCGCCGCGTGGCCGATGACGGCCTTGTGCGCACGACGGCCGCGGGGAGTGCGCTCACCTTTCTTCGACTCGCGGGCGTGACGCTGCTCGCCGAAGCCGAGCTCGACGGAATCGAACCCCACCTTGTCCTTGGTCAGAACCTTGATCACCGAGTTGGGAGTTGCCTCCACGACGGTGCAAGGAATCTGCTGTCCCTCTTCATTGAAGATCTGGGTCATGCCCAGCTTCCTGCCGATGATACCGATCATTGAATCCTCTATAGGTCCAAGGTCGCTTGCTACTCGACCTTGATCTCGACGTCGACGCCGGCCGGAAGATCGAGCTTGGTCAGCGCGTCAACGGTGGCTGCGCGCGAATCCAGGATGTCGATCAACCGCTTGTGCGTCTTGAGCTCGAACTGCTCCCTCGACTTTTTGTCCACATGAGGTGAGCGAAGAACTGTCCATCTCTTCGTCTTGGTCGGCAAAGGAATCGGACCACTCACCTGCGCGCCGGTCTTCTCGGCCGTGCGGACGATGTCCGCCGAGGCCTGATCGATGACGGCGTGGTCGAACGCCTTGAGCCGAATTCGAATTCTTCCTACCATAACTCTCTCTCGCGTTTAAGTCGCGTGGACTACTTGAGGATCTTTGTTACGACGGCCGCGCCAATCGTG
>DHJM01000158.1:0-218 GCA_002404335.1 Gemmatimonadales bacterium UBA4720
GCCATCGACGCGCTGCCGCCGGGAACGAAGCCGAGTTTCCTCTTAGATCTCGAGTCGGGCGGGCCAACCGAGCTGGATATCCTGAGCGGCGCCGTTTCCCGGTATGCAGACGAGGCTGGAATTCAAGCGCCGATTCACGACGCAGTAACCGCGGCGCTTTCCTCGACCTAGTTCCTGCCGTCGACGACGGCAATCGCATCGATCGAGAACAAGAGTCC
>DHJM01000158.1:372-2695 GCA_002404335.1 Gemmatimonadales bacterium UBA4720
GTTTTGCCTGTGCGGCGCGTCCAGAGATCGTTGAGGTGCGTGCGCCGGTCGAACAGATACGACGATACGAACGCGACCATGCCCGGACTTCCCCCGCCGTTCTCGCGCATGTCGATGATCAACGCGCGCGTGCCTGCCAGAAAAGTCATTGCCGCGGACGCGGTCGTGGCGCACAGATCGACGTCGGCGAACATGTTGAACTTGAGGTACCCAACATTTCCGGGAAGCTGCTCGGCCCTGACGAAGCCGCAGTTGATCCTGTCCAGGAACTCTCGCTCCCGCGCTTGATCCTCGGGTGATGGAGCGGGCGGTGGCGCGCCGACCGGACGTGTATCCTCAGGCGGTAACAGCCGCGCGCTGTAATTGACACGCAGGTGCTTGTCATGGGCGATCTCGGCAAGGTCGTCGTTCAGCCGCATTGCGAACATCACCCCGTTCGCGTAGCTGTCGTACTCTTTGCGCGCGAGGCGCGCCCGCAATGAATCGCCCATGCGTTTGGCTACATCCGGGAAAACGTAGAATGTATCGAGAAGCGCGGCGGCACCGGCCACTGCGCGTGCGCGAGCCACCGCATCGATGCGCAGCGCGGCCGCCGAGGCATTCGGCCCCATCACATGGAGACGGCGTGTTGTGACGCGCACCGGCTCGGCGCTCGACACGTCGAGCACGCCGTAGGCTGTCGTCGGACTGTTGCGTTCGCGTACCGTAAACTCCACGTGTCTTGGCTCACTGCGTTCGATGGTGAGCAGGTCGAAGCCGCCGGTTTGCTCGCGGAACGCGAGCTCGTCGCCGACCGTCATGTCTGGCTCGAATCGCCGGTGGTACGCGTCGAGGCGCGCGGTGTCGCCACTGTTGAAGGCGTCGAGCCATGCACGAAGCGCCTCGCCAGCCGGGGTTTTCGGAATTGCGGTGACGACCGGTTGAGTCGGCGTCGTCGCGGGTACCTGAGCACCGATGGGACTTGTCGAAGCGATGACGATCAGCCACAAGAAGTAATAGGTAGCGCGATTCAATGTTGCTCCTGTCGTTCGAGCGCGAGGCTGCCGACGATCTCGTTCGGACCTCCTAGCCCCGAGTGCGTGAGAGTCAGCGTTGCACCCGGCCCGCGGGCGAGGCAGTGCGAGTCGAGCACGCCGGGCCCGAGCTCGGGCATGCACATGATCGGGCCAGCTACACTCATACTGATGGGAGATTGCCGAATCGAGATGGAACCGAGTCCAGTGAATCCTCTCGTCGCCGGCATCTCGCTCGAGTCCGCGCCGAATACAACAAAGAAAAGGCCTTTCGGTAGCGGAAAGTGAAGCGAAGCACCGCGCGTGAGGTGTATCGGTGCGACGACCCAGCGCTGGTCGGATCTTAGCCCTTCGAAAGTGCGTACCGGCTCGAAGACCGTCACCTCCGCGCCTGCTACACGATCACCAATTTCAATATCGATACTGGTGTGTCCAGGTCGTACCGGGCGTAGCCGTCCGCTGGCATCGAGTGTAGCGATTGTGCTATCAAGAACGCGTAGCCTGGCGGCGATCCGCGTCACTGGTTGGCCGTCAAGACCAATAGCATCTACGGAAAACGTGCCCGCGGGTCCGCCAACCACGAAGTTGCCCCACCCGGCGCCGCGGATCTCCCGCACCGGTTCGCAGTGGATGACGAAATCCGTTTGCAGTGGAGCGAGTGATGCGCGGACAATCGCATCACCGGGCCGCGTGCACTTTATCACGCCACGGGTTGAGACTTGGATGGGCGCGCCCGATATCCGCTGGTAGCGCACCTCAGCCTGCTCGAGATGATGCCCGCGCGTGTCGAGCACCCGCATGGAGAGCTGCACAGAGCGGAGATTGTTTACGACGATCCCATCTGAATCAATGCCTCCGCCAACAACGAGGCTCGCTGGGGGACCGCTGCGTGTCACCCACGCGATTGTGAGGACCGAAAGGCTGACTATGACTGCGAGGATGTAGGCGGCGAGCCGAGCGCGCGCGCTCGGAGTCCCGTGCCGGATAGCGTTCCAAACAAGATGCGGCGTGGACCGCACCACCTCGCGAACGTACCACAATCCTGCGGCGTAAACGCCGTCGTGCGCAGCGCGGTAAGTGTACTCCTCGCTCAGATCACCGAGCAGGTCGGCGATGTAGGCCGGGTCCCCGCCGAGTGCCAGCAATACTCGGTCAGCGAGTAGCGCGGAGTTGGACTTCCGCGCACTCACGAACGCGGGCTGTTGCGAAGGAAGGGGAGGCTTCACGCGAGCCTCGGGCGGAGTGGCTTGCCGATGCCTGCCCAGATGGGCGTAGCGGGCCGCTCGGCTTCGCGCAGCGCGCGTGCCCCG
>DHJM01000073.1:0-128 GCA_002404335.1 Gemmatimonadales bacterium UBA4720
TCAAAGATCAGCGTGCAGTCAGGAACGACGCACGGCGGCGTCGTGCTCGCCGATGGCAGCATCGCGGACGTAAAGATCGACTTTGACACGCTCGCGCGGCTCTCGAAGATCGCGCGCGAGAAATACGG
>DHJM01000073.1:323-12800 GCA_002404335.1 Gemmatimonadales bacterium UBA4720
CACCTCGCGACGAACTTCCAGACGATGTTGTTCGACAATATCCCGGACGCGCTGCGCAAGGAGATTTACGAGTGGCTAAACGTGAACGCGAAGGACGAACGGAAGCCAACCGATACCGACGAGCAGTTCATTTACAAGACCCGGAAAAAGGCGATTGGCCCGTTCAAGAAGAGGTTCTGGGATCTGCCGGCCGACGTGAAAGCCCGTCTCGCCAAGGACTACGATGAGAAGTTCACCTTTTTGTTCACGCAGCTGGCGGTGGTCAACACCCGCGAGACTGTCGATCGTTTCGTCAAGCCTGTCGAGCAGCACAAGCCGCAGCCGCACCCGGATCTCGCTGTGGTTGAAGCAGCGCCAGATGACGCGGATCTGAGTGACTGACGCTCGTCGACAGGCAAAGGAAGCTGCTGAGGCTGTTCGTGAGATAATCCGGCGGGCGGGGCACGAGCTCAGGAACGCGCTCAGTGGCGTCGCGGTCAATGTCGAGGTCGTGCGCAGCAGGGCTGGGCGCGAAGGACCGGCAATAGAGCTGACAGCGTTCGCCGAGCGCGCGTCGGCTCAGGTTGAGGAGGCAAGCAAGCTGACCGATGGACTGCTCGCGTTCGTGGGTTCGGTGCTGGCGGCGCAGGCGGCTGGAACACTCAAGGTGCCCGGCGGACATGGCGCTGGAAGTCGAATCGAGCTAATGATTTATGGCGACGCCGCGGCTGCTGTTTTGTCCGATATCGCACGTCTGGCGAGCCGCATTGGTGTCGGGGTCGAGCAGCACGGCCCGAGCGTTATATTAACCATCTTACCAGAAGGAAAAAGCCATTCCAAAGCCTGAGATAAAGCGCGCCAAAGTACTCATCGCGGACGACGACCGTTCTATTACAGAAGGGTTGAGCGCCATTTTGCGCGACGAAGGATACGAGGTCGCGGTCGCCGTCGATGGCCAGAAGGCGCTCGACCAGCTCGGCGCCGAGGCTTTTGGGATCGTGCTCGCCGATCTGAAAATGCCGAAAGTGGATGGGCTCGCGCTGCTCAAGGAGCTGCAGCTCCGCGCCATCCCGACCGAGTGCATTATCGTCACCGGCCAGGCAACGGTCGATTCGGCGGTGCAGGCGATGCGCGAAGGCGCGTACGACTACGTCGAGAAGCCGCTCACTGCCGACAAGCTGAATCGCCTCAAGGCGCTCATTCCGAAGGCGCTCGAGAAGTTCAACGTGCAGCAGAAAAACCGCGAGCTGTCGTCCAAGCTCGAGGGGCTCACGCACTTCGGCGAGCTGACGGGACAATCAGAAGAGATGCGGGCCGTTTACCAGATCATCGAAGCCGTCGCTCCGTCGACCGCCAGCGTATTGATCTTCGGCGAGTCGGGCACTGGCAAGGAGCTTGTCGCGCGTGCGATCCATGCCAAGAGCGAGAGAGCGAAGGGTCCGTTCTTCGCCCTCAACTGCGCGGCGCTTCCCAAGGACATCCTCGAGAACGAGCTGTTCGGGCACGAGAAGGGGGCCTTCACCGGCTCGACCAACGAGAAGCCCGGCGCGTTCGAGATGGCTGATGGCGGAACGATCTTCCTCGACGAAGTGGCGGAGATGCCACCCGACATTCAGGTGAAGCTCCTTCGCGCGATCGAGTCACGAACCATCAGGCGACTCGGCGGCAAGAAAGAAATCGAGGTGGACATTCGCATCCTCGCCGCGACCAATCGCGATCTCCAGAAGGCGCTTGCCGACGGGGACCTGCGCGAGGATCTGTACTATCGTCTCGCCGTGGTCGAGCTTTTTCTCCCGCCGCTCCGCGAGCGGGTTGGCGACATCAAGCTGCTCGCGAACGAGTTTCTCGGGCGCTTCGCGGAGCAGAACGGCAAGCCGATGACGGGCTTCGACGATGCGGCGTGGGAATGGATTCTCTCGCACAACTGGCAGGGCAACGTGCGCGAGCTGAAGAACGCGGTCGAGCGGGCAGTGATCATGACCCGGGGCGACAAGATCAAGGCGGCCGACATCATGCCGCGCCATCTCCGTCGCGGTCATGAGGCCAATGCATCGATCACGGTTCCTCCCGGGGCGACCCTGGCGGATACCCGTCGTCAGCTGGTGCTTCGCGCCTTTGCCTCGACCAACGGCGATTACGCGCGCACCGCGACCGTGGTGGGAATGACGCCCGCCGACGTTCGCGCGGAGATTGCATCGCTTCTCAATGGGAAGGCCACTGAGGGCCAAGGGGCGGGAGGCGCCGCCAACGGCGTGCCGCGCGTGGCCAAGGCTGCCGAATCATCGGCACCTGCCGGAAAAAGTGCGAAGGCTCCAGTCAAAGCGTCGGGGAGCTCGGGCAAGGCCAAGCCAAAGAAGCGTTAACGAATCGGAGGAAGGGAATGGACGAGGACGATATGTACGATGACGACGAGCAATACTATGGCGGACCTTACGTCATCGTCGAAAGACGCGAAGCTGGAATCGGCCCCCTCCTCATCGGGCTCGCGCTTGGCGCTGGGGTAGCGCTCCTTTTCGCTCCGCAGAGCGGCGAGGAGACTCGCCGTGGCATCGCCCGACGGGCCCGGAGGGCGCAGGATGCGGCCCAGGATTTCGTCGCGGATGTGAGCGGCACGGTCGCCGACAAGTTCGACGAAGTCCGCGCCACGGTCGGGGAGCGCATCGAGGCGACACTCGACGCCGTCGACGACAAGAAGCGACGAGTGACTAACGCGTTCCACGCCGGGCGGGCCGCGGCTCGTGAAGCGCGCGGCGAGCTGGAGCAGCGCATCGCCGAAAGCAAAGCGGCTTACAAAGACAGCTAGTGCCGCAGCGCGGGCTCGCGGCCCGGCTCGGTTGGCTGCTTCGCGACTACGCGAAGCGAGTCTGGGACAACAGCGGCGAAGACAACGTTTTTTTTCTGGCGGGCGGGATCGCGTTCAACATCCTCCTCGCCGCCGTCCCGTTCTTCCTGCTGCTCGCGACCGCCCTGGTTTATCTGCTCAACCAGTCGCCCGACACGACGTCGGCGGAAGTCCTCACCATCGTCGACAAGTTTCTTCCACCGCACCCACCGGGGGACTCGGGGCCAGCAGCGGGGATTCTGGACGAGGTCATCAAGCGGCGCGGCTCGCTCGGAGTGTACAGCGCGATTGGCTTCGTCTGGTTCTCGACGCGCCTGTTCGGATCCCTCCGTACGGTGCTGGCGGCGATCTTCGACATCGACACCGATCGCGGCATAATCGCGGGCAAGATCTTCGACATCGAGATGACGCTCGTCTCGAGCCTCCTCCTNNGGCCAGCTGCTGGCGTTCTCGTTCATAGCGACGATGTTCTTCTCGCTGTACAAGTTCCTGCCCCACCGCAAAATACGCTGGAAGACCGCTCTGATCGCCGCGCTGTTCACGGGCGCCATGCTGGAGGTGGCAAAACGGGCTTTTTCGGCCTATGTGCGCTCTTTTAACCCCGGCTCCTTCTATAGCGGCACGGTCGCTGCATTGGTATTGACCGTAGTCTGGGTCTACTACGCCTCATTCATTTTCATCATCGGCGGCGAGGTAGCGCAGGTCTACGAGCTTCGTCGCGTTCGGAAGAAGCAGCGCGAGGCATTTGAGGATTGAGCAATATTGGCGAGGTTGCCGGGTCTTCCGGCGAATATACTTTTTGGTGGGGGAGGGCGACTCGTGCGCAAGTTACTAGTAGTTGCGGCCGCTTTGGCCGTTGTATCGATCTCGGCTTGCAAGAAGACGGGAGAGGGAGAGTATCAGGTGGAGAAGCCGGTCGTCGGAACGCAGACGGACACGATTCACACCCCGACGGTCGATGTCGGCACACAGACCACCACGGTCGCGGTTCCGAAGGTCGTGATGGATTCGGCGAAGATCAAGACCCCGACGGTAACCGTAAAGAAGCACTAATTCACTTATTGGGCGCGAGCGCCCCGGTGAATGTGATCAAGGGTCCCGTCAGAAATGGCGGGGCCCTTTTTCGTTTCGCCGCTCCTGAGAGTTGTCTCGACTGAGAGATCATTGCTTGGCCAAGAACTACCCTGCCGCCTGCTGCCCGCTGAACGCTGTGCGCTCTGTGCTAAAAGGCCCAGGACAGTTCGATTGGCGTTCTGCGACAAGCGCTGCGGTGTAAGGGTCGACGAGAACGAACAAAGAACTGTCCCGTCGTCCGCGGCAGATAGCGCTTAGCGTTCAGCGGGAGGCAGCGTAGTTCCGAGTCAACCCTTGCGCATTTCAGTCAAGAGGTGCGAGTCCGCGGCTGCCCCCAATCCGAGGTTGGTCTGCAGTCCGCAGTGCCGTATATTTGATTTGCCCCAGGTCCCGGAGGGCGTAAGCCCGCTAACTCCGTCAGGACCCCGAAGGTAGCAGCGGCATGCGGTGTCTAACGTTGCTCCGTAAGACCTGGGGTACTCCCGCCTCGCAATGTCTCTCGCACTCGCCCGCAAATACCGCCCAAAACGTTTCGCTGACGTAGCCGTCCAGTCGCACGTGTCCAACACGCTGCGTGGGGCAATCGCCCGGGGCCGCGTCGCGCACGGTTACCTCCTCTGCGGACCACGCGGAGTGGGCAAGACGACGCTCGCCCGCGTGCTGGCGATGGCGCTCAACTGCGAGAACAAGCAGGGGGACGGCGAGCCGTGCGGAGAGTGCATCTCCTGCCAGCGCATCTGGAGCGGGTCGTCCAGCCTGGACGTGGTGGAGATCGACGCCGCCTCGAATCGCGGCGTGGACGACGCGCGCGACCTGCGTGAGAGAGCCATGTACGCGCCCTCAGGTGACGACCGCTACAAGGTCTACATCGTCGATGAAGCGCACATGCTGACTCGTGAGGCCTGGAACGCGCTGCTCAAGATTCTCGAGGAGCCTCCGCCGCGCGTCATCTTCGTATTCGCGACGACCGAGCCGCAGAAAATCGCCCAGACCGCGGCGCCTGTACTCAGCCGCCTCCAGCGCTTCGACCTCAAGCGCATCGGACTCGCCGACATTACCCGGCGTCTCTCGACGGTGCTGGACAACGAAGGGATCAAGGCGTCGGACGACGCGCTGGCGATGATCGCGCGAGCCGCGGACGGCTCCATGCGCGACGCTCTGAGCCTCACCGACCAGGTAATTTCGATCGGCGAAGGAGCGGTGACCGCGGAGCGGGTTCGCGAAGCTCTGGGTCTCGTGCGGGAGGATGAGTTCCTTGCGATCGTCGACATCATCGCCGGCCACCGCGCCGGAGAAATCTTCGGCGCCGTCAACAAGCTGGCCGATGCCGGCGTCGACTTCGGGGTGTTTCTCTCGGGCTTCGCCGATATCCTGCGCGCTCAGCTCACCGTCGTCCTGAATGGGAAAGCGGAGGGAGTGTCGGCGACGGCCGCGGCTGCCCTCAGGGAAAGGCGGGATCTCTTCACCGCCGGCGACCTGCTCCGCATGCTGAGCGCCGTCAACGCTCTCGAGCCGACGTTCAGAAAGAGCTCGCAGCAGCAGCTTCTGATCGAGATGCTTCTGGTTCGGATGGCGCTGCTCGATCGCACCGTTGCGCTCGAGGATCTGCTCAAGGGGCTGGCCGGAGAATCGACACAGTCGTCGCGTGGAGAATCCACGGCGACGGCTCGCGGAGAATCAGCGCCGGCAGCTCGCGGCGAGTCGGCCGCAGTGGCTTCGAGGTCCGACGTGCCCAGCGGCGCGGTGCGGACCCAGCCCGCGCAGGCATCAGTCGCGCGAACCTCGCAGCGGCCCGCGACAAGGCCAGGGTATCCGCCTCAAATCGATGCACCGAACGCGCTTCCGCCGGCTACCGTTTCGAAACCGCCCGGCCCGGGCGCCAACGAGGGCCAACTCCGCGAAATGAAGCGCGCAATGGAAACGACGGCACAGGATTCGAATCGTAGTCGCATGACACCGGAAGCCCTGAAGGAGGAGCGCATCGGCATGCTCCGCCAGAAGGATCCGGCGCTGGGCGCGGCCATCGACGAGCTCGATCTCGAGCTCCTCGACTAACCACTCATTCTGAATTCACGAGTCATGGCAGACTTCACGAAAATCTTCGAACAGGCGCAGCAGATGCAGGCGCGCATGCAGCAGATGCAGGCCGAGCTGGAAAAGCAGACCGTCACCGCGGCAGCGGGTGGCGGCATGGTGACGGTCGAGGCCGACGGGAAGGGAACCATCACCAAGGTCAAGATCGATCCCAGCGTCGCCGATCCGAAGGACCTCGAGATGCTCGAGGATCTCGTTCTGGTCGCCGTCAACGAGGCGCAAAAGAAGGCGGCGGAGCTGGCAAAGGGAGAAATGGGCAAGCTCACTGGCGGGCTCAACCTTCCATTCAAGCTGCCTTTTTAGCGTGGGAGCCATTGACGATCTGGCCGCCGAACTGTCGAAGTTGCCCGGAATAGGGCGGAAGACGGCGCTCCGACTGACCTACCACCTGCTGAAGCAGACTCCCGAACAGTCCAAGCGCCTCGCCTCGGCGCTGACGACCCTGGCCGAGAAGGTTCGGCCGTGCCCCCAGTGCTTCAATCTGACAGAGGAGGATTTGTGTTCCATCTGCCGTGACGCGCGCAGGGATACGGGAGTCATCTGCGCAGTAGAGGAAGCATCCGATATCGGGGCTATCGAGCGGTCCGGCGAATTCCGGGGCGTCTATCACGTCCTGGGAGGTCGTCTGTCGCCATTGGATGGCATCGGACCCGAAGACCTCACCATACCGCAGCTGGAGACGAGAGTGTCGGCTGGAGTCGTCCGTGAAGTGATAATTGCCACTAATCCGAGCATTGAGGGCGAGACCACCGCGCTGTACGTACAGCGCAAACTGGCTCGTTATCCCTTGACTGTCTCCCGCATTGCGCGGGGACTTCCGGTCGGAGGCGACCTCGAATACGCGGATGGCGTAACCATTGCCCAGGCGTTGACCGCAAGGAGGGCAATGTAATGAGCAAACAAAGAGCGAGCTTCGTCGCCGTGGGGTTTCTGGGCGGAATAGCCGCCGGGACCCTGATCTGGAGCCGCCTGCAGCGCCAGTACCGCCGCAATCTGTTTTCACCCCACACACTCCGCCGCGTCGCCGCGCTGGGCTACCTTCGCGCCCGGCCAACGGTGAACACCGCGCAGCTTCTTCGGGAGTACGTGGCGTGGGAGCCGCGCCCCATTCTCCGCGATCGCGGAGCGAAGATGCTACGACGGCTCGAGGCGACGCTGTGACCGGGGGACGATGACCGCGGGCACGGCCAACTGGTCGTTCACTCAGGACGACTTCACGGGGATAACTGAATCCTTGAAGCGCTTTCTGGACGAGACCAAGTCGCTCTGCGCGCTCCTGGTCGACCGTTCCGGACAGCTCGTGACCACCGTCGGAGAAGCCCGCGGGCTGGACACGACCTCGTTCGCGACGCTCACGGCCGCGGACTACAGCGCCAACGACCAGCTCGCAAAGCTGGTCGGCGAAAACGACTTCTCCAGCCTCTTTCATCAGGGCGAAAAGGAGTCCATCTACGTCGCGGACATCGCGCGGCGGCTGCTGCTGGTAATAATCTTCGATTCGCGCACGACTGTCGGGCTCGTCCGTCTGAGGATGAAGGATGAGATCGAGGAGTTGACGTTGTTGGTCGATCGTGTATTCTCACGCGGTCGCAATGGCGCCGCGCCTGATGAGCATCTGCTCCATGGCGCGGATGACGAAATCGACAAACTCTTCAACTGGTGAGGAAGAGCTAGACGTGTCGATGATCAACTACGCTTCGCGCGAGATCAATTGTAAGATCGTTTACTATGGTCCCGGGCTTGGCGGCAAAACCACGAATCTCGAGCACGTTTACGGCAAGGTTAAGCCGGAGACGAGAGGAAAACTCATATCGCTGGCGACCGAGACCGAGCGTACGCTCTTCTTCGATTTCCTCCCCGTCGATCTCGGAACCATCCGCGGTTTCAAGACGCGGTTCCACCTTTACACGGTGCCCGGCCAGGTCTACTACAACGCCAGCCGCAAGCTCATACTCAAGAACGTGGACGGGATCGTCTTCGTTGGCGACTCCCAGGCCGAGCGGATGGAAGCGAACCTCGAGTCGATGCAGAATCTCTACGACAACATGACTGAGTACGGATACGATCTGACGCAGATGCCATTCGTCATTCAGTACAACAAGCGTGACCTGGCCAATGCTTCTCCGATCGAAGATCTCCAGGCTGCTCTCAATCCCGGTTGGGAAGTGGAGGACGCGAGCAAGCATCGCGTACAACCGGATCCGTATCACGCGGGCCAGAATCTCGTCGAGCAGCTTCCCGGCGGCGAATGGGTGGAGAGAGCGCCGTATTTCGAGGCGATCGCGGTAAACGGCGATGGTGTGTTCGACACCCTCAAGGCCGTGAGCAAGCTGGTGTTGAAGGCGCTCGCCTAGCGGGGACAAAGGGGCTTCGTGTGAATCTCCCGAACACGATCACCGTCGGCCGCATACTCGCCGCGCCCTTCATCGCGGCGCTGCCGTTCATCGCGTCGCCCGGCGCCAGGCTCGTCGCGTTCGTATTTTATATCGTGGCCGCGGTAACCGACTACTACGACGGAAAGCTGGCGCGCACGCGGAATCTGATCACGGACCTTGGCCGCCTGCTCGATCCGCTCGCCGATAAGCTGCTTCTCTTCGCCACCCTCGTTCCGATGTTCGTTCTGATGGCGCCGACCAGCGACGCGCTCGTTCCCACGCGCGCGGAGAGCATCGACGCGGCCCGGCTCCAGTTCATCACTCCGTTTGGGCAGGTGGGGCTGCCATGGTGGATAGTCGCGATCGTGATCGGGCGGGAGATCTTCATGACCGTTTTCCGACAAGCGGCCGCGCGCCGGGGTGTCGTCATCTCGGCGATCGGGCCGGCCAAATGGAAGACGGGATTCCAGTCCGTATGGGTCGGCTCGGCTTACTTCTGGTTCTTTGCGGCGACTCTCGCGAGAGTTGAGGGGTGGACCAGCGTTGCGTGGCGCGCGTTCGCCAACTTCAACGGCATCGTCGGCACTATCACCATGATCGCATCGGTTTTCCTCACCGTCTATTCCTTGATTCTCTATCTCCGGCGATTCGCCGGCGTGTTCGCCGCTTGAACGCAATGCAGGTCGAGCTGATCACCATCGGTGACGAGCTCCTTCTGGGCTTCACGATAGATACGAACGCCGCGCACATATCACGCACTCTCGCTGCCGCGGGCGTCGAGATCGTTCGTCGCACCACCGTCGGCGACGAGCCCGAGAAAATTGCAGGCGCGGTGCGCGAAGCGCTCGAGCGGACCGGCGCCGTGATCACGACCGGTGGACTCGGACCGACGAGCGACGATCTCACCAAGCCGGCGATCGCGAAAATCTTCGGCCGCGAGATGAAGCTGGACGAAGCGATCGCGACCGCGCTCGAGCAGCGATGGAGAGCGCGATTCCCCAACAGCAGTTTTCCCACGACAAACCGCACGCAGGCCGAGATTCCCGAAGGCGCGCGGATTCTCACCAATCGTCACGGCTCGGCGCCCGGAATCTGGCTAGAGGACGACAAGGGGCGGTGGGTTGCGATGATCCCCGGCGTTCCACGCGAGATGCGCGGAATGTTGGCAGAGGAGGTTCTGCCGGCCATCAAGTCACGCTCCAAGGGTGCTGAAAGCGTGGTGCTCTCCGGAACATTGCGCACGACCGGAATCGCGGAATCGGCGATCGCGGAGCTGCTGGGACAGAATTTCCTGGGCGAGCCCGGAACCGGGCTGGGATCGCTTCCCCTCGCCTATCTGCCGGGCGTAGCCGGCGTCGATCTTCGCGTCACCGCGAAAGGACTGCCCCGTGCACAGGCGGAGAAACTCGTAAAGGAAGCAATTCTGAAACTGCGGAGCAGGGTATCGGCGTACGCCTATGGAGAGGATGACGCGGATCTCGCGGCCGTCGTGCTCGAGAGACTGCGCTCGCTGGGGCTCAAGCTCGCCGTCGCCGAGAGCTGCACCGGCGGAATGCTGGGAGAGCGAATCACGAGCATTCCGGGATCGAGCGATGTTTTTCTGGGCGGCATCATCGCCTACCACAACGATGTAAAGGTGAAAGCGCTGGGCGTTCGTGCCGAGGATATCGAGCGCCACGGAGCTGTGAGCGAGCCCGTGGCGCTGCAGATGGCGTCAGGAGTTCGCGAACGAACGGGTGCCGATGTCGGGGTTTCGGTGACGGGGATTGCCGGGCCCGGGGGCGGCACGCCCGACAAGCCTGTCGGACTGGTCTGGATTAGTGTAGATGTGACCGGCGCGAAGGCACGGCGCTTCCATGTTTTTGGAGACCGCGCCGAGATCAGGCAGCGGGCAGCACAGGCTGCGCTCGAGATGGTGCGGCGCTCTCTCTCAAACGGTTAACTTAGGCACATGAAACACTCGAGAAAGAAGGGCGAGAACGCGCCGGCTCCGGACCAGGGTTCGATGGGTCCGGCCGACGACTACGCGCCCGAAGGCTCCGTGAGCCAGGGCGACGGCCAGGGCGGCGATCCACCGTTCAGCGGCTCGTCCGACCCCGCAGCCGACCCCGCAGCCGACACGCGCGCCGCCGCGGGCGCCGCGGAAGCCGGCGCCGCCGCGACCAGCCGCGCGGAGCCTGATTCTGGGACTGAGCGTGACAGATACCTGAGGCTTGCGGCCGAATACGACAATTATCGAAAGCGCTCCGCCAAGGAGCGTCAGGACGCCGGCGCGCGCGCGCAAGCCGATCTCGTTCGCGAGCTGGTAGAAGCGCTCGATGATGTAGCGCGCTTCGCGCACGTCGATCCCGCCACGACCGACGCGGGGACGATCGTGCAGGGCGTCGACATGGTGGAGAAGAAGCTACTGAAGGCCCTCGGTAATGCTGGGCTCGAGGTGATCAATCCCGTCGGCGAGACGTTCGACCCCGCACTGCACGAAGCGGTTGCGACAGAGCCCACATCTGCGCGAGAAGACGATCACGTCGTGTCGCGAGTGTACCAGCCCGGCTACATCTTCAAATCCCAGCTTCTTCGGCCCGCGCGAGTGGTCGTGAAGCAGTGGAACGGCTGACCGCGCTCCCGCGCTGACCGCCCATGGCACCGACGAAGAGGGACTTCTACGCCGTCCTCGGCGTAGGCTCAAGCGCCTCCCAGGACGAGATCAAGAAGGCGTATCGCAAGCTCGCCAAGAAAAACCATCCCGATGCGAACGCGAGCGATCCGAAGGCAGCCGAGCGCTTCAAGGAGATCTCGGAGGCGAATAACGTCCTCGGCGATCCCGTAAAGCGAAAGCAGTACGACGAGATGCGCCAGCTAGGCGCCTTCGACGGCGGATTCGGAGGTTTTGGCGGCGGCGGCAGATCGTCGCGCGGCGCCGGTTCGTACGGGGGAGCCGGCGGCGGCCAGACCATCAACTTTCAGGACTTCGACATCGGTGGCCTGGGCGGTCTGGGCGATCTTTTCAGCTCGATGTTCGGCGGTGGAGAGACGCGTCAGACCACGCGTCAACGCGGGCCCGAGAAGGGCGAGTCGGTCGAGGCGACGCTCGACATTCCATTCCGCACCGCCGCGCGCGGCGGAAAAGTTCCGATCGAGCTCGAGGTGAGTGAAGAGTGCGGCACCTGTCATGGCACAGGCGCCGCGCCTGGCGCCTCGCTCAGGATCTGTCCCGAATGCAATGGTCGCGGAGTGATCTCGTTCGGGCAAGGTGGCTTCGCCGTCAACCGACCATGTCCGGTGTGCCTAGGCCGCGGGCAGGTTCCGACGGAGCCATGCCCTACGTGTCATGGGACGGGGGAAGTGCGCGTCAAGCGGAAGGTGCTGATAAATGTCCCGCCGGGAGTTGACACCGGCTCCAAGATCAGGCTCAAGGGCCAGGGCGGAAAGGGACCCCAGAACGGACCGCCGGGCGATCTGATTATCACGTTCAACGTTCTTCCGGACAAGTTCTACCGGCGGGACGGACTCGACGTGATCGCGACGGTTCCGCTCAACATCGCGCAGGCGACATTGGGAACCAAGATCAGCGTGAAGACGCTCGACGGAAAAAAAGTCGCGATCAAGATTCCGCCGGGAACTCCCTCGGGGAAACGACTCCGCGTGCGAGGCCAGGGAATCCAGAAGGGCGACAAGAAGGGGGACCTGATCGTCGAAGTGTCTATCGCCGTTCCGGAAAAACTTTCGGAAGAGCAGGAGCGGATGATGAAGGAATTCGCAGAAGCGGGCGGTCTCAAATACTGAGCGGCTGGCATCCCGCATAACTCCGTGTTGATATTATTCTCATGAGAATCGGAATTTTGGGAACCGGAGTAGTCGGCAAGACGTTGGGGACCAAGCTCGCGAAGCTCGGTCACGACGTGCGCATGGCGAGATCGTCTTCAACTGCACGTCGGGCATGGCGTCGCTCGAGGCGTTGAAGGCCGCGGGCGCCGAGAACCTTCAGGGGAAGGTTCTCATTGACGTCTCGAACCCATTGGATTTCTCGAAGGGGATGCCGCCCACGCACTCAGTCTGCAACACCGACTCCCTTGGTGAGCAGATTCAGCGCGCGTATCCCACCGCAAAGGTGGT
>DHJM01000073.1:12922-13618 GCA_002404335.1 Gemmatimonadales bacterium UBA4720
TCGTTCAGTTGCAGTTCGAAAGGAACCGCCAGGCGCCTATAGTTTTCGAATCCAGATATTGCGGTACCGCACAGGATTCCCGTGATCCTGAAGGTGCAGCGGCTCTTCGGCCGAATGCGCGATGTATAGCGCCGGCCGGTCATTGTAGGTGAGGCCATAGATCTCAACGTTGTTCTGAATCAGAACGCCGTTGTGCAGCACCGTGACGCGCGCGCGGTCGATCACCTTTCCCTGATCGTCGAACCTGGGCGCGTGGAAGACGATGTCGTACGACTGCCACTCTCCCGGCTTGCGCGACGCGTTCACGAGCGGCGCGTGCTGCTTGTAAACCGAGCCCGCCTGCCCGTGGAAGTAGGTTTTGTTGTCGTAGGAGTCGAGCACCTGGACCTCGTACCTGTCCATCAGAAAGACGCCGCTGTTGCCGCGCTCCTGTCCCTCGCCTTTGACCACCGCCGGCGTTGCCCACTCGATGTGAAGCTGCACGTCGCCGAACTTGTCGGTCGTGGTGATGTCACCCGCGCCGGGGGCGACTTCGACGTAGCCGTCTCTCACGTTCCATTTGGCGGCGCCTCCATCCTTGCCCCGCCAATGTGAGAGATCCCGTCCGTTGAACAGTACGATCGCGTCGGATGGCGGATCCGCGCTGGTTCTTCCAGGCGTGACGATCGCCGGCTCCGCCTTCGGAGCCGGGAATGG
>DHJM01000073.1:13741-15512 GCA_002404335.1 Gemmatimonadales bacterium UBA4720
AGTTGTGGTGACCGGTAGAAGTTGATTCCGAGATAGTTCCATCGCCGCTGGTGGGTCACGATACGCGTGCGGAAGCTCTCCCAGTTTCGTACCGCTTGTGGGGTCCACGCCACTTCGGCCACGGCCGGCAGTCGTGGCATCGCCAGGTATTCCACAGCCGTGATGTTGCGAACAGTCTCGCTCCAGATCGGCGCCTCGACGCCGAAGATGTCCCGCTCGGTCACTCCCTTCATGTACGTCGCCGGATCCCAGTCGTAGGAGTCTCGTACTTCGACGTACGCTGCCCAGTGCTGCCCAAGCTCGGTCGCCGGTGTGTACTTCATGTCGAGATACACCTTTGGTGCGGGCGAGAGTATCAGCTTGGAGCCGTAGGCCACCGCCGCCGTGGCCGAATCGCTCTTCCATTGATGTGCGATCGTGGTCGGGTTGAGATGCGCCTTAGTGATTTCTTCCCAGCCGATCATCTTCTTCCCGTATTTGTTGACGATCGTTTGAACGCGCTCGATGAACTTTACGTATTGCTCGGGCGTAAGCGTCTTCACCTCGTCGCCACCGATGTGAAAGTAGGGGCCCGGAGTCATTGCACTGAGCTCGCGGATCACGTCATCAACGAAAGCGTACGTCTCCTCTTTGTCCACGCAGAGCGAACTCCAGCCGACGTCGGTTCCCGTATAGAGAGCCGGGGGCCGCGCGCTGCACGCCAGCTCCGGATAGCCGACGAGGGCGGCGTTGATGTGGCTCGGCATGTCGATCTCCGGCACGATCAGGATGTAGCGTGCCTGTGCGTAGCGCAGTATGTCCTGGTAATCCTGCTTGGTATAGAAGCCCCCCGGTCCGCCTCCGACTTGCGTGAGCGACCCCATCGCGGTCAGCTTCGGGCGCGAATCGATCTGTATTCGCCATCCCTGATCGTCGGACAGGTGCAAGTGCAGCACGTTCAGCTTGTACAGCGCGAGGACGTCGAGGTACTGCTCCACTTCCCGCACCGTGAAGAAGTGACGGCTGACGTCGAGCATGGCGCCGCGGTAGGCGAAGCGCGGCTGATCTGTAATGCTGAGCGCGGGAATGCTCCAGTCGTAACGCTCCTGCCCCATCTCCGATTCAATGTCGGCGGGCAATAATTGCCTGATGGTCTGGATGCCGCGGAACAGGCCCGCGGGCCGGTTGGCGACAAGGCTGACGGAATCGCTCGTCACCTTGAGCTCGTATCCCTCCTCGCCGAGAGCGGTGCGATCCGGCGCCAGGCGCAAAATGATCGAGCCGGCGGACTGCGTACCGATCGGTGAAACAGCGACCGGGAAACCCGTCGGCCGGCGTATCAGCGCCGCCAGCATCTCTCCGATCGAGGTCACTTCGGCATTGCCGCCGTCGACGTAAATGCCGGTGGTTCTGACGATCTGAAACGGCGATCCCGCCGCGAGGACCATGGATGCCGGGGCGGGAACAAGTTGTGGCGTTACTCTGACGGGTTGGGGGGCGGGCGCCGGACCGGGCGCCTGACACGCGGCGCCGAAAATTGATCCTGCAACGGCAAGAACGCGTCTCGAACACCGTAGAGCCTCTCGTCTCCGCATCGCCGGGCCTCCGTTGGTTTGCCAGCCGGTTACGCAGCGCCTCCCTGTGAGGATTTCCAGGCGACTGCGACGTTACAAACTTGGGGCGGTCACCCCACTCGCGGCAATGAATCGTGACTGGGGAATCCGGCTGCCGACAGTCTCACCGATTCAAGAACCGATATTCGCAGAACCGCGAATGCTTCGTGCGAGAGGAC
>DHJM01000130.1:0-5588 GCA_002404335.1 Gemmatimonadales bacterium UBA4720
GCGAGCTTCTCGTCTGGTTCGCTGCGATCGACCGGCTTCCAATAGATTCCGGGAAGGCCCCCGTTTATCCCGGCAACAGCGTCCGTGTAGTAAGCGATGCGCTTCGCATCAGGTGTCCAGGTGGGTTGCCAGCCTGCACGAGACATAAGCCGTGACAGCATTTTAGTCGCGGTATCGAATACCAGAATGTCGGTGGTCAATCGCCCCGCTGTGTAGGTAAGCATATCCACCGCGACGCGCCGGCCGTCTGGCGACCACGCAGGATTATAGTAGTAGCCGCGTTCGGGCACCGTGAAGATCGGAGCGCCGTGGTCGTCGACAAAGGTGATGGCAAGACCTGGCGCACCCCGAAGAAAGACAGCCGTGCCACCGCCCCCTTGCGACATCGCCGCGGCCATTCCCCCACCGGGATTGAGTCTCACGCCGTCGAGGACCTGGACGACGTCGCTCGTGACGTGACCACTCGCGAGGTCGACCTTAGCCGCCGCGATCGTTCCGTCCACGCGTCCGAAGACCAGCCAGCCATTCACATATGCGATGACGTTGGAGCCTTCGAGATCCAGAGTCGTGTGCTTCCCACCGCTCAGTGAGCCGAGTGCGAGTCTTTGCCCAGTGCGGGTCACAATGCGAAACGCGATAGTCTTTCCGTCGGGCAGGACGAAGGGATCGCCCGGATTGGATTCACCCGCAGCGGTGTCTGGCGCGACGATCATCTCCCGCGAGGAGCCGCGTGCGCTCACTTTCCACAACTTCCCTTCGTCGCCGTACACAATGGGCTCGGCGTTGCC
The DNA here is from genome assembly GCA_002404335.1 of Gemmatimonadales bacterium UBA4720. GTDB lineage: Bacteria > Gemmatimonadota > Gemmatimonadetes > Gemmatimonadales > Gemmatimonadaceae > UBA4720. The sequence goes on from DHJM01000130.1 coordinate 789, forward strand.
CCAGGTCATCCCCTGCCACCCAGGCGCTGCCTGGACAAACACTACCGGACCACCGTCGACAGGCACCTTGAAGATCCCGTTTCGCTTTTCTTTTTCGGCGTTCTCCAGAATGCCGGCGTAGAACGCGATCGACTTACCGTCCGGCGAGAATCGGATGTCGTACGCGCCATCGGTGCCCGCGATGGCGTGACCGCGCGGGTCGGCGAGCTTTCGCACGTGGATGAATCGGCCAGTACCAGTGCTTGCTATGTACGCTACTGTGCGCCCGTCGGGAGACACCGCGAACGAGAGACCGGGCTGATTGACCAGGTTCTCGTTCTTCTCCAGCGTAAGTGCGAAGCGTACCGGATCAGCGGGAGCTGGATGCGTTGCCTTCCACCAGCCGGCGGCAGCCGTGGCACCGAGAAGCACGGCCACGACTGACAGCGCGACGAGCGCCCACCGATGGCGTGATGGATGCAAAAGCGAGCCGGCACCAGATCGTGCGCCACTGGAGAACGTGAATGAAGGATTGTTCAACGCATCTGCGAACTCGTGAGGCGATGCGAAGCGATCTGCCGGGATTTTCTCGAGAGCGCGCGACACCGCGGCGGAGACATGGGGCGGAACGTTTCGACGCTGCGCTGTTAGCGCGCGCGGCTCCTCGGTCATTACTCTGGCAACGACCGCTTGAACAGTGGGGCCTGTGAACGGCGGCTCACCGGCCAGCATCTCATAGGTCACGGCACCGAGCGAATAGATGTCGCTCCGTGCGGTGATGGTGCGTTCTCCCATGGCTTGCTCCGGACTCATGTAACTCGGAGTGCCGAGAGAGAGACCCGTCTGAGTCATTCGCGCGCCACCAGCCTGGGTGACCGCCAAGGCAATCCCGAAATCCGCGACGATGGCACTGCCGTCGTGCAGCAGAATGTTCTCGGGCTTGATGTCCCGGTGTATCACGCCGTGCCTATGCGCGTAGTCCAAGGCGCTCGCGACTTCCGTTGCGATTCGCACTGAGTCGGAGACCGGAAGCTGCTGCTCCTTGTCGAGTCGCTGGCGGAGGGATTCGCCCTCGACGTACGGCATCACGTAGTACGGCCTTCCCCTCAACTCGCCCGCGTCATCACCGATTATTCCAGAATCGATCAGGCCCAGAATGTGGGGGTGCTGAAGATTTGCTGTGACCCTGATCTCCTGGAGGAACCGCTCAGCGCCGAGCACGGCAGCGAGCTCGGCGTGCAGAACCTTTATGGCGACTTTGCGGTCGTGTTTCTTGTCGTGCGCGAGATAAACGGTAGCCATCCCGCCGCTGCCGAGCACACGCTCGACGGTGTAGGCGGTGAAAGCACGCTGAACTTGTTCAATGCGCTCAGCCATTGGGCTCGCGCTCCTCGACCACGCGAAGCGACAGATTCACTGTGAACCCTGAAGGCTCTCACCACGCACTGGCGCCACGCCGACTCGCTGGACCAACTCCTCGAATCGTTGCGTGCCCCGGAGACGCCGGAGACGCGGCTCCAGGTGCAGGAACGTCATCCAGAGCGTGCGTGCCTGAAACGCGCGCTCGAGCCATGAATACGCTGCTTCGTCATCTCCAAGCCAGTGGTAGGCGCAGGCCACTTCGAATGGCGAGCCCACGCCACGCTCGGCCTGCTCCTCCACCTCGACCAGCCGGTGCCGGGCTCCCTCTGTGTCGCCCATCGCCGCGAGGACACAGACGAGAGTTCCCCGCAATTGTGCGTTCGTGGGAGTCAGCTCGCGGCCACGCTCCAGCGCCGTGCGAGCCTCGGGCAGCCTATCCGAATGAAAGAGTGCCGTCCCAAGCAGCAAATGCAGTCCGCCGTTGCCGGGCGATCGCACCAGGGCGGGACGAAGCACATCGATCGCTCGCGCCGGTTCACCGGCGAAGTGGAGCGTCAGGGCTAAGTTGTAGAGCATGAAGTCAGAAAGCGGATCCAGCGCATAGAGGCGCTCGAGGGACTCGACTCCTTCTTCGAGCCTTTCGGCGCTGACAAGTGTCCAGCCAAGCAGCTCGTGTGCGTGCGTCAACCCAGGCGCCAGCGCCAACACGTCTCGGACGAGCCTCTCCGCGCGGGCATTGTCCCAATCGAACCACGCTGCGACGAAGGCTCTGGCTAGTAGCGCTTGGGGCAGATCCGGTTCAAGCGCGAGGGCACGGTCTGCCGCCGCGCGCCCACGTGGGTACGCGGTGAGGGCCGGCAACATGTTGAGGTTCGCTGCCAGCATGTTCGAGAAGGCGCACCAGGCGTGGGCGAGCGCGAAGTTCGGATCGAGTGCCACCGCGCTCTCGAAGGACGCAATGGCCCCCGTCGCCGCGTGCTGTTCGAACAGAAAGCGGCCGCGCAGATATATATCGTACGCTGCGGGATTTACCGGCGCGCGTGGTGTACGGTCTGGTCGCTCCGGTGGTGTCTCCCGCGACCTTGTCGCGCCTACGCCGCCGCCGAGCTGCTCCTCAAGGGCGTGGGAAATGGCCTGTGCGATCTCGTCCTGCAACGCGAACACGTCGGCGAGCTCGCGGTCATAGCGTTCGCTCCAGAGATGCAACCCGTCGGCCGCACCGACGAGTTGGACGGAGATCCGCACGCGACTCCCAGCGCGGCGCACACTGCCTTCCAAAATAGTTTGTACGCAAAGTTGCTGAGCGATATTCCGCAGATCCACACGCTGGCCCTTGAAGACGAACGCTGATGTGCGCGCCGCCACGCGAATGCCTGGCAGGTGCGCCAGCGCGTTGATCACTTCGTCCGTCATACCGTCGGAGAAATACTCATCGTCCGCATTCGAGCTCAGGTTCGCGAAGGGCAGCACGGCGACCGATGGCTTGTCATCGCCGGTACGGTGCGGTCCCGAGCGTGAGGCGGAGGCCGCGGCAAGGGCGTGGACCATTTCCTCGGCGGTAGCGAACCTGTCGGAGGGCTCCCGACCCATAGCGCGCACAACAATCCGTTCCGCCTCGACGGGGATCGCGCTGTCGATTGTGCGAAGCTGCGCTGGAGTCTCAGTGAACCGCTTCGCGATCACGGCGGCCGCGCTTGGCCCGATGAAGGGCTGCCGACCAGCGAGCATCTCATAGAGTACGCAACCCAGACTGTAGATATCCGTGCGGCCGTCGAGATCCTGCTCGCCGGCTGCTTGTTCGGGGCTCATGTAGGCCGGTGTCCCGAGCGATGTGCCGAGCTGCGTGAGGCCAGGGTCGCCGCTTGGCGCGCCGACTTTGGTCTTCGACATCGAGATAGCTTTCGCGATGCCGAAGTCCGCGACCACAGCATGGCCACCAGACAGCAAGACGTTCTCCGGCTTGAACGTCCCGGTGGACGACGCCGTCCCGGTGGGCGCACGCAAGCGCGTCGGCGATCTCGGTCGCGATCCGGAGCGCGTCTTCGAGCGACAGTCGACCCTCGCGCACAATGCGCTCGCGCAGACTCTCACCCTGAACAAAGGGCATAGTGTAGTACAGCGAGCCATTGGCCTCGCCCGCGGTCAGCAATGGGAGAATGTGCGGGTGCTGTAGCCGCGCGACGAGCTGGATCTCCCGCTCGAATCGTTCCGCACTGATAGCGCCCGAGACGTCGGGCGGGAGGACCTTGATCACCACTTTCCGGCCGAAGCGTAGCTCCTCTGCGAGAAAAACGCGCGACATACCACCACCGCCAAGCTCACGCTCTATTCTGTACGCAGAGCTGAGGGAAGCCTGTAGCGCGGCGCGAACAGAATCCGTCACGAGCTGGAGACCCAGTCCTCGATTCCGCTCGCCGCACCCGACTCGGGAAGTTTGAGCGCTGCGAGAATCTCCTGGAATTCGGGCAGCGCGCGCAGCTGGAGCGGCTGTCTCCACACTCTCGCGAAGATTGGGAGTTGCGGATCGTGACGGCGAAACGCTTCGCGCGCCAACTCGATCGCGGCTTCCTTGTCGCCGATTGCTGCAGCAACCATCGCCATTCCGGTTGGAGCGATCGGTTCGCGGCGCGATCTCGACCGCATCTCTTGATATACTGATCGTGCTTCCTCCAGCTGGCCGTTCTCGATGAGCGACAACGCGAGAGTTGGCAGTGCCAGCGGAGCTCGGCCAGACATTGCCAAAGCAAGGTCCCCTGCCTCGATCGCCTTGGACCATTCTTGATTGCGATAGAACGCGAGCTGCGGGGCCCATAAAGAAAGAAATGCATCCGGTTCGAGCTCGAGCGCTCTTTTCGCCCAGCGCATCGCCTGGTCGGGGTCGCCACCAGCACTGTGCCCGATTGAGAGGATCGCAGCGATGTATCCCGATAACGGTTCGCGTTTCTCCAGTCCAAGCATCCCTTCGAACGCCTCGTCCCAACGCGCTGATACAAATCCCAGATAGTGGAGGTAGTACCAGCCCGCGCCCTGGATATAACCTGGATTGAGCTCCATCGCGCGCTTGAATCCGCGTTCGGCCGCTTCGAAATCCCAGTCGAAAAGCAGACTCACCATTGCTCGCGCGCTGTGCGCTTCGCCGAGGTCGGGCCCGACTTCCAGCGCCCTGACTGCGGCGTGGCGTGCGTTGGAGCTCGCATCCTCCGCGCTGAGTTGACTGTAGTAGCCAAGCACCGTATAGGAGTCGGCTAGTCCCGCCCATGCAAGACCGTAGTTTGGGTCGAGGACGAGAGCCCGCTCCATCAGCGCCATTCCCTGTTTGACGGCATGCCCACGCCGATAAAGCAGCGCGCGTCCCTTCAAGTACGCCTCGTACGCACCGATGTTGTCCGTAGCGCGCTGCTCCAGCACCGCACCACGGTCTTCGTTAATGGTTGCTTTCATGCGCTCGGCAATCGCTAC
>DHJM01000130.1:5779-6195 GCA_002404335.1 Gemmatimonadales bacterium UBA4720
AGGTCGACGTTCTTTCCCTTGAACGAGAATGCCGAGGTGCGACCTGCGACCCGGAGCTCGGGAATTTGCGCGAGCGCATTGAGGATCTCTTCAGTGATGCCATCCGCAAAGAATTCATTTTCGGGATCCGCGCTCATATTTGCGAAGGGCAGCACGGCGATCGATTTTTCGGGAGATTCAGAGCGCGATGCGGATTCCGGCTGTGACAACGCCGCGATGAGACTGGCGCCAGTCTCGAACCTGTCGACAGGCGCGCGCGCCAGTGCACGCTGCACGACTTTCCCGATCGTTCGCGACACGCCCTCGCGCAGTCCAGTGACATCGGCCGGCGTTTGCACGAATCGCTTGGCGATGACCGCCTGCGCCGTCGCACCAGTGAATGGTTGCTCTCCAGTGAGCATCTCATACAACACGCA
>DHJM01000130.1:6393-7070 GCA_002404335.1 Gemmatimonadales bacterium UBA4720
TCGTGCAGCATGATGTTCTCGGGCTTGATATCGCGATGTACCACGCCGTGCCGGTGGGCGTAGTCGAGCGCGTCTGCGACTTCACGAACGACCTTCAGGGCTTCTTCGATCGGAAGCTTCGCCTCGGTCTTCAAACGGTCGCGAAGAGAAAAGCCCTCGACGTTGGGCATCACATAGTAGAGGCAGCCATTGGCCTCGCCCGAGTCGAAGAGCGGCAGGATGTGAGGATGCGAAAGCTTCGCAGCGAGCTGAATCTCGCGCAGAAAGCGCTCGGCGCCGATCGATTGTGCGACGTCTGGACGAAGCACCTTGAGAGCCACCTGCCGGTCGTGCCTGGTGTCGTGGGCCAGATACACTGTCGCCATTCCGCCCTTACCGAGCTCGCGCTCGATGGTGTAGTTGGCGAAGGCACCGGCGACTTGTTGCATTTGGTGCCTTATCGGCGTAAGTGGCGATCGGCAAGCGTCACAGGAAGACTCTTGAGGAGTCTCACTGGCCCGCCACTAACTGCTTGAATCGCGGATCCTGTCGTATAGGGTCAAACCACGGATCCACGCGAAGCGACGCCCGGGATAGCCCGCTTGGAATAGCCAGGACCTGCCGCAGTTCCGCGAGACCCTCGTCGGTTGCTCCAACCAGGACCGCAGCCAAGGCGCTCAAGTGGAGATTGCCGGCGC
>DHJM01000005.1:0-2995 GCA_002404335.1 Gemmatimonadales bacterium UBA4720
CCCCGCTGGGCCGGCGAGGTTATCGAGCGGCGAGGTCACGTTCACCACCAATCAACCAGATCTGAGCCGTCTTCAGCCTGCTTATCGTTTACTACGCTATTGCACGAGCCAGCTCTTTCCGCGTCGCTCCGGAAGCAAAACTCGCCCGAACCAGCAGATCAAGAGAGACACTTGGATCGCCCGCCTCAATTTTAGCGACTCTCGATTGGCTTGAGCCGAGGCGCTCTGCCAGTGCCAGTTGGCTCAAATTGCGACGAGACCGTGCCTTCTTTATCAGTTCGGTCAAACGCACCTTGATTTCGATTAGCGCAGATTCTTCGGGAGTCAGTTCGAGAAATTTCGCAACTGAGCCTGTGTCCCAACCCGCCCCCTTCAGGCGCTTCTTCTTTGCTGCATCCATAACTGCCCCCAATAATCGCGACTCCTAGAGCGCGTCGTAATCTTTGATCCTTTTCTTACATGTATCGATAACAGGCCGTGGCGTTGTCCGATCCTTCTTCGCGAATACTTCCCAAATGACTATGGCGTCGTCATCAATCCGATAGACAACTGCCAGTGGCCTACGATTCTTGTGGAGTATGGAGTGTCCAGGCTTGTATGTCAAGTCTGACATATGTCCGATCTGACATACGGGCCGGGGCAGCGTTAGCCATTTAACTGCAACGTACGACTACCGGCCGGGGGCTTTGGGCGGGCCGGCTTGGGGCTACGTGCGGGCTGTTTCTGAGCGCCCAGTTATGCCGGAGGGGGCAGGATTCTGATGTCGATGTTCCGCGACGACTTGCTCATTCTGCACGTGTGTCCGATTTCAAGAAGCTTCACGTCTGGCAGAAGGCGCTCGCGCTTTCGCTCAATGTCGATCGAGTCTGCAAAAAGATTCGCGGCGCACAGTACGCTTCGCTGCGAAGTCAGCTTTTTCGCGCGGCGACGTCGATCCCGGCGAACATCGCCGAGGGAAGACGGCAGGAGAGTGAAAAAGAATTCGCGCGGTTTCTACGTTACGCGTTGAATTCCAGCTCGGAGTTGGAGTCCCACTTGATTCTCGCTCGAGGGTGCGAGGCGATTTCAGAGGACGATTTTCGCTCGCAAGTGACCCAGACAATCCGAGTGCGCAAAATGCTGTACGCACTACTGAAGTGCCTTTCCGTAAACGAGCGAACACCCCCTGCGCCGGTTCGCGCGCACAAAACAGCCCGCCCGAAGCCCCCGGCCGGCCCGCCCACAGCCCCTGGCCGGTAGTCATAAGTTCGTAGTTGCTCCGCCGCGCACAGTTATCTACTGGCTTGCGTCGCCTGCCCTCGAGCGAGGGCTCTCATGCGCGGATCCTTCATACGCCACGCGAACTCGGGATCCTTCAGGTACGCGATGGGATAACCGTTCGCGCTGGTGAAACAGCGCCGGGCGAAGGGCACCATTGTTTCACCGTCGCCCAGAAACCCGTGCACGGCCGCCCTCGTGCACGACAACTGCACCGCCTCGACGCCTTTGGGATACATCGTGATAGTAGGACTCTCTCCGGCGTGTCGGAGCAAGTCCAGCGCGCTCTGACGATCGCCGAGCAATGCGGCGAGCCACGCCAGAACCTCATACTGGGTGCGCCTCACGAAGGTAGACTGATTCGGATCGTCCGCCATCTGCTTCTCCAGGCGCCAGGCGGAATCCGCAAGCGTCCGCGCGCGGGCGTAGTCTCCGCGGCTCGCGAACAGCTCGGCCTTCTCGGCGTAGAAGTTCACGCTATCGAGCGCGGAGCCTGGTGCGAACGACGCCAGAGAGCCGGTGGCGAGCTCATTCTGAAGCGCTGCGTCACCATTCCGCATGAACTCCCCATCCAGGGCGCCCAGTCTGCCCCCGCGAGCTCTCAGCTCTTGCACTGCTCGCGCGACACCAGCCCTGTCACCGAGCTTTTCGGCGAGCGTTGCGGCGTCGAAGATGGGGCCAAGGGCGGCGGGATCGAGCGCTCGCTCCCGCGCCACGAGATCCGCCGCGTCGCGGTACCGCCGGAGTGCCAGCGCGGTATTGAAGTTGGTCGCGAGCACCGGTTTGGAACCCGGCGCCAGCAGAACGACGCGCTTGGCAGCCTCCCACGCGCCGGCGGAATCACCGACGAATTGGAGTGCGCGCTGCTCGTAAGCCAGGAGCTCGATACTCGAGGGGTTCTCTCGCACCGCCCGCCTGAGGATGGAGAGAGCCTCTGAGGGGCGGTCGAGCCCACGAAACGCCACCGTTGCAACGGCATTGGCCTGGGTTGGATCCATTTCCAGAGCGCGCTGCGCGAGGAACGACGCCGAGTCGAGCATCTTGATCCCACGCGCGTAAGACATCGTCGCCATGGTTTGCGCGGCAAGCCCGAGAGCATCCGCGTAACCCGGATCTCGTTGGTACGCGTGCTCGAACTGACGCAACGCCTTCTCGTATTCCGAAAAAGACGCAGTCGTATTGTCCTCATTGATGCGCTTGCCACGGACGACGGCGGCGAAAGCACCGGTATCGCCCGTCGCGCGCATCTCCATCGTCGTTCGCTCGCGATCGATCATCGCCACATCCAACGCCTCGGCAACCCTCGTCGCGACGTGTGCCTGGATGGTGAAAGGATCCGCGGGGGAAACGACCTCCGGCTCACCCGCCCAGCTCGTGGTGCCGTCGGACACGCGTATGAGCACGGGGCTCACCCGCACGAGCGGCTGACCGTCAGCTCCCTTCGCCCAGCGCACCGATGCCCGCAACACGAAATCTGCGCCGAGTGATTTCCCCGCCTCCTGCGGACTCGTTCCCGGCGACGCGGCGAGCGACGAAACGCTCTTCCGGTCGATGACACTCAGTCCCCCCAGACGCGCGAGCTTTCCCGTAACGGCGTCGCGGAGTCCGTCGGCGAAGCTCGAATCGGCGCCCGGCCCTTCTGTCTCGAAGGGAAGCACTGCGATCAAAGGCGGCTTGTCCGACGCGGCTCGCGCGCGCCAGACCGCTCCACCAAGCAGCACCGCGGCGATGACGAGCG
>DHJM01000007.1:0-5275 GCA_002404335.1 Gemmatimonadales bacterium UBA4720
TGCTCGAGCGCTCGCTCCGCGGCCTGGGCGAGGAAGCACGCGTTCAGGCGGCAATCGAGGCGCTCTTGCTACGGGAGGGAATCGAGCACCGACGCGAGCTCACGCTTTCGCCCAAGGACCGGATCGATTTCCTGGTCGGCGGCATTGGGCTCGAGGTAAAAGTAGCAGGCAGCGTCGGAGCCGTTGTTCGACAGCTTGAGCGCTACGCCAAACACGATCGCATCAAGTCGCTCGTTTTGGTGACCACGAAGAGCACGCTTGCCCGCGTGCCTCTTGAGATGAATGGCAAGGTCGTGAGAGCGGCCGTTATCCTAGCAGGCATCGTTTGACGACTCCGAATCAGCTGAAGACCTACGGAACGATCAAGTCCTACAGCGGCTCTTGGGTCATCGAGTGCGATCCGCACGTGTTACTCCGGATGCGGCGCGTGTTCCCGCGCATGTCGAGGCCTCGCTATCAAGAGGGCAAGCTGCGCGAGGTCGTATGTCTCATGGACACCCCCGAGATTTGCCGTGAGCTGGAGTGGTTTCAATCCCGTTTTCCGTTCGACTATCTCGTGAAGGCGGACGAGCATCGGCTGGCGAAACGAGCGGGCGAGCACCGCGAGGAAGAGTTCGTCGTTCATCAGATCACCGGGGACAAGGAACGCAAGCCGCAGGACTTCAAGCTAGCGCTTCCGCCGCGCGACTATCAGAAGGTCGCGGCCGAGCTCGCGCTGCGAACGCGAGGTGTGCTCATCGGTGACGAGATGGGTCTCGGAAAGACCGTGGAATATGCGTGCGTGCTCACCGATGCGCGCACGCGCCCGGCACTCGTCGTCACGAAGACAGCGTTGACGACGCAGTGGCAGTCGGAGCTGAGGAAGTTCTTGCCGCGACTTACCGTTCACATTTTGAAAGGAACGCGACCGTACGATGTCGCCAAGCAATGCGGCGGGGCATTGCCGGACGTGATCGTAACCTCGTACAGCAAACTCCCTGGCTGGGGCGATTATCTATCAGGGCATCAGAAGCTAGCTGGGGCAGAAATTGTGAAGCTAAATTCTGTCGGCTGGGATGAAGTGCAAGAATTTAGAAACGGTGAGGAGACGCAAAAGGGCGCGGCTGGAATGAAGATCGCCAAGCGCGTGCAGTATCGGGTCGGTCTGTCCGGTACTCCGTTCATAAATATGGGCGGCGAATTGTGGAGCGTGATGGAATTCATTCGCCCCGGCGCTCTTGGGTTGCTTCGCGAGTTCAAACAAGAGCATTGCGTCGGTGACACGGACAAGCCGGGCAAATTGAAACTCAAGGCCCCAGAGGCAATGGGTGCTCATTTGCGCGATGCGGGCCTGATGATTCGACGCACCAAGAAGGATGTCGATCGCCAGCTGCCGCCCCTCACCCGGATCCCGCACTACATCGACTTCGACCAGAAGGTGCTCGACGCCGTTGACGGTCAGGCCACGGCGCTGGCGCGAACGATTCTCGCCAAGACCGAGACGTCTCGCGGTGCACGCATGCAGGCCGCAGGCACGCTCGACAGCCTACTGCGACAAGCGACAGGGGTAGCGAAGGCACCACATGCGGCTGACTTCGTACGCATGCTCGTTGAGAGCGGCGAGTCGGTCCTTTGCTTCGCCTGGCATCACAAAGTCTATGATGTTCTACGAGAGAAACTCGCTGAGTTTGCGCCAGCGTTCTACACGGGCGAGGAGACGCTCAAGGAGAAGCTGGAAGCAAAACGTCGTTTCGTAGAAGGCGAGACGAAGATCCTGGTCATGAGCCTTCGAGCCGGCGAAGGCCTCGACGGTCTGCAGCACGTCTGCAGTAACGTCGTCTATGCTGAACTCGACTTCTCACCGGGAATTCACGAGCAATGTTTGTCGGCGGACACGGAGATTTTGACGCCGGACGGCTTCAAAGGGGTAGACGACCTGCAGGTGGGCAACATTGTGGCGGGATTCGACTTGGAAACTGGGGAAGTACGATGGACAGAGGCGACAAATAAAACAGACCGGTCGCTAGCGCCGAGCGAGCGCATGTTCTCAATGAAAACCAAGAAGGTGGACATCCGCGTAACCGGAGATCATCGAATGGTGGTGCGCAGAAAGCAGCTCCTCAGCAAGAAAGTCGCCCGTTCGAAGTGGGAGATCACGACGGCTAAGGATCTCGCCGGTCGGTCATCGCGCTTCGTCCCCATCAGTGGCATGCAGAGCGCGAAGGGAGTCCCGCTTACCGACTATGAGCTGCGTTTCCTTGGGTGGTTCGTCACTGATGGCAGTTTCAACGGCAAGACGGTGACGATCTATCAGGAGCCGACACAGCCGTGGAACGCTGACATTCGCGAGGTGCTCGACGGCTGCGGGTTTAACTGGTCGTTCTATCAGAGAACGAACGCGGCAACCGGTCGCCATATGAACATGTATACCGTTGCAAAAGGGAGTCGCAGATTCATTTCTGCTGAAGAGATCGAGATAGCACAGGCCATGCGCGCCACCGGGACGGCGCCATCGGAAATAGCCAGCCAGTTGAATCTAGCGGCGACGACCATCTACAGAACGCTAAAGCGTTCCGCTGGCGACGTAGCAACAAAAACTGGTGGCTACCATGGGCGCCGCGGATGGCTCGGGCTTGAGCAGTATCTAGACAAGGATCTGAGCCCGCTTCTAGAGAACATGACGAGGGAACAGTTACGGGTATTTCTTCACGCTGTGAATATGGGTGACGGAGCAAAGAACAAGCAGCATTTCAAGACGACGATGCGCATTACAAGCACGAACCATCTGTTCGCCTCGCGTCTGCAATCGATCTGCGTGCGTCGAGGATTCAGTGCATACCTGTCCATCAGGAAGACCCGCACGAAAGCGGACAAACTTGTCTATGACGTCTACATCAGGGACGGGGCGGAAGCCGTCATCCACCATCGGGGCAAGAAGAATTCTTTCTCGCAATGCGAAGCTATTGAGGGCGAGCGAGTGTGGTGTGTGACGAACGAATTGGGAACTCTAGTCACTCGCCGGAATGGGAAGGTCTGCGTTCTTGGAAACTGCGACGCCCGCATCTATCGCGACGGGCAGCCGCTGCCGGTGTTCTCGTATTTTCTGCTTGCCGAGGAAGGCTCGGACCCGATCATCAGCGACATTTTAGGTGTCAAACGCGCGCAGCTCGAGGGCGTGCGCGACATGAAAGTGGGCGGCGATCTGCCGCAGGAGATCGACGTCGACCGCATTCGGAAGCTGGCGCAGTCTTACCTCGACAAAAAGTCGATTCGTCGGTCGGCCTAGTGGTCACTTGACAGCCCGAACCAGAATGGTAAACGAAAAGTGCTGGCGCGTCGCTGCAACACGACCGCCAGCTTGGTCCGCGTAAACGGACAGATTGGTTCCTACCATGAATGCCAAGGTCGAGATCCCCAAAATCACGCGCTGTCTGCGCGTAGAGATAGTCAAGCCGCTGAACGTCACGTGGGACGAGGCGGGCTCTTTGCTGCGCGCGCAACGCGCAATCATGCATCGGCTGATGAACGCGGCGGTGCTCGGGTATCTGGACGACCGCAAGCTCGGCAAGGGCGAGAAAGCGGATGTGTCGGTCTATCTCCGCGTGGGGCAAACCCTCGAAGAGTTCCGCGAATGGGCTCGCAAGCACAAGGACGTCGGCGTGCGCCGTTTCGCGGATGTGGATGTCGGTACTGGGATTCAGAGCGCGATTGCTCAGCTTGGCGCTGACGCCTATCAGAAGTGGCGCAAGGGCAAAGGTAACGAACGGATCCCGAGCTTCGGCAAGGGGCAACCGATCCCGGTTCGCGCTCAGGAGTCGCGGCTCCGCAAGGAACCGAAGGGCTTCGTGCTTGAGTGCAAGCTGCTGAGCGGATCAGGCGCGTGGCATCAATTCGCGTTGGCGGCCTCGAGCGGTCGTCATCACGAGACGCTTCGCAACCTCGTAGAGGAGAAGAACGGATACGCGCTAGGAGCAATCAAGCTTGACTACGGCGAGCGCGACAAGAAGTGGTACGGGCTCATCAGTTACTCCTATCCCGTGCCGCCGAGCGCGAAGGAATGCGATCCAGATCGCGTGATGGTCCTGCACCGAGGCGTGCACAATTTCCTTGTGGCCTCTTCGAGCGCAGGCAACTGGAAGGTCATCGCGACGGGCAACAAGCTGATGGCAGTGAAGCGCAAGCTCGGCGCGCGCCGTCGCTCGATGGCGGCAATTCGCATGGCCGAGCTCGGCACGGGCGCGCAGGGTCACGGCATGGCGCGCAGGCTCGAAGGACGGGAACTGATCGGCGATAAGGAGGCGCGATTCATCAAGACGTTCTGCCAGCAGACCGGCGCCGCTGTGCGAGAGTTGGCTAAGTCGTGGGGCTGCGGTCGGATCGTGATCGGAGACTACGGAGGAATTGACGACGCGGAGGAGCGCGCGTTGAGGCGGTTCGTCCCGCGCTTCCCGCTCTACCAACTCAAGTCAGCGATCGGCAATGCGCTCGAGCCGCTCAGTTTGCAGCTCGAAGAAGTCTCCGAGGCGTATATCTCGCAGACGTGCCCGCGCTGTAAGAATCGAGACAGCGGCTCACACAATCGGCGCACGGGGATCTTTCACTGTCGGCTATGCGCGTTCGAGCGCCCGGCCGACTGGGTGTCTGCGCTGCTCATGTTGAGAAGCGCTGAGCCACTGGAGAATGAACATGACAAGCGACTGGAGGCACAGTATGAACTAGAGGTGCGGCTTCGCGATTCGAAGGCTGCGCAGGAAACGAACGAGGCGGAAGAGAGCGCTGATTCCACAGCGCTAACGCGAGGCCAAGTGCTCTCGCGAACGGATGCGGCGCAAGCCAAGTCCGATCTCTCGGGTGGCAACACCCAGGAAGTCCACGATCCGCCGTCTCGCTCTAAAGTTCCTGTGCAGCCTTCGGCTCGCGTAAGCGAGCGGTCCGGTGCCCACAAAAAGACGGGCACCGCTCGCAAGGCGGAAATCACGCCGAAGCGTTCGTCGTGAACAGGTCGCGGCTGATCGAGAAAGGATCGTGGATTGGAACAGCGCTCTTGAAGCGGTCGAGTAGGTTCATGAGCGTGGTCGCGGCTGATCGAGAAAGGATCGTGGATTGGAACTGCTTCACCGACTCCGAGCCGCTGTACATCACCGGGTCGCGGCTGATCGAGAAAGGATCGTGGATTGGAACAGCTTTGCGATCGACTGTTGCGAGAGGTCGTGCCCTTGTCGCGGCTGATCGAGAAAGGATCGTGGATTGGAACAGCGCGGTTGATGAGGCTGACGGGACTCGCGACATGAAAACC
>DHJM01000079.1:0-5443 GCA_002404335.1 Gemmatimonadales bacterium UBA4720
AGCGAGCGTAGCGCCGGAGAGGATACCCCGACTCGACCCAAGCAGAGATCCGTCCCCGCGCGCGTAAAGCTCTACGCACGATTCCCCAGAGCCGAGCTGAGTCAGGCCAGCAGCGACTCGATCTTCCGCACGAGCGGCTGGAACGACAGCGTGCCGGCGCCAGCCCTCGTCGCGATCTCATCCGCGGTCTCGCGCTGGCCCTGCGCGAAGAGCTCGTTCGCAATCCACGGCCCCGCGCTCGGATTCCGAAACCAGTCCGCGTCGAACCGGGTCGTCAGCTCCTCATTCAGGATCGACTGCAGCTGCCAGGCGCGCAGATATCGCGCTGAATAATATCTGGGATCGACATCCACGAACGCGTCGGCCGGGTCGTACTCGAAACCCGTCGCCTTCGTGAGCAGCGATACGTAGAGGTCGGGGAGCTCCGACCAGCGCACCTCACCGCTATACAGCGCGCGCTCGTAGAGAAACTTGGCGCAGTACCGCCGGAGAAAATGCAGCTCCTCGAATCCCGCGGAGCGCAGATACTTTCCGACACGGTTGGTGCCCAGCTGGGTGTAACGGCGGAGCCAGCCCCTGTCCTGCATCCGGTGGTCGAACAACATCGCGTACGCTTCGGTGACGGAGTTGTCGCCGAGCCATCTGAACTCGAACGGGTAGTCCGGGCTCGCGTAGGCGAAGTGGAGTGCGTGCCCCAGCTCGTGCAGAAAGGTGTTGTAATCGCTTTGGCCGCCGTGCGGCCGCAGCACCAGATACACTTCCTCCGGCACTCGTACCGGAGAGCAGAATGCGCGCGATCTTTTCCCTTCGCGCTCGCCGACGTCGAAGATGATCCGCCCATCGGCGGTCGGATCTATTCCCATTTCCGAGACCTGTCGCCGCATCACCGTCTCCATCTCGTTGCCGGGAAAGGCATCGTCGAATTCGGAGGCTCTGAACAGCGCGAGCGCGTCGGCGCGTTTTGCCTGCGACGGCTTGATGCCGAGTGATTTCTTCAGAACGCGGGGCAGTGTGTCATCCCACATCGATTCGGTGTCCCGCAGAAACCGCTCGCAGCTCGCTCCCAACGTTCCGAGTGATATTCCCGTCACCGCCTCGAACGACGCGTTGTAGTCCCCGCCGACGCCGAGCGATTCGATGTACTCCTTCTCGCGCTGGAGCCTTTCCAGCCGAATCGGCGCGTGCTCTTCCTTCACGAGCTTGGCTCTCGCCTGGTCCAGTGCCAACCGCAGCGTGCGGTCGCGGGTGTTGGCGATCTCGATTGGCGCCGCTTGGTACTGGATCACTCGTCCGTCGGGCGAGCGAATGATGGCGGAATTCTCCCACTCGATCTCGCGTTCGTCGAGCGCGGCGAGCGGCTTCGCGGCCTGTGACTCGATCTCCCACTCCAGCAGCGCCTGCGCTGATCTCCTGTCGTCGGTCTCTTCAGTCGTCGAATGGAACGCGTCGAGCGTCAACTCGAGCGCTTCCTCCCCGAGAATGCCCTCGTACTTCTCGTAAATCGGCTGCAGCTCCGCCGTCTTCTTCAGTCCAGCGTAGGCGAGATAGCTCTCGCGCGAGATCGTTTCCATGAACGCCTGGCCCTCAGCTCTCAGGCGCTGAAGGTCGAGAACCCTCACGTCGCGAGCATGCGCGTGAGGTAGTCCTTGAGCTGGCCGACCTCGACTCGCTCCTGCTTGAGCGTGTCGCGATCGCGCACCGTCACGGTCGCGTTCGTGAGCGATTCACCATCGATCGTGATGCCGAACGGAGTCCCGACCTCGTCCTGGCGGCGATAGCGCCGGCCGATTGCCCCGCTGTCGTCGTAAAACACAGGAAACGATGGCCTGAGATCGTCGGCGATGCGGTGCGCCATCTCCGGCATTCCGTCCTTCTTCACGAGGGGAAACACACCGGCCTTGATCGGCGCGATGGAAGGGTGCAGGGCCAGCACCGTTCTGCCCTCCGATTCCCCTTCGACAGCCTCTTCACGATACGCATTGACGAGAACCGCGAGAGCGGTTCTGTCAGCGCCCACCGACGTCTCCACCACGAACGGAATGAACCGGCGGTTGTTCGGCTGATCGAAGTATTCGAGTTTCTTGCCGGAGAACTGCTGGTGCTGCGTCAGATCGAAGTCGCCGCGGTTGTGCACGCCTTCGATCTCCTGAAATCCAAGCGTGCCGCCGAAATCGAATTGCACATCGAACGCGGCGCGCGCGTAATGCGCCAGCTCCTCCTTCGTGTGCTCGTGGAATCGGAGCCTGTCCTCGGCGAGGCCCAGGCCGCGGTGCCAGTCCATCCGCTGCTCCTTCCAGTACTCGAACCACTTCATGTCGGTGCCGGGCTCGACGAAGAACTGCATCTCCATCTGCTCGAACTCGCGCGTGCGGAAAATGAAATTGCCGGGCGTGATCTCGTTGCGAAACGCCTTGCCGATCTGCGCGATTCCGAACGGCACCTTCTGCCGTGTCGATTGCTGAACGTTCAGAAAGTTGACGTAGATGCCCTGCGCCGTCTCGGGACGCAGATACACGACTGACGCCGACTCCTCGACGGGCCCCATGAACGTCTTGAACATGAGATTGAACTGACGCGCCTCGCTGAGCGTTCCCTTCATCCCGCACGCGGGGCATTGGGCGTCGGGCGTTCCGGGCGTGCCCTTGATGCGGGGATCATCGGCACGGAACCGCTTCTTGCAGTTCCTGCAATCCACGAGCGGATCCACAAAGCCGGCGACGTGCCCGCTAGCTTCCCAGACGCGCGGATGCATGAGGATCGCGGCATCCAGGCCCTCGATGTCGTTCCGGGCGCGCACCATCGCGTGCCACCAGCGATCCTTGAGATTCCTCTTGAGCTCGACGCCGAGCGGTCCGTAGTCCCATACGGACCCGGTGCCGCCATAGATCTCTGAGGATTGGAAGATGAAGCCGCGCCGCTTCGCCAGCGACACCAGCTTCTCCATTACATCGGGGTGGTTGGGCATCCGGGAAAGCTAGTCGGGCCGAGCGCTATGCATCCAGTTCCGCGCTCAGTTTCGGCTCCGCCGGAGCGCGCTGGCCGAGCAAACGCGCGACGATTCGGTCGCCATGATACCTGCCGTTTTCGATAAAGACCTTGTTGGCGTCGTAGCCGGCGACCACGACCCCCGCTATGAACAAACCCGGAACGGGCGTCTCGAGAGTATTGGCGTCGTGGTGCGGTATGCCGGTCTTTGGATCTATCGGCACTCCAGTCTCGCGCAGCAGGTCGAGGCTCGGCGCGAAACCGGTCATGATGTAGACGCGATCCGCTTTCACGCGAACTTCATCTTTACCAGTTGCGAGCACGACGTCGCGCGGCTCGATCGATTTTACGCGGCTGTCCCATCTCGCGGTTATCAGCCCTTCCTTCACGCGGTTCGTGAAATCGGGGAGCACCCACGGCTTGATCTTCTTGTCGAACGTCGGGCCGAAATGGACGAGCGTCACTCGAGCGCCGGATCTCCACAAATCGAGTGCCGCCTCGGCCGCGGAGTTTCCGCCGCCGACGACCACGACATCCTGGAGAAACGCTTCGTGCCCCTCGCGATAGACGTGCGTCACATGCGGCAAGTCTTCGCCCGGGACGCCAATGCGATTGGGCGAGCCAAAGTATCCGGTGGCGATGACAACCGCTCCCGCTCTGGTTTTGCTCTCCTCGCCCCCAGCGGTGCGCGAGACTACGGTGAATTCTCCGGAGCGGCCCTGAATCGCGGTCACACGCTCCCGCTGGCGCAGCGGGATCGCGAAGTACGTGACCACGGCCCGATAGTACGCGAGCGCATCTCTCCGCGTCGGCTTCTCGGTGGCGATGACGAAGGGCAGTCCGCCGATCGAGAGCTTCTCGGCCGTTGAAAAGAATCGGACGTAGGTCGGATACGCGGCGATCGTGCTGACTACGACGCCACTCTCGATCACCAGCGTTCGCAGCCCCGCGCGTTGCGCCGAGACCGCTACGGCGAGCCCGCACGGGCCCCCGCCGACGACCACGAGGTCCGCGTCGTTCGCCATCGGTTTGATCAGTCGGTCAGACGACGCCGACGGGGCCCGCGGGAAGCGCGCCCTCTACGCCGATGATCTGATCGCGGCGAGTGCCAACACTCACGTAGGTGATCTGCGTCTCGACGAGCGACTGTATGCGGTCGAGGTAGCGACGAGCTTCCGTCGGGAGATCTGTCAGGTTCCGAGCCTCGGCTGTAGTCGTCTTCCAGCCGTCGAACCACTCGTATCTCGGCACCGCTCGGCCGAGCACATCCAGATCGCCGGGGAACTCCTCGTAGACATCGCCATCCGCCTCGTAGCCGGTGCAGAGACCGATCCGGTCCAGAGTGTCGAGCACGTCGAGCTTGGTGACAGCGAGATCCGTGAGTCCGTTCACGCGAGCAGCGTAGCGGACGACGACGCCGTCGAACCAGCCACACCGGCGCGGACGCCCGGTCGTAGCGCCAAACTCGTTGCCCAGCTTCCGGATCTCTGACTCCAGGGGCTCTTCGAACTCAGTCGGCAGTGGCCCGTTCCCGACGCGCGTCGTGTACGCCTTGACGACTCCGATGACCGAGTCGAGCTCGCCGGGCGCGATCCCGACACCGGTTGCCGCTCCGCCGGAGGTCGTGCTGCTCGATGTCACGTACGGATAGGTACCGTGATCGATGTCGAGGAGCGAGCCCTGCGCGCCCTCGAGCAGCACCGCGGCGCCGCCGACAATCGCGCGGTGGATCTTGAGACCCACGTCTTCGGCCAACGGCATGAGACGCTTCGTGAACCGGTCCAGAACTCCGAGTGTGTAATCGACATCCGCGCGCTTCGCGCCCGCCATCGAGAGCTGGATGTTGGCGTGCGCCACTCCACGCTCGACCAGCTTTTTCAGCCTCTCCGGATTCCGAAGGTCGAGAACGCGGATCCCGCGCCTGCCAAACTTGTCCTCGTACGCCGGGCCGATCCCGCGTCCCGTCGTGCCGATCTCCTTGCTGGCCGAGCTCTGGCTGTCTACCAGCTTGTGATACGGCAGCACGAGATGCGCCCGATCGCTCACGTACAGGCGTCCTTCGACATCGATCCCATCCGAAACGAGCTCGTCAATCTCGGAGAACAGCGTCTCGACGTCCAGAACAACTCCGTTGCCGATCGCGCACCTGACGCCCGGGTGGAGGATTCCGCTGGGAATCTGATGGAGGACGAATGACTTGTCGCCGATGTGCACGGTGTGGCCGGCGTTGGCGCCGCCCTGATACCGAACCACCCAGTCGGCGCGCTCCGCGAGGACATCAACGAGCTTGCCCTTGCCTTCGTCTCCCCATTGGGCGCCGACGACGACGATCGTACGAGTGTGTGAATCGAACATTCAATTATAGGGGACGGGAAAAGCAAACGCCCCGAGAGCATCGGGGCGTTGGTTCAATCTACTTCTCGGAGGGTGCGTGTCAACGCTGGGCCCGAGGCGGAGG
>DHJM01000151.1:0-3768 GCA_002404335.1 Gemmatimonadales bacterium UBA4720
GATGCTTCAGAAACCCGAGCTAGAACCGCGCCTCGACGTAAAGATTGGCGCGCACTGATTTCTCGGGATAGATCCCCTTCGCGAGATCGATGCGAATCAATCCATCCATAATTGAGGCGCCGACGCCTGCCCCACTGAGCGGCCGCCCCGGATGCGAGAAGTTCGTGCGATCGCCCGCCCAGCCGAGATCCCCGAACACGATCTTGCGGAATCCCGTCGACCTCGTGCCGAGCTCCGCGCTGGTCATCCAGAACGAATCCCCGATCTGCGCGCCGGCTCTCTGACCACGAACCGTCTGTACGCCGCCGAGGAAGAACTGCTTCTGAATCGGCAACTGACCGCCCGAGGTACCAGCTCCAAGCGTCAGCGCTCCGTCGAGCAAGTGGCCGATTCCACGGGACAGAGTCGTCTGCAGCGAGCCGCGCGAATAGTCGAAGGTTCCTGTCCCGCCCTCGAGCTTGATATCAGTCAGTGCGCGGAACCCGTGCGGATCGAGCCCGTACGACGAGTGATGCCCCACCGCCAGTCCGACGATCTTTCCGTTCACGGCGTTGATGTTCGTGAGATCGCCCTTCACCCCGCCCGGATGCGCAATCGCGAATTCCGTGTGCACCGTCGCATCGAACTGCTGCTCGGCGAACAGGCGCCAGTTGTTGATCATCCCATAGTCCTTCTCGCCCTTCAGCTCCGCGCCCCACGTCCGGTAATAGAACCCTTCGTCACGCCCGAAGAAGAGCGCCGACACCGAGCTGCTGAAGCCGAGCGGATCGCCCCAGTCGTTCGAAGCGACGAGACGGCGATAGACACCGACTCCGATCTTCCGCCGGCCATCGGTCCGATCGAGGGACAGCTCTCCATTGGGCGAGATATCGGCGACGCCAAGCCGGAAGAGCGCGTGCGTCGAGTACCCTCCACCAAGCACCTGTTCGACCGCCAGCGCGCTCGAGAGTCCTTCGATTCGATTGAAGCGCGTGTACGGAAGTCCCCACGAGACCGTCGGCTTCTGCGGACTGAACCCGGGCTGGGCGCCGAGTGTCAGCGCCTCGGACACAAGTGCGTCACGCTCAGCCGTTCCGAAAACTTGCTCGCCTTCGTCGTAAATCGATTTTGGGAGCTCGCTCGAGTGAGCCAGCGCCACGGTATCGCACGGAACTCTGACCAGAATCTGCAGGTCCTCGTCTCGATTGTGGTGAGCGCGGATGCGCTCGGTTCCCTGCTTGCACTCGTTGCGCCGAAGCTCTCTTCGTGCCGCACGAGAGACCGAATCGCTGGCCGTGTCGCTCACGGCAATGGTGAGGTCAGGCATCGGTTGCGTTCCATTCACACTTTCGTAGGTGTAGCGCTGCTCGAGCTTGAAAGGAATGTGCATGAAGCTCACCTGCGCCTCGCCTTCGATCGTCTGCGAGCGCGGCAGCCAGAATCGTCCCTCGTGCAGGCCGTACTCTACTGTGATGGCGCTTACGTTCGCCTTCATCGGAGTGATCAGCGGCTTCACCCAGCGCGGGATGTCGTCATCGGGGTCGTGCTCTTCCTCATTCGCTTCCTTGGCGACCGCCATGATGTCCATCTCCTGCGCCATCCGATACACCGCGCGCACCAAATGCGCAGTCGACGCATCAAACCAGAGCGACCCGACCGCGACATTCCACTTCGGCTGCCGCGGGCGAATGCGGAGCTCGCGCAGCTGGAGGCGCTGTCCCCCAGGAAGCTGGAACTCGACGGAATCTCCCGACTGGTACGTGTAGTACGCCTCGGCGCCGGCGGCGAGCGGATGGATTATCTCATTCTCGCTGACGTCGGCTTTAGCCATATCCGAGCCGATCCACAGGGTTTCGCGCCCGGGGGCGTAAGGAATATCACCGTCCGTGCCGAGGTCGATGTCTCCGTTGCCGACCCCTTCGATCATCGGAAGAACGCTGCGCCGGCCTTTGACGTCGACGATCGCGCCTTTGCCGCGCTGCCACACCACGTGCGACGCTTGCTCGCTCCGCATCAACAGGCGGTCACGCCCGATCCGCGTGAATCCCATTCCGACCGACATGCGCTCGTAGGCGTTGGCATCGTAGCCGGTGAGCGACGAGTCCTGGGAGAGTCTCGCTTCGCGCGCACGAAGCAGAAGATCGCGCGCGACAGGGTCCTTGAAAGCGCTTGCCATAACCGCGGGCGTCACTGGCAGCCGTTTGGCAAGTCGGATTTCCCTTCGCACCGAGTCCCTGACCCGCTCGTGGGCGTGCAGCGAATCGCGTCGCGCATCTCTACGCACCGCTATCGAATCCAGCCTCCGCACCGCCAATGAATCCGTTCTCGCCCGCGCCACGCTGTCCTGATTGTCGCTTCCGATGCGAATCACGGCGTGGGACTGCGCGAATACGACCGCGGCGAGGAGTGCCAGCATTATCTAGTGGCCCGTCGAACGTGGAATGGCGAATGAAACGCCGAGCTGCCAGAGGATGAGATCGGTCTTGCTGTTTCGCGGATTCAGATTGATGGTTCCGTCGGGGTTGTCAGTGATGTCCCCCTCCTTCAGATATGTTGCCGTCGCACCGTAGTGATATCTCGCTCCGAGATTGAGCGCGCCGGTCGACCTTCCAAACGGAATCATCACCCCGCCGCCAAAAATCCAGGCATGGGACCAGTCGTCCAGATTGGTCGTGCTGAGCACCGATTCGGAGTTGTCCGCTCCGGAGATCGATGACTCCGTCCAGAAATACGTGGCCGCTATCGAGGCGTTGGCATAGGGCCTGAACCAGCCATCCGGAATCTGCAGCTGGGCGCCAAGAGCACCGAACCCGATCTGATTGTCGGTGTTGAGATCCACTGCGATGCGGCCAGAGATCGGGAAGCCGATCCGCTGCCGCTCGTGCCCGTATCGAACGCCGCCGAGGTCTGCACGGAGATTGAAGTAGCCCTGCGGATCGAGCCGAAACATTCCGGTGAGATCAAAGCCGTAGCCATTCGGAACGTTGCTCGCGAACTCGCCCTTCGGCTGCGAGATTGTGAGATCGGCGCCAAACGAAAAGCGTGAAGGAACCTGATCGCCATAAGGGGAGACCTGCGCATCGACGACCGACACCGACGCGAAAATGAAAGCAGTGCTCAGTACCAACACGGCTTTGGACTGCATAGTTTCTCTCCCTCGGGTTTGGACCCAGCGTTGGCAGGGACGGTGCCCGGTCTTCAGCCAACGCTATATCATTTTACGGTAAGAGGTTACAACGAGTTTCACGCTTGCTGAAACAAGTTGTTGCCCTCTCCACGTGACACTCTTTGTCGTTCTATGGTGACACCTTTGGATAATTCCGCCCCCGCGCTCCGGGTTGAGGGGCTCCGGAAAGCCTACGACGACGTTGTCGCCGTCGATGGCCTCAATCTCCAGGTCGAGACTGGCGAGTGCTTCGGGCTACTCGGCCCCAACGGTGCCGGAAAGACGACCACGATCGAGATCTGCGAGGGTCTTCTCGCCGCCGACTCGGGCAGCGTCGAAGTGCTCGGCCGGCACTGGGAGTCGGATGCCCGCGATCTTCGCGAGCTGCTCGGGATCCAGCTGCAGGATACGCAGCTGTCCGAAAAGCTCACCGTGGATGAGACACTTACTCTTTTTCAGAGCTTCTATCGCGACGCGCGCGACGTCGGAGAGGTGGTCGATCACGTCGACCTGGGCGAAAAGCGCTATTCAAGAGTCGGGGGATTGTCGGGCGGACAGAAGCAGCGCCTCGCGGTCGCGTGCGCGCTGGTCGGAAACCCCCAGCTCCTTTTTCTGGACGAGCC
>DHJM01000151.1:3896-4919 GCA_002404335.1 Gemmatimonadales bacterium UBA4720
AAAATTCCAGGCGGAGGGCAAGACGATCGTTCTCACGACCCACTACATGGAGGAGGCGGAGCGCTTGTGCGACCGCGTAGCGATCGTGGATCACGGTCGAGTGATCGCGCAGGGAACGCCACGCGAGCTGATCGACAAGGTGGACGTCTCGCATCTTCCGCCGCCGGAGCCAAGAAAAACTTCAGCGACTCTCGAAGACGTGTTCGTGTCGCTCACAGGAAGGACACTTCGCGATGAGTGAGCCGCGTCCATTGGACCCCGAAGAGGGTCGCGCCAGAACCAAGCGGGTGCCTTTTCCGCTCACCGAGGAACAGGCCTCCCGCCCACGCCTACCGTTCATGCGTCGCCCTTTCATGAAGCGCTCGATGGTTCAGCTCACACTGGTGCGCTTCCGCGAGTTCATTCGCGAGCCCGAAGCAGTTTTCTGGACGTTCATCTTCCCCATCCTCCTAGCGGCAGGATTGGGAATCGCCTTCAGACAACGCGGGCCGGACAAGGTGCAAGTCGGCGTCGTCACGGGTTTGGCAGGAACCGGCGCGGTGGTCCAGTCTCTCGCCCGGGATTCCACTCTCGTAGTTACGACGTACGACGACAGCGCAGCGGCACGCGCTCTTCGCACGGGAAAGGTTGCGCTGCTCGTTGTTCCCGGATCGGCAAAGGACAGCATCCGCTACGTCTACGATCGCGGACGCAGCGAAGCGGTGAACGCGCGCTTGATGGTGGACCGAGCCATCCAGACTGGCGCGGGTAGAGTGGACGCGGTTCGCGCGACCGATACTTACGTAACGGAAGCCGGCTCACGCTACATCGACTTCCTCATTCCCGGCTTGCTCGGCATGAATCTCATGGGGAGCAGCATCTGGGGACTCGGGTTCTCCATTGTCACGGCGCGCAGCAAGAAGCTGCTCAAGCGATTGATGGCGACGCCGATGTCGCGCGCGCAGTATCTCCTCTCGTACCTGTGTTCACGACTGGTTTTTCTGATTCTGGAAGTCGTGACCCTCGTTGGCTTCGGACACTGGG
>DHJM01000151.1:5036-9058 GCA_002404335.1 Gemmatimonadales bacterium UBA4720
CTGCTTACGGCATCACGGGCGCGCACGACGGAAGCCGTATCAGGAATCATGAACTTCATCATGCTGCCGATGTGGATTTTCTCGGGTGTGTTCTTCTCGTCCGCGAATTTTCCCCACGCCGTTCAGCCGTTCATCAAGCTGCTTCCCCTCACGGCTGTAAACGATGCGCTCCGCGCCAACATGCTCGAAGGAGCGTCGTTCGCCGCCGTCACTCCCCAAATGCTCGTCATTCTGGCCTGGGGAGTAGTCACGTTCTTCGCCGCGCTCAAGCTGTTCCGGTGGCGTTGATGTCGTGAGCGACACCTCGGCGACCGCACCCCGAAATCTTCTCGCGGTCAACGAGGCGTTCTCGATCCCGCGGAGCGAGCTCGACGTGCGGGTGTCGAGGTCGTCGGGCGCCGGCGGACAGCACGTGAACAAGACATCGTCGCGCGTGGAGATCTTCTGGAACGTTCTCGGATCGCGCGCGCTTACCGACGAGCAGCGCGCGCGCCTTCGAGAGAAGCTCGCGTCCCGACTCACGACCGAGGGGAGTATCCGCGTCGTCGCGAGCGACATGCGGAGCCAGGGCCGCAATCGGGAACTGGCAGAGGAACGACTCGCCGATCTCGTCAGGCGAGCGCTCATCATTCCCAGAAAGCGGCGGGCGACGAAGCCCACGAGGGCCGCAAAGGAAGCACGCCTCGATTCAAAGAAGCGGCACTCGACCAAGAAGCGCGATCGCAGGGATACACCGCTCGATTGAACGATAGACGCGGCCACGCCTCCCGCGCGCAGATAATCGCTGCGTTTGCATCGATCTATCTGGTCTGGGGATCGACATATCTCGCGATCAGCTACGCCGTCGAGACGATTCCGCCGTTCATCATGGGTGGAACTCGTTTCGTGATCTCCGGCGCAATGCTCTACCTGTGGGCGCGATCTCGCGGAGCGCCGAGGCCGACGCGCCTCCACTGGCGGAACGCGATCATTGCGGGCGGGTTTCTTCTTCTCGGTGGAAATGGAGCAGTCATATGGGCGGAGCAGTTCGTTCCGTCGGGCCTTACCGCGCTGCTGGTGTCGATTCTTCCGTTCTGGCTCGTGATCATCGAGTGGGTGAGGCCCCCGCGCAGACGTCCGATGCGATGGCGGCTACACCACCAACGTTCCGCTCGCCGACATAACCGGCGGGAAAGCCTGGGTCGCTTTCATGTACAACGGCGCTCCGCTGCCAGCGGAGCACGGAGGACCCGCGCGTCTGCTCGTGCCGCACCTCTACTTCTGGAAGAGCGCGAAGTGGGTGCGCGAGCTGCGCCTCATGGAAAGTGATGCGCCCGGATTCTGGGAATCGCTGGGTTACCACATGTATGGTGACCCCTGGCGCGAGCAGCGATACGCCGGCGACGAGTGAGCTCTGATGGCACCACGTCCCGAATTGCCTGGCGGCTCGCCACTGTGATCGACGTTGTGATGGAGACGCCGAGGACGCGGACGCTCGTACTCGACGTGCCGGGGTGGCCCGGCCACCGCGCCGGACAACACGTCGACGTACGACTCACGGCGGACGATGGCTATCAGGCCGAGCGGAGTTACTCCATCGCGTCACCACCGGAAGACAACCGACTCTCCCTCACTGTCGAGCAACTGAAAGACGGCGAGGTTTCACCATACTTGTCCGAGGTTCTTCACGCTGGAGACACGCTCGAGCTCCGCGGGCCGATCGGCGGATACTTCGTCTGGGACATCCCGGCGGGCGGACCGCTCTTCCTCGTTGGTGGCGGGTCCGGGATCGTGCCGTTGATGGCGATGCTGCGTCACCGCAGCGTCGCCCTTGCTACCAGTCCCGCCCGACACCGACTGCCGGCGCGGCTCTTGTACTCATCGCGTAGCTGGGACGAGGTGATTTATCGGGACGAGCTAGCCCGCCTGACGGAGGACGACCCAACGCTCGAGGTCACGCACACGCTTACTCGCGAACAGCCGAATGGCTGGAGTGGATTCCGCCGCCGGATCGACCGTGCGATGCTGGAGCAGGTCGCGTGGCCACCGAGTGAACAACCGCGCGTATTTATCTGCGGCCCAACGCCCTTGGTTGAATCGGTTGCTTCGACGCTGGTCGAGCTTGGGCACCAGCCCGCGCTCGTAAAGACGGAGCGCTTCGGTCCCACCGGCGGCACGGTCTAGCCCGTGATGGAAAACTATTTGCCTGCGCAGAAAGGGAGGGACGATGAACAGTGCTTCGAGTGAATCGCACGAGCCAGTTGTTGCCGGTGAGCGTCTTGCCGGCGCGCGTCGAGTCGACGGAAATGCCGCAGCCGGGATTCTGAGCGAAGTATTCGTTCCGGATCTGACCGCCGCGCGCGCGAAGTGCGCGCGCTGCGGAGTCACGCGGACGATTGGAACTTTGATGGTCTACGCTCACGGGATGGGACCGGCGCCACGTCAATCGTTATCTCCCGTGATGCAAGCTGAGGTTGATCATCATGCTTAACGCGCCGTGCGACCACATCAAAGCAATCAATACCGTCAAGCTTCCGAAGAAGCGGGAGTGCGAGGAGTGCGTCAAGATCGGCGCAAGGTGGGTTCATCTGCGGACCTGCCAGGAGTGCGGCAGGACGCTCTGCTGCGACGACTCGCCCAACAAGCACGCATCAAAGCACGCGCGGGTGAGTGGTCACCCGGTGATTGCCTCGGCGGAGCCCGGTGAACGATGGCTGTACTGTTATCCTGACAACGCGTTCTTTGAATACTGAGCAAGGATAGTTGGCAAGCTTCCCGACCCAGACAAAATCCGGGCAGCCGCCCGCTGAATCGGTTACGCGGGCGTTTCCAGTCTCTCGCTCGGGTTGACCGCCCGCGGTATCGGGTGCTCGGCGGTGCGGCGCTTGTACACCCCGAATTTGCCGAATACCCATTCTCTCCACTCGTCGAGAATCTCGTAGAATGTCGGGATCACGACGAGCGTCAGTAGCGTCGATGTGATCACTCCGCCGATCACCGCGCGCCCGAGCGGCGCGCGGAACTCGGCGCCTTCACCGATGCCAAGCGCAACCGGAATCATGCCCGCAATCAGCGCCAGCGTCGTCATCATGATCGGACGCAGACGAATCGCCCCCGCCTGAATCAGCGCTTCTCGCCTCGGCAGCCCGTCCTTCTCGCGCGCCCATTTGGCGAAGTCGATGAGCAGGATCGCGTTCTTGGCGACGATGCCCATCAACAGAATCACACCGATCAGACTCATGATGTTGATCGTCGTCCCCGTGATCATGAGCGCCAGCATGACGCCGATGAGCGATAGCGGGAGCGAGATCATGATCGCCAGTGGCTCGAGAAAGGAACCGAACTGCATCACGAGAATCAGATACATCAGCATCACCGCGATGCCGAGCGCGGAGAAGATACGCCCGAACACCTCGTTCTGGCTGTCGACCTCACCGCCCTGCGTCATGTGCACGCCGGGCGGAAAGGTGATCTTCGCGATCCGGGCGTTGATGTCCTTCATTACTTCCGTCAGCGGACGATTGGACGTGTTCGCCTGAACGGTCACGACGAGATCGCCATTGAGGTGGGTGATCTGCGCCGGACCCAGCCCCTGCGTAACGGTCGCGATCTGGCCCAGCGGCAACGTTCTCGGTTGACCATCGGGCCCAGTCACTACGAGGGGAAGCTGCTCCAGGTCCACGGCGCGCTGTCTGGATTCAGGAGCGAGGCGCACGTTTACCTCACGTGTCTCGTCGCTCGGGTCCACCCAGTCTCCGGCCTTGATTCCGGCGAATGCCGGACGGAGCGCCTGAGCCACCTGACCCACAGTGACTCCGAGTGTACCGGCCAGTCCGCGATTCAGCTCGACGTTTAGCTCCGGCTTCTGACCTTTGGTCGACAGCCCGACATCTACCGCGCCCTTTACCTGCTTTACCTGCTCGGCGATCGCTTCAGCAGTCGTCGCCAGTTGCTGCGAAGTGCCACCGCGCATTTGGATCTGAATCTGCTTCTGCGCCCCCTGAAAGTCGTTGGTGAACACAGACATAGTCGCGCCACCGATG
>DHJM01000151.1:9136-23497 GCA_002404335.1 Gemmatimonadales bacterium UBA4720
TTCCCATTGTTCACGTCGCCGGTGCTTCCGCCGAGCGTCGTGAAGGTGAAGCGGACTTCCTTGTGCGCGCGTGCAACCCGAGCCGCCTCTTCAGCCTTGATCCTCGTGTAAGCGAGATTCGACCCCGGCGGAGTCTCGAGCGCAATGTTGACCTCCGACTGATCCTCGGTCCCGAAGAAGCTCGCACCCACGAGCCCCACGGCTGGAAGCGCGAGCGCGATAACGAATGAGGCGATCGCAAGCAGAACCACCGCCACCCGGTGATCGAGCGCCCAGGCAATCAGCCCCTTGTAGCGCTCCGCCATGCGGTTGAACCAGTTGTTGAACTTCTCGAGCGTGCGCGCGATCGGATTACGGTGCTCATGCGCCTCCACCTGCGGATCGGCCCAGTATGCCGACAACATCGGGTCGAGCGAGAACGACACGAACAGCGACACGAGCACCGACGCCGCGATAGTGAGAGCGAATGGCTTGAACCACTGTCCCGCCACGCCATACATGAACGCCACCGGAACGAATACCGCGACGATCGAGAACGTCGTGGCGGCGACGGCGAGGCCGATCTCGTCTGTACCCTCGTGCGACGCCGTCATGTGGTCCTTACCCATCTCGATGTGGCGCACGATGTTCTCGCGCACCACGATGGCATCGTCGATCAGAATTCCGATCGCGAGCGACAATCCGAGCAGCGACATGGTGTTGAGCGTGAATCCGAACGCCCACACGGCGATGAACGACGCCATCACCGACACTGGCAGCGCCAGACCTGTGATGACGGTCGATCGCCACGAGTTGAGGAACACGAACACCACCAGCACCGTGAGAAGCGCTCCGATGAGAAGCGCCTCCTCGACGTTGGTCACCGATGCTTTGACGCGGAGACCCGAGTCTTTCACGACATCGATCTTCACGCCCGCCGGAAGGGTCTTCTGGATCTCCGCCACCTTTGCGCGAACCTTCGCGCTCACATCGGTCGTACTGTAGCCCTTCGCCTTGACGATGTTGATGCCGACGGCCTCATTCCCGTTGTAGAGGGCGAGCGAGCGCTGCTCCTGCGTGCCGTCGATCGCGTCGGCGACCTGACCCAATCGCACGATCTGACCGTTTCGCTCGGCGACCACCAGGTTCATGAAATCCTGTGGGCCCTTCGAGACGTCCCTGCAGCCGAATCGTTCGCTCGTCCAGGTTTCCGTTGAGACGCCCAACCGGTGCGGCGAGATTCTGCGCCTCCAGCGCCTGGACGACCTGGCCGACACTGATGCCGGCCGCTTGAAGCGATTGAGGCCTCAGCTGGATCGTCATCTCGCGCTTCACGCCACCCACCAGCTGCACCTGGGCGATGCCTGGAATTCCTCTCAGCTTGCTGGTGATATCAGGATCAGCGAGCCGTGTGAGCTGCGCCGGAGTCAACGTCGGCGAAGCGATCGTCATCGACACGATCGGCTGGTCCGATGGATCGAACCGTTGTAGCACTGGCTCTTTCATCTCCAGCGGGAGGTCGGACCGGATTCCGGAGATGGCATCGCGAATGTCCTGCGAGCCGACCTGAGGATCCTTCTCGAACAGAAAGAGCGTAATGATCTGAGCGTATCCATCGCCGGCGGTGCCGTAGATCTTGTCGACTCCGGCGATTCCCTTGATCGCGTCCTCGACCGGCTTCAGGATCTCGCGCTCGACGCCCTCCGGTGATGCACCCGGGTAGGGAATGAACGTGAGCACGACCGGCTGCTGAATATCGGGGAACTCGTCTGTCTGTAGGCGGAAGGCGGCGAACAATCCGAATACGACCAGCGCCACCATCGTTACGACGGTGATCATCGGCCGCTTGATAGCAAAATCTGAAATAATCATAGAATCAGCTCCCTTTACCGCTATTCGCCGCTGGTCCTTCCGTCGGTGCCGAGATCCTTACGGGAGTTCCCGGAGTTATTCCCATGGCCGCGCCCATCAGCAACGTGTCGCCCGGTTGCAGACCCGATAACACCTCGATCGTCTCCGACGTCTTGTCCGTCAGGCCGATCTTCACCGGGACCTTCTCCGCCTTTCCCTGCTTCACCCGCATCACGGATGGAATCGACCCGCGCACATCAACCGCGGACTGCGGAACCACCAGTCCCATCTTCGTCGCGGTGGACATCCGCCCGGTCGCGAACAGCCCGCCGACGAGAGAGCGACCCTCGTTTGGAATCGAGACGTAGATGCGCACCTGGCGAGTGGTCGGATCCGCGGTCGGATTGATGCGAGTGATACGTCCCACAAATTGGCGACCTGGATAGCCGCTGACGGTGAAATCGACCGGAACACCTATACGGATAGATGCGAGCTGCTCGGCCGGAACCGATGCTTCGAGTCTCATGCTCGAGGGATCAACGACTGTAAAGAGAGCCGTCCCGGGCTGCACGACATCACCTGACGACACAGGACGCTCGCTCACGACGCCCGAGAACGGTGACGTGACAGTCGTGCTGCGGTAGGCTTTCTCGGCTGTCGCGAGCCTGGAGTTCGCATCTTCGAGGGCCGCCTGCGCGGCGATCGACGCCCGGCGCGACTGATCGATGTCCCGTTCGGCGATCGCGCCGGCCGCGAGCAGCTTCTCGTTTCGAGCGAGATCTTTCGCCGCCACATCCGCCGCGTTGCGTGCGGAGACGAGGCCGGCTCGCGCCGAGGTATAAGCGTCCTGGATTCCCGACGCATCTATGCGCGCGAGCACGGTACCGGCGTTCACGGCCTGACCCTGATCCGCGTAGGTCTGGAGAACGCTGCCGGAAACCTGCGCGCGAAGCACGGCTTCACGGTCAGGTTCGAGCGTCCCGGAAATGGACGGCCCGGTCATGATCGATCCATTGGCTGCCACAGCGATGTTCTCGGGCCCCACTACCATCGTTTCCGCCTTTGCCGTCTCTGCCGCCGAGGCATTGTCGCCTTTGCTGCACGCGTTGAGCACGGCGAGCGCAGAAAAGCTCAACAGAATGGCGGCGCTCTTTCTCATAATGCTCCGATCTTGCTTCATAAATACTCTCGTCGAAATAATCACTGTGGTGGAATGCCGGTCGTTTGCTGTCCCTGCGACTGCTGTTGCGCGGCCTGCGCCGGCTGACTGCTCTGCTGCGACTGCGTTTGCTGCGTTGTTGACTGGCTTTGCGCCTGCGTTGCTCCGGTGCTCTGCAGCGGAAGATCAGGCAGGAGCGCCAGCTTCACGCGCGCGACCTGCAGATTCCTCGCTGCCAGCGCGCGATTTGTGACCGCCTGCTCGAGGAGAATTCTCGAGTCGTTCAGCTCGATCTGCGTCGAGATTCCCTCCTTGTAACGAACTTCAGCGATCGAGTAAGCCCGCGCCGCCTGCGCCGCCGTGCCCTGACTTGCCAGCCACGCAGAGCGAGCCTGGAGAAGATTGTTGATCGTCACCCGGGAGTCGAGCGCGGCGAACTCGCGGACCTGATCGTAGCGGGCCTGCGCTTCACGCACGTTAGCTTCCGCTACCAGCTGATCGCCCTTGATCCGGCCCCCGGTGAAGAGCGGGACCTGCGACCCCAGAGCAATCGTCCAGTTTGTCCGGAAATCTCCCGACCCTGGAAGTCCACTTAGCGGAAACGCGACTTTCCCATATTGCGACGTCAGGGCAAGCGTGGGAAATCTCTGCGCCTTCGCGACCTTGAGAAGTCCCCGCTGGGCATCGATCGCATCGGCCGCCTGTCTGACCGTTGCTCGATCGATGGCGGCCGTATCGCTGGTGATTCCCATGCTCTCGAGAGCGGCATTTACCGCCGCGGAATCATCGACAACGGTCGTCAGCTCCACCGGGGAATCGAGCGGAATATTCAGGAGCTGCTTGAGCCTCAGGTACGCTACTTCGCGATCGCTCTGACGCTGGATAACGATCGGCAGCTGATTGGCGCTCGAAACCTGGGCGCGCAGCAGCTCGAACTCGGAAACATTGCCGACCGTGCGGGCCAGCCTGGTCTGCTTCAGAACGTTGTCGGTCTGAACCGCGGACGACTCGGCGAGCGCGACCAATCTATCGGCGAGCGCGGCATCGAAGTACGACTGTGTCACGTCGAGACGGAGTTGCGCGCGCTGCGCGGTCAGCTCGATGTCGGCCGAGCGACGCCCCGCATTCGCGACCGCATTCTGCGCCGAAATGCGTCCGCCCGCGAACAGGCTCTGCGAGAAGGCGAGCCCAAGATTGTACTGGTTCTTGGCGCCGAACCCGAGGCTACCGAAGGATGAAAACGGGTTCCCGCCGAGCGCGCAGCGATTTGCGTTCTCGAGTCCTGCCAGCCGGTCGGCCGTGGTAGCCGTCGCGTCGAGGAGATACTGGTCGCACGGAGCCGGGGGCGGTACGGGCTTCGTCGTATCTGGTGCCGGCCCGGCGGCGACGGAGAACTGTGACGCCAGAGTGCGGGTGTAGCTGGCCGATCCGAGGAGCTGCGGCAGCCTCTGGCTGCGCGCCTGATACTGCTGGCCTTGGGCGCGCTGGACTCCAGCGCGCGCGATGCGTACCGCCTCGCTCTGGGATTCAGCGATGCGAACGGCTTCGTCGAGCGAGAGCGTGCGACGCGCGCCGGTCGTATGGACCGTCGGCAAGCTCGGAGTTACCTGCGCTGGTGCGATCGCCGGTAGCAGGAAGCCTGCTGCGGCGAGGGACACTCTCAGAATTCTGCCGAGCCTGAGGGCGCGGAGTTGGGCTTTGTTGGAAGACACTTTTCAGTTTGAAAGTTGTTTCGATCGTTTGGTCTGCTTATTCGTCGCTTTGCGCGAGCCGTTTTCGACACCCAGAGCGCGAAGCAGCACCTGAGTGTACATGTGCGCCGCCTTTTCCTTGGGTCGCGGAAAGTTCTCGGGCATCATCTCGCGTCCCATCGCATCGGAGAAAATCGCCCCCATGAGCATTGCGGCGGCCGTCTTCGGCTCGAACTTTTCAGTGATTCTTCCCTGCCGCTCGAGCGCGGCGAGGTAGTGGCACAGATCGTTCGAAGCCCGTCTCGGGACGTCGGTGGCGCACTCGCCCATTTCCGGTCTCTCTTCGATCTCACCCATCGTCTTACGGATGATCGAGCTATGAAGTCTCAAATGTTGCATGAACGACTCGCTCCACACCGTCAGCTCCCGTTCCGGGTCGGACGGGATGTCGGGCAGCGTGGCGAGGCCGGCCGACTGCGTCAGGTGTTGCATTGCGGCGCGAATGAGCGCTTCCTTGGACCCGAACTGGCGGAAGATCGTGATCTCATTTACGCCCGCGGCATCCGCAATGCGACGGGTGGTAGAGCCGCGGAAACCATGCTGCGCGAAGACTCCGGCAGCGGCGGCGAGGATTGCATCTCGGTGATTCATGGGCAGGGAAGCTAAAATCAGCGATCAGGAAATGCAAGTAGTCACTTACTTACACAACCGTTTCCACGATTCGACCTCCGAGCTGAGCGGTTGTCGCCAGTGACCGATGGGGCCGGGGTTCCCCCCACTCCAGAAATTCAACGTCGGTGCGGTGGAGCTAGGCTACGTAAGGGAATTGGCAAGAACGCATTGGGCAACTGTTGGACTCGGAGCGGCCGGAACCCTCAATTTCGTCCCGCGTCCCTCGAGCCATACTACGGTTCGAGACATCCAGTCGGTACTTTCATCTTTCTGAGAGTCCGGCCTTTTCATTCACGTAAACCCGCGGTGCACAAGGACGAGATGAGTGGAATGCAAATGAAGCGAGATCGTGAGTAGGGGGGTTCGCCTCGCTGTCGCGCTTGTCCTTGTGTTGTGCCCGGTGCGGGCATGGGCACATGCTCTCCTCAAGCGCAGTGATCCCGCAGCCGGTTCCACAATAGCGGCCTCGCCGCAATTGATCCGCCTGTGGTTTTCAGAGCAGCCGGAGCTGCGGATGACGTCCGTTTCGCTCACGGACGCGAGTGGGCGGGCGTTCGCGTTGGGTGCACCGGCGGCCGAACAGGGCACGCCGCTCGGGGTTTCCCTTCGAGTCTCTGAATCTCTTCCGCCCGGACGGTATATCGTTTCGTGGAGAACCGCCGCATCAGACGGACATCCAACGCGTGGAAGCTTCAGTTTTATCGTTGCGCCTGAAGCGTCTGTATCAGTGCATCGGCCGTCGCCGCAAGCTGGCACAGTCGCCACTGTCTCCCCCAACAGCACGGCGTCATCGATGGGAGAGGTGGACGAGGGAGTAGCTGAGGCTTCTTCTTCGGTGTCCAACTCCCTGGCACGTGCATTTTCGTTTGTTGGTCTTCTCGTCCTCATCGGCGCAACGACATTCAGATCCCTGGTTCTCCCGCGAGCTCGTGGGACAAGCCCGGACCTGGCTGTACGCATGGAACGCCGCGCAGCAGTCCTCGGGCTGACAGTCAGCGTTCTCGTCATCCTTACCGCGTTTGCCAGAATAGGTCTCGAGTCGGAAATGATGGCCGGAGTCGCCGGCATGAAGACGATGAGCATGACGGACATGACGTTACATACTCGGTGGGGATTCGCGCTCCAGCTGGAGCTTGGAGCGGCGCTCGTAGCGCTCGTCTCCTTCGCCCTCGCCATAGGCCGACTTCGCGGCGCCTGGACGGTGGCGAGCATTTCGGCGATCGTGCTCGCGGTGACGCCGGCACTGGCCGGACACGCCGCGGCGAGCCCGAGATTTACATCATTGCTGATTGCCAGCGATTTCCTTCACGTGCTGGGCGGAGCCAGCTGGCTTGGGAGCCTCCTCTGCGTGATGCTGATCGGCGTGCCGATATCGCTCACACTCATGGGAGCGGAGCGATGGCAATCCGTAGCCGCGCTCGTAAATGCATTCTCTCCCGTTGCCCTGTTTTCCGCGGCCATCGTTGTCGTCAGCGGCGTCATCGCGTCGTGGGTGCATGTTCAGCATCTCACTGCCCTTTGGCAGACCTCGTATGGGCGGGTTCTGCTCGTGAAACTCGCTCTGGTTACGCTCACCCTGATGACAGGAGCTTACAACTTCCGCAGAGTGCAGCCCCTGTTGGTCAGAGAGGAGGGAACGGCCCGACTTCGGCAATCGGCAGTACTCGAGCTGGGCCTCGGCTTTCTGATCCTTGTCGTCACCGGATTCCTGACGGGAGTTTCACCCTGACTCAGGTAAACACACGAGGCGGCACCGATGCGCGATGCATAGATTGCCAGCCGTGAATCGCCGCGTTCTCTCCGTCAACCTCATCATCGCTCTTCTCGCGCCGTGGATCGCGGCGCTGAGCGGCGCGGCAACATCGGCTGTTCCTTGCCCGATGCATCGCTCCGATGAAACGGCAGCGCACGGGCACGCCGCGCATATGCGAGCGGGGGATGACGCCAGCAACGATCACCACAGCCAGCATCACGGGACCTCGGCGCGCGGTTGCAACTGCGTCGGTGAGTGTGGACGATCCGGCGCATCGTTCACTTTTCAGGCACGCGAGCTCTTTCCGGCAGTCACTCGCATGGCGCCGAAGCAAACGATCGCCACCGAGCGTCGCGATTCCGACGCTGCCGTCCGACTGCTCCCTCCCGCAACCGGTCCCCCTCAGCGTCTCCTGTCCTGATCCAACGCTGATTGAGCCCCGGAATTCCCGGGTGTCCTCACAAAAAAAGGGAGACGTAAATAATGCTATTTCCGGACGTGTCTGCTTCGGAGCTTTGCTCCGCGTGTTCGTCCCGTTCATTGCTGGTTGTGTTCGCCTTGGTGCTTCCGCTTACCGGGTTGAAGGCCCAGGAGCATGACGACGATCACGATCACGATTATCTGCATTTCTCGCATCCGATGGTTACGGAGTCGCCAAGTCCTGACACAAAGATCAGACTGGACTACCTCGGAACTCGAGTCAGCGACCCAACCGACCTTCGTGAGCACGTCGTCCGGCTCGAAGGTGAGTACGCCTTCAATCACACCGTCAGCGTTGCGGTGGTGACGCCCTTTGTCTGGCGGACAGCGCCGCAGACTGCGCGGGCCAGTGGACTTGGTGACATCGAAGTTTCGCTTAAGGCAGCGAGCCTGATGTTTGGGGATCGCGGACTTCTGCTCGGCGGCGGGCTTTCGAGCTCGCTTCCAACGGGGAATGATTCGAAGGGAATTGGGAGTGGGCACATCGTCCAACTCGAGCCATTTGTGGACCTCGGTTACAAGCGGAACTCCTTCGAGTTTGTCGGATTCGCGCGAGCATCATCCACTTTCCGCCGCCGGGCGGGTGAGGAAGCCGAGCGCGCTCTCGCTTTCGACTTTTCCGCATTGTATCAAGTCCGGTCGCGCCTCGAAGCTCTAGTCGAGCTGACAACCGAACGAGCGCTGGTAGGCCCTGATGCGGGGCCGCCTCGCACGTCTATCGCACCGGGGTTGAAGGTGTATCCGTTTCCAAACAGGCGGCTCATGTTCGGAGGGAGCGTGCTGCTTGGCACGGGAGCCGTCCAGGAAACGCGGGGGCTACTATTGTCGGGGTTCTATCACTTCTAGTCGAACGGGAGCGGAAGTTGTCGCCGCAACCAGTAGCCAGACACTGATGGCTGGCCGATAAGTCTTCAGTTGGAGTCCAAACCTCGGTCAAAAAGCGCAGGATTGACATAACAAGTTATCTTGATATATTAGAACACATGGCCACAGTAGTCCACTCCCGAACTGACCGCGCGATCGAGCTCTTTCACGCCCTCTCCGATGAGACCAGACTCGAGATCATCGAGCTGCTCCGCAAAGGAGAGCGGTGCGTCTGCGAGCTGACCGACACGCTCGACGCTGCCCAATCTCGCTTGTCGTTCCATCTTCGGGTTCTCAAGGACGCGGGAATCGTCCGCGACCGGAAGGATGGGCGGTGGGTTCACTACGAGCTGGTCCCTGATGCGTTCGAAGAGATCGAGACCCTCGTTACCGAGATGAAGCCGCGTGTCGTCGGTCAGGCTACGAGCTGTTGCGCCTGATTTTTTATTTCACCTACACATCAACAAATATTGTTTGGAGATCATATGACTGTATCTGACTCAACACTCAAATCCAGCGTGAAGGAGAAGTA
Source organism: Gemmatimonadales bacterium UBA4720 (assembly GCA_002404335.1). Classification (GTDB taxonomy): domain Bacteria; phylum Gemmatimonadota; class Gemmatimonadetes; order Gemmatimonadales; family Gemmatimonadaceae; genus UBA4720. The sequence continues at coordinate 18,118 of DHJM01000151.1, forward strand.
CGGTCAGGCCGCACTTCGCGTCAGCGATGGCGCCACCGCCGCTCCGTGCTGCGGCTCGAGCGCCTGCTGTGGAGCAACTACGGAAGCGTGGGACCCGATCACCTCGGATCTCTACGACGAAAAGCAGAAAGCCGGTATCCCCGTCGAAGCGGTGCTCGCGTCGCTCGGCTGCGGAAATCCTACCGCGCTCGCCGCGCTAAACGAGGGTGAGACCGTTCTCGATCTCGGCTCCGGCGGTGGAATTGATGTGCTTCTCTCCGCCAAACGCGTCGGTCCAACCGGCAAGGCCTACGGGCTCGACATGACGGATGAGATGCTCGCGCTCGCCAACGAGAACAAGCGCCGAGCGGGCGCGGAGAACGTCGAGTTCCTGAAAGGAGAAATCGAGCAGATTCCGCTGCCCGACGCGTCGGTAGATATCATCATCTCCAACTGCGTGATCAACCTGTCCGCGGACAAGCGCAAGGTGCTGACAGAAGCCTTTCGCGTTCTGAAGCCGGGCGGCAGATTCGCCGTGTCGGATGTCGTTGTTCGCGGCCACGTTCCGGCCGCGGTGAAAACGAATATGGAGCTGTGGATCGGCTGTGTGGCCGGCGCGCTCGAAGAGCGTGAATTCCTGGATCTGCTGCGCGAAGTCGGATTCGCAAAGCCGTCGATCGAGCCGACGAGGGTGTACAAGGCCGAAGATGCAGCGGCTTTTCTGAGCGGAAGTGGTCTCGACGCCGTCGAATTCGCATCGCAGATCGATGGAAAGTTCATGGGAGCATTCGTGCGCGCGACGAAGCCGCTTGCACAGTGCTGCGGTCCTGACTGCTGCTGATTTCAGACGGCATCGCGCGCCTAAACGCACGGGCCATCGCGGAGGGTGTAATGCGAATCAGAAATGCAACGAACGCGGACTTATGCGCCGTCGGAAGCCTGCTCTCGGCTAGCGATCTTCCGCTCGATGGAGTGCGGGACAATTTCTCCAGCTTCATCGTAGCTGAAGACGAGGGCAAGATCGCGGGAGCGATTGGCCTCGAAGAGTTTGGCTCGACTGCTTTGCTTCGCTCGGCGGTAGTCTCAGCCGAGCATCGCGGCAACGGTATCGGCCGCCGGCTGGTGGAACAGCTGCTGGACCATGCGCAGGACGCGGGGATCGATGAGATCTATCTCCTGACTACCACTGCCGAGAAATATTTTCCGCGCTTCGGGTTCGCACGCACGACACGAGCGGCGGTTCCCGACGCGTTGACGGCGTCCGCGGAATTCCAGGGAGCGTGTCCCGATACTGCGGTGGTGATGACACGCCGCTTCGGTACCCGCAGAGTCCTGGGCTGATGCGATACGCGCTGATCTCGGACATCCACGCTAATCTTCCCGCGCTCCGCGCGGTCCTGGCCGCCATCGACGAACGCGCGGACATCGACGCGATCTATCATCTCGGCGATCTCACCGGCTACGCGCCGTGGCCGAACGAAGTGGTGGCGTTGCTCCGCGAACGGGCGATTCCCGGCATTTCCGGCAACTACGATTCGACCGTCGCAACCGATTACAAGCACTGCGGGTGCAGGGCTGATACTCCGCACGACGAAGAGCTATCGCACCTCTCGTTCGAGTGGACCCGCTCGCACGTCACGGTGGAGACGAAGAAATATCTGGGTAGTCTTCCCTTCCGCCTGGACATTCGGCCGTTTGGCGGCCACGTGTCGGGCCCGACGATTACTCTCGTGCACGGCAATCAAACGCTGAACACGGTTTACGTGACCGCCGACCGATCAGACTCCTTTCTCGAGAAGATGGCGAAGGATCTCGGCGCCCGCGCAGAGGATATCATTTGCTTTGGACACACCCACAAACCGTGGCAGCGTGTGGTCGGGGGAGTTCAGTTCATCAACACCGGAAGCGTCGGCCGTCCCAAGGACGGGGACCCGCGCGCGTGCTACGTGTCGCTTGCGATCGACGGATCGGGCGCGCGGGTTGAGTTCGTGCGGGTGGCGTACGACATCGAAGAAGCCGCCCGCGCAATTCATGAGAGCGACCTGCCGGATGAATTTGCGGATGTCCTCAGGTCGGGTGGAACCGCGCCCCTCCCCGCGGCAAGATAAACGCGCTCTCCAAGCAACGTCATGGCACTGTTTACGTCACTCTCACCGAGTAAATCGATCCTGCTGGTCACGGCTTTAGTGCCGTCGATCACGCTAGCGCAAACCGGCGTCTGTTCCGCCAACGCGAAGACTCTCACACCGAGCTCCTGGCGTGCATCCGCGACGGCAGCGCAATCGCAACCCAGTCGTGGGCTCACACTGGTGGCCGAAATTGCGCTGCCAGGCCCGGCGAATCGATTCGACTACCAGAGCATCGACAGTACCACACGCCGCCTCTACATCAACCACATGAACGCCGGGCGCACGATTGTCTTCGACCTCGATGCGGGACACGTTGTCGGTGAGATCAAGGACGTCCCTCGGTCAACGGGAGTGAGCACGGTACCTGAGCATCACGCCGTCTACATCTCTGCGGCTGGGGCGCACGATGTGGCTATCGTCGACGACAGGACTCTCGCCGTCGTGTCTCGTGTCGGCGGCATTCGGTTTCCTGACGGAATCGCGTACGCGCGCGATGTCGACAAAGTTTTCGTATCAGACGAATCCGGCGGCACGGACGTCGTTATCGATGCGAAGACGCGCTCCAAGCGCTCGACGATCGATCTTGGCGGTGAGGCCGGAAACACACATTACGACGCAGTCTCACACTGCATCATGGTGGCGGTGCAAACACGCAACCAGATGGTCGCTATCGACCCTGCCATGGAGCGAATCGTAGCGCGCTACAATCTCCCGGGTTGCGACCAACCCCACGGGTTCACTATCGACGAACAGGATCGCCTCGCGTTCGTCTCGTGCGAGGGGAATGCGGCGTTGTTGGTGCTCGATCTCCGCACGATGATAATCGTTGATCGCAAGAAAGTCGCTGACGATCCAGATGTTCTCGCGTGGGATCCGGCTTGGCGACGACTATACGTCGCGGCGGAATCAGGTGTTCTGTCTGCGTGGTGGCTGAATGGCGCGATACTCCGGCCAATCGGTGAGATCAGGGCGCCTCACGCGCACACCGTCGCAGTCGATCCGATGACACACCGCGTCTATCTGCCGCTGGAGAACCTGCGTGGAAAGCCGGTGCTCCGCATCTATGCGCCGCTAGCGCATTGATTGCGGCGTGGCTGCACTACTCTTCTTTAGACGCGCGGCCACGGCTTCGGCCTGCGCGAACACGCGGAGGAGATTTTCTCCCGCGAGCTTCCTGAGATCCGCGTCCGACCACCCGCGTCTTGCCAGCTCCGCGAACAACGCAGGAAAGGTCGAGACATCCTCGAGCCCCTGCACGACTTCGGTAATTCCATCGAAGTCGCTTCCGATGCCCACGTGATCGACGCCGGCGACCTTGCGCACGTACTCGATCTGGTCGGCCACCTGTGAGAGAGTCGCGCGTGGCTCCGGATGCGCAGCCCACCACTGCTTCACCTCTCGTGTGATCGCTGCGGTGTCATTGCCAAACTTTGCCTGCAGGTCTTTCATCACCGGGCGGGTGGATTGGTCGTACAGAAGTACAGCCGGTGACACGAAACCGGTGACGAACGGCACCATAACTATTCCGCCGTTCGTCGTCACCCGCCGGAGAATCGAGTCCGGCACGTTGCGCGGAACATCCACGAGCGCTCGTGCTCCCGAATGCGAGAATATCACCGGTGCCTGGCTCACGTTCAGAGCCGCGCTCATCGTTCCCGGCGAGACGTGTGAAAGATCCACCAGCATGCCGAGTCTGTTCATCTCGCGCACGACGCTGTCGCCGAATGGGGTCAGTCCCCTGTGCTTCGCGGAATCGAGAGCCGCATCGGCCCAGTCGAGGGTGACGTTGTGCGTGAGCGTCATGTAGCGCACGCCAAGGTCGTAATAGGCGCGCAGCGCGCCGAGCGAGTTCTCGATGGCATGTCCGCCCTCGAGCCCGAGAAGAGAGCCGATCTTACCCTGCCTGAAGTCGCGCCGGATGTCGTCGGCGCTGAGGGCGAGCGCGAGCCGGTCGGGGTATTTCGCTATGAAACGGCGCGCAATATCGATCTGCTCGAGCTGTACTCGGGCGTAGCCAGAGTCGCGATACTCTCCGGGTGTGTAAACGGACCAGAACTGCGCGCCGACCATGCCTTTCTTCAGGCGGTCCAGATCCGTATGCCCCGGCGTGCGCCTGCGGAGATCATAGGCATCGACGTTCCCGCGCGCGACTGAATCCTCGCGGATTCGCCACGGCAGATCGTTGTGCCCATCGATGAGCGGAGTCTGGCTGAGAATACGCTTTGCTCGCGCCAGATACGGGTCGTCGGCCGCTGGCGTGCCAGTTTGTGCGTCGAGCGGACGCACGGCGCCGATGAACAGCAGAAAGCTTAAGGCGCTGATGATCGTCGTCAGCGGGCGCGGTTTGTTTCGGGCGAGGAATTGTGAGAGCATGGCGCGTAAACTAACAGTCGTGCCCCATAAACGCAGAGGCTCGGCTTAGAGAATGAGTGTGGGCCCCGGTGGCGTATCCAGGAGCTCTACCGCTTGGGCGCTGTCTTCTTCGCATACTACCAGTCGAATCGGATGAAGCCATTGGAGCCATGGCATCATCCCGCTGGCGTCGTCCCGAATGAGACTGGAGTCGATCCCGCTTGCATCGAGCACTGCTTGCGCTATGTGCGCCTCGGCCTCGTTGGCAAATGTCCTGATCACGGTGTTGAGCTCCGGCAGTTCTTTCTCCATCTTCCATTCCTTGGCTGCGTGGCTGCCCTTGAAATGTGTATCAGTGACGCGTCAACTGCACTGCCTCCTGCAAAACTCCTCCGCGGATGGCATGTTGTCTGCCGCGAACAGATGATGATGCTTCCCCCCGTGACGAAACTATGAAAGCTCTTTCCCGACTATCAGTGGCGTACTGCTTTGTCTTCCTTATGGCGGGCGTCGCCTGCCGCAAGGATACCAAGGCCAAGGAGGTCGCCGCAGCCGGGCAGGACACGATGCTGCTGCACGATCTCGCCGAGGCGAACAGAAACACCGCTACGGCTACGGCACAGGACAATAGCCTCAACACCGTGAGAACGAGCGGCGGCGGAGCCGTTCCCGCTGCTGGGGCGGCAGCTCAGAACCGGCCGTCGGACACCAAGGTCGTCCCGCGACCATCGCCGAGCGGAGGTGAGGTCCTGAGGTCAGGACCGAGGCTGACGGTTCCGACCAAGGCCAACGACGCGCCGGCCCCGACTACGGTTCCAGTCGATCGGTCGCCCGCGTCCGGATTGCAGAGAGCCTCTCGCGATCCGTGCAACTCTCCAGCGCCGGTTGATCAGCGTTCGTGCCTGAATCGCGCGATAGCT
>DHJM01000151.1:23576-24734 GCA_002404335.1 Gemmatimonadales bacterium UBA4720
CAGCGCGATGCTGATTGTACCGCGCAAACGCAGACCGAGAATGGCAAGCTGTGGGCGAAAGCACGCGCGCGCTGTCTGGCCGACTATTCCGCGAAGAGAACCACCGAGCTTCAGCGGAATCTCAACAACCTGAGAGGGCAGTAGCGAAGGGCCTGACGGCAACGTCAGGCCTTTGCGCTTGCCTGTTTGCTAGCGGTTCGCCCTGTACTGCATCCCCGCGCTCGCCAGCGACCGGCCCTGAAGCAACGCGTCGATCTCAGCCGCCGCAACCGGACGCGGCGAGATCCAACCATCGCTGATGGCGCGCGTTGGAACCGTAACGCTCGCGACAGTTCCAGTCGGACTGATCTCTACAACCGCGGTTGCATCGGTCACGCCCTGCATCCCGCTGTTGATGACCAGCACCCATCTTCCGACCGCCGGGCGCTGCCAGCGCACGACGTACATGCCAGGCTGAGATCCGGCACGGATGTCGAGCGGCATGCTCTGCCGCTTTCCATTTACCACTCCCTCTGCTGTTCCCGTTACGGTTTTCGCCATCAGGTCGCCGTGATGGTAGGTGCGGACGGTGAGAAAGGCATCTCGCGAAGTGCGGTCGAACGGATTGGCGGGGTACTCGATTGCGATCCACGGTGGTCCCGCTAGCGCGGCGCTGAACGCCGTAAGCGTGAGCGCGGTGACGAGTGCAAAGGTGCGAAGCAGTGTGCGGTTCATGGCAATCTCCTGAAGAAGTTTTTTCGAGCGCCACTATGATGCCACTGACCCCTCAATGGTTTAAAAACTTCATTACTTCGTTCTCCGCAGAGTTACCGGACCCTTGAAGGTTCGTACTGACACCTTTGCACCGCCGCCACTCGTGTCCATCGTCAGCTCCGCGCCGCGTCCGAACCGTCCGGGAATCGGGCTGCTCTTCGAGAGATTGTTGGTGATGCTTCCGGCGATCGTCACGACAGAGAACGACGCCGCTGTTTTGTCTGGAATCGCGATATCGACGGTGCCGCTGTGGGTATCGAAATCGAACGCACCGCTCCGGTCCAGCCGGCCGACGAAGGTGATGCTACCGGTCACTGTTTCGATCTTGGTGCGCTCGAAGACTCCACCATCGACTTTCACAGCTCCGCTCACGGTGGAAAACGCCGCGTCGGAGCTCGCGCCCTG
>DHJM01000151.1:24851-36965 GCA_002404335.1 Gemmatimonadales bacterium UBA4720
TCGATCGCTTCGGCATTCAGCTCGTGCGGATTTCCAGCGACGTCGATCGTTCCGCTCACGACGTACAGGTCGAGCCCGCCATCGACTCCATTGACGTCTATGTTTGCGGTTGCCGTCTTCACCCAGAGGCGGATGCGACTCGGTACCCAGACCTCGAGCCGAGTGGGTTTCGGATCCCGATCATTCGCCGATTCCACGAACATCTTGGCGCCGGCGTAGCCGCCCCCCATGTAGAAGTTATCTCCGGCGCCGAGCGTTCCTCGCACCATGACGGTGTCCTTGTCCCAGCCGTGCACTACCACGCTGCCGACCATATTGACGATTCGGAGCGCGCCTTCCATTCCGAGCGGAAGCTTGCGCTCGACCTTCTTCTGTGCGAAGGCCGGTGATGATGAGAACAGGATGGCGGCCACTCCAAGGATGCAGGCGCGACTCAGCGCGGCCCGCGCTCTCGCTCGACCACGATCGGTTGCTACGCGAAGCTCAGCTTCCACGCGTCATCTCCGCCGTCCGGCGCATCAGATCCATCTTTTGTCTGTACGTTCCCGACAGCATTTCGATCAGCATCTTGTTCGCCGGGTCGCGAGCCAGCGCGCTTCGCGCTTCGAGAATCGCTTCGTCAATCGTGCGGAGACTCGCCTTGAGCTGGGCAACGGTTTCCGGGGCCAGAGACGCTTCCTGCTGATCGAGGAGATCCTGCAGAACGGCGACATTCCGCAAATAGGTGTTCTCTTCGATCGTGAAGGCGACGAATGTAGCTGGCGTAGCTCCGGTCCCGGTATTGCTCGCGGTAGCGCGTGAGGAATCCGCGCCGCTGCCTCGCGAATTGAGATAGAGCGCAGTTCCACCAGAGGAGAGAACTGCAGCCAGAACCACCGCGGCCGCCAGGACGTATGGCCGCCGCAAGAAGCTTTCAGACGTTTCGCGCTGTGTTGCGAACGCCTCTTTGTCACGCTCGATGGCGGCGCGGATGTTCATCCACGCCTTGGCCGGTGGCTCAATTGATTTCGGCAGATCCGCTGCCCGCGCGAGGATTCCCTTCAGGCTCTCCACTTCCGCGCCGCAGATGGCGCACACCGCGATATGATCAGCCACGGGGCCGCACGCGTCTTCAGTCAGCTCGCCGGTGACGTAATCGTCCAGTAGATGTCTGATCACTTCATGTGTCATCGCTCCAACCTCTCTCTCAATAATCGGCGGGCACGGTGCAGCTGCGCCTTGACCGTTCCAACGGAGATGCTCAGCTGTTCCGCAATCTCCTGGTGCTGGTACCCCTCGACATCGTGTAGCACGAACGCGAGCCTCGCGCCTCTTGGCAGCGAGGCGATTGCGTTTTCCATATCCATCTTCAGTTCCACGCCGCTCGATCGGACGGCGCCAGGCAGCCGCGACGTATCGTCCATCTGCAATACTCTCGCGGTTCTCCTGCTATCGCTTCTCGCGTTCTCGAGCATCGTGTTGACCGCCAGGCGATGAAGCCATGATGAGAACGCGCAGTCTCCGCGAAATGTGGAGAGCCTCCGCCACGCCCGGACGAATACATCCTGCATCAGCTCCGTCGCGTCGGAGGAATCACCGGCCTTGAGACGCAGGCACAATGCGAAGATCCGTCCCGAGTGCTCACGGTAGAGCAGCTCGAAGGCATCGACATCTCCCGACTGCGCGCGCCGGATGGTATCCAGCGGTGCAGTCTTCTCTTCACCAATCGTGGACGGGAAAGGTCCGATAGTGTCTGATACCACCGCGCTCGTCTTCATCTCAGCCGGGAATAAGATGCCACTCGGGGTTCCATGGTTGGAAAGGCATGGAGTCCCGAAGATTACGAGTTATGCTCTCCTAGGAGCCCTCAGCGCTAATTGGCCGAGTGGTGCGGTTACTCGATGTCGTCGCCGAGTTCGAACTTGGAGCGGGTGAGGGCAATGATGCGGTCGAGGCCGGCTTTCACTTCCGGCGGCAGATCACGACGCGCCATCAGGCGCTCCGCCTCCTGGCGAATCGAATCCAGCGCCTGCATGAAGTTTCCCTTTTTCAGCTTGCCGGTGTCGTCACTCACTGGTCTTCTCCAAAACGATGAATTTCGCGTCGTCCTTCCCGATCTGCCGAAGCCATGTGATCAGATCGGTAACCCGGTCTGGAGGAAATATTCCTCGCGCGCCAGAGATCGTGCGCGATATGCGCAGTTCGTTCCCGGATTGTGCGTATTCGGAGGTGTAGCTGCCAAAAACGCTCGATGAAGCAACATCGGACGGAAGCCTCGCCTTCCACCCCGTCGGCAACGTGATGCTCACCGTAGTCGCCGAGGCCAACGGTCCGAGGACCTTGATGGCATCAATTGGAAATCGGCGCTTCGGCTCTTGTTCGAGAGCCGAAGCCATCGTCGCCATTCCCGCCATGCTGCCGAGAGGAATGGTGAGAATGTGGGTTCCTCCCGCATCGACAGCGGCCTTCGCGTTTCTGATCCGAAAACTCAATCGCGGGAGCGCTGACAAATTCTTGCCGTTGAAAATGGCCAGACTATCGCCGTCCGCGCTCTCGAACAATCTGCGGGCGAGCTGCTTCGGTAAGTCGGCACGTTGCGCCGAATCGAGCGGATTCTCGAACAGCGACCTGATCATCTCGGCGGAGCGGCCTTTACCCGCCTCCTCGTATCTTCCATTGAACATGCCGTCCTGGCCGAGAGCGCCGGTTATTCTGATTTCTTCGCGGTTGGCGCTGATAGGCTCGAGCGGGAGAATCACTTCCTCAGCGCGACCGTCGGGGTGAACGACGACGGCAAATCCGCCCTGCTCGGATGAAGGGAGCTCGCCATAGGGTACGAGCTCCGCGGTCAGATCAGTGTATTGATATCCGCTGCCTTGTGGGACTCCGGCAATGACATGATCGAACTGCGCAATCGAAGGAAGCTCTCGATCGGCACGAGCGTCCGAGCTGAGTAGAACGGGTAATGCGGTGATGCCGATCTTGCCAAGCGCGGCTATGAAGAGCGTCGTCTTGTCTTTGCAGTCCCCGAATCCCGTTTCAACCACTGTCTCGGGCGCGCGAGGCTGATAGCCACCCATTCCCAACGCGATGGAAACATATCTGACGTCCTGCGCAACCCAGCGGTGGATGGCGCGGATCGAATCGCCGCGCGTCTTCGAGCCGGCCAGGATCTGTTCGATCTTCGACGCGACCTTGGGTGTGATCGCGTAGCGGGTCCTCGCATTATCCGCATACCACTTTGAAATGTCTGACCAGCTGAGGTTTCCGCCAATCCTGATCGACTGGAATATCTGCGACGAATCGCTCGATCCGAACGCCTCAAACTTTTCGGGAGGTAGATTCGCGGCGGACCAGCTGTAGATGTTTCGTCCGTTTCGGGCCACGACCTTCCCAGGGAAGTGCGGGTTCCGCTCCTTGATCCGAATGTGAAATGACTCGGGCACGTCGATCACGTAGTTGGATCTCATCGTCCTTGTCGCGGTGTTCACCGACCACGACGCCAGGAAATCTCCCGGCAGGTACGGTTTGAGCTCCTCAGTGGTGTAGCTGTAATCGACAATCGATCCGAGCTCTACTCCGGTAAGTGAGACGCGACGCACCTTGCGGTCCGAATAAACCGGGTCACCCATGTCCGCCGGAATGTCGGAGTCCTGGATGTGAGAAGGCGCGGTGCTGATCATCTTTCCATTTGGGTCGACGACCCGAATCCAGTTCACCGTCAATTTTTCGTGGCCTGGACTGAACGAGAATTCCTGCTCGCGATATCGCCCCACGGCGTCTTCGTTGAGAACCTGAACGACCTGACGGTAGGTACGCGTGCCGCGTCCATCGGGTTCGAGCCGCAGTACCCCCTCATCGAGAAGCCAGACCGCCGCTTCATCTGGGTGGTCCGACGGCTTGACCGCGAGGCCGTACAGGGTGTCCGGGCCCGACGCCGTGACTTTGTTTTCGCTAACAGATGCACCAAGCGCATTTGAGCCGCTGGATGGGGTGGAACTCTGCGCGACGAGAGGCGACGAGACGAAGAGAAAACAGAGGAAGGAAAGAGCGCGCATCAAAGGATTTATCCTGCGGTGACGAGTTTTTCCGATTTAGCGGATGGTAGCTGCGGTATCGCACGCCGTTCGCCGACCTGCTGGCGCCACATTGCATAGTAGAGGCCGGTTTGCCCCAGAAGATCATCGTGCTGACCCACCTCGACGATCTTGCCGCGCTCGAGGACGTAGATACGGTCGGCGTGCATCACTGTCGACAGCCGGTGCGCGATGAGAATCGTGATCACTTCGCGCGAGCTGGCCACTTCCCGCATCGTGCGGCTGATCTCCTCCTCGGTGAGCGAATCCAGCGACGACGTGGCCTCGTCGAACACCAGGAGATGAGGGTTGCGGAGCAGTGCGCGCGCGATCGAGAGCCGCTGCTTCTCTCCGCCCGAGACCTTGACTCCGCCTTCGCCGATCAGCGTATCGAGCCCCTTGTCAGCCCGCGCCAGGAGAGCGTTCGCCGCGGACTTGTGCAGCACGTCGAGGCACTCTTCGTCGGTCGCGTGCGGATTCACAAACTTGAGATTCTCGCGAATGGTTCCAGAGAACAGCTGCGCGTCCTGGGTGACCAGACCGATCTGCTCGCGCAGCCGGTCCAGGTCGACGTCAGTGCCGTTTACTCCGTTATAGAGAATCTCTCCCTGCCTGGGTTGGTAGAGACCGACCAGCAGCTTTACTAGCGTCGTCTTTCCCGCGCCGGAGGGTCCGACGAACGCAATCGTCTCGCCGCGGTTCACCTCGAAGGAAATATCAGTGAGTGCCGGGGTGCTGGCGCTCTGGTGCATGAATCCGACGTCTGCGAATTCCAGCTTCCGAATCTCCGTCACTGGAATCGGAGTCAGCGGCTTCAGATCCTTGGGCGTCTCCAGAATCATTCTGAAGTTGCCGAGTGATACTTCGGTCTCGCGGTAGACGTTGATGATGTTGCCCAGCTCCTGCATCGGACCGAAGATGAAGAACGAGTAAAACAGGAGCGAGAAGAACTGGCCGACTGTGATCTTCTGGGTGAAGATCAGGTAAAGCATCAGGAACAGGATGCATGTGCGCAGAAGGTTTACCGATGTGCCCTGGATGAAGCTCAGGCTCCGGATGTATTTCACCTTCTTCAGCTCGAGCTTGAGGATCTTCACCGTTGTCGCGTTGAGCCGCACGACCTCCTGCTCCGCGAGACCGAGGCTCTTTACGAGTTCGATGTTGCGAAGCGACTCTGTGGTGGACCCAGCCAGCGCCGTCGTCTCGGCCACGATTACCTTCTGTATGGTCTTGATGCGCCCACTCAGCATCCAGCTCAGCGTGCCGAGCAACGGGACCGTCGCGAGAAAAGCCGGCACGATTATCCAGTTCACCGAAAACGCGTAGATGACGACGAACACGACGCCGACCAGCGTCGTGAAGATGAGATTGATCGAGAGCGAAATGAATTTTTCGACGTCGGACCGCACCTTCTGGAGCTTGCCGAGCGTCTCGCCGCTGCGCTGGTCCTCGAAGACAGAGTATGGAAGCTCCAGTGAGTGCCGGATGCCGTCCGAGTACATCTCGGCGCCAACGCGCTGGACGATGACGTTGACGTAATAGTCCTGAAAGTTCTTGGCGACGCGCGACACGAATGCGACGCCCATCGCCATGAGCAGCAGCTTTCCAGCGCCCTTGATGAAGGTGCTCGTCTGGTATTCCCGGAAGCGTGTCGCGTAATCGTCGATCACGTGCCGGAAAATCAGAGGATCCAGGAGCGAGAACACCTGGTTGGTTGCCGCCAGCACGAGCGCGAGGAGAATCAGCCTGCGGTATTTGCGCAGGTAGGAAAGGAGGAGATCCACACTCGGATACTATTGGGGTACGGCTAGGCCCGCAATCTTGACAGGACGCAGTAGCTTTCGACTGCCCCTCGTCAGTCTCATTATAGCTCCGAGGCTACACGGTTTTGTTTCTCCCGAAATCAGTAACGACGCTCAAGTCGTACAACCGCACGCAGTTCACCTCGGACCTTCAGGCCGGCGTGATTGTCGGCGTAGTGGCTCTTCCGCTGGCGATAGCCTTCGCGATCGCCAGTGGGGTCACGCCTGACCGCGGGCTCTACACCGCGATTATCGCTGGCTTCCTGATCTCCGCGCTCGGCGGATCGCGTGTTCAGATCGGCGGGCCGACCGGGGCGTTCGTGGTGATCGTCTACGGGATCGTCCAGAAATACGGAATCGATGGGCTCATCGTGGCCACGATCATGGCCGGTGTGATCCTCGTGATACTTGGCGTCGCCAAGCTCGGGAGCGCGATAAAGTTCATTCCGCATCCAGTCGTCGTGGGATTCACCAGCGGAATCGCGGTGATCATCTTCTCGAGCCAGATGAAGGATTTCCTGGGCCTGCGCATGGGAGCTCTACCGGTGGATTTCATCCCCAAGTGGCGGGCCATCGCATCGCATCTGGATTCGACAAACGCGCAGGCGCTTGCCGTGGCCATCGCCACACTGCTGATAATGGTTCTGTGGCCGCGGGTCAGTCATCGCGTTCCAAGCCCGTTTGTGGCGATGATCGCAACGACGCTCGCGGTGCGACTGTTCAACATCCCAGTCGAGACGATAGGAACGAAGTTTGGCGCCATAAGCGCGGTCTTTCCGCATCTGATCGTTCCGCACGTCTCCCTCGAGCAAGTCACCGCTCTCGTCGCGCCGGCGTTCACGATCGCGATTCTGGCCGCGGTGGAGTCGCTGCTTTCAGCCGTCGTCGCCGACGGAATGATCGGTGGCCGGCACAGATCCAACATGGAGCTTATCGCTCAGGGCGTGTCCAATATCGTCGCCCCCATGTTCGGCGGCATGCCGGCCACGGGCGCAATCGCGCGTACTGCAACGAACGTCAAGAACGGCGGTCGCACTCCGGTGGCTGGGATGGTGCACGCGCTCACGCTCCTTCTCATCACTCTGTTCTTCGGGAAGTGGGCTGCTCTGATTCCCCTTGCCACTCTGGCTGCGATTCTCGTAGTGGTGTCGTACCACATGAGCGAGTGGCGGATGTTTCGCAGCGAGCTGACGGCTCCGAAAAGCGATGTCGCGGTGCTGCTCACGACGTTTTCGCTGACCGTAATGGTGGACCTCACCGTGGCGATAGGCGTAGGAATGGTGCTCGCCGCGTTTCTGTTCATGAGGCGCATGGCCGAGGTGACCAACGTCAGCATTGTCACGCGAGAGCTGGCCGACGAGATGGAAGACGACGATGATGACGACCCCAATTCAGTGAGCAGGCGCGACGTCCCATCGGGTGTGGAAGTGTTCGAGATCCGCGGTCCCTTCTTTTTTGGCGCGGCCGAGCAATTCAAGGACACGCTTGGTCAGGTAGCGAAGAAGCCCCGGGTCCTCATCATCCGCATGCGGGATGTTCCGGCGATTGACTCCACCGGACTGCACGCGCTGCACGAGCTAGCCCGCAGCTGCAAGCATGATGGGACGCTCCTGCTGCTGGCGGACGTGCATGCGCAGCCGATGTTCGCCCTGGTACGCTCGGACATGCTGGCCGAGTTGGGTGAGGAGAATCTGTTCGGCAATCTCGACAACGCTCTCGACCGCTCGCGCGAGTATCTGGCCTTGCCGGCAGTACCTCATCCTGCGGGAGCTATTCCGACCGTAGCTCGTGAGACACCCCAATCGGAACGGCCAAAGATTGCTTAGCTCGTCCCGCAGCGCCAATCCCTGGCGCGTCGCTGTGGGTGCGCCGCGCGTGTAGGCCACGATGATCTCGAAGTCCGGTCGAGCTCATTTCATGAACTCGACCGGACGCCCAATCGTCCACGGGATTTTTGCCGCGTCGAGACTCGCGTTGAGCGTGGGAATGCGGTGCTCGAGCAGCGCGTTGATTCTTCCGACCTCGCGCTGCAGGTCCGACGACGCCAGCGTCAGCGTCGCGCGCTGAAGCTCAGTAGGTGGAGAGCTGACGTTCCCGATCTCCTCGGCAACGTTGTTCACACGCTCCTGAATCGATGGATCCTCGACCCTCTTGTCGTCGCTCACGGGCTCACCCTCGGGATCCCTGCGCAGTTTCTTCAGAATGTCGGAGATCTCCTTGTCGACCGCATCGGCCTGCTTCGAGACGCTGTCGGGAGCAGTATTGCTCTTGAGCGCGGTCTTCACGTCGGTGACCTGCTCCTTCAGCTGCTCGGCCGTTCGAACCGCGGCTTGTACTGTCGCCTGCAGTCGACTGGTGCTCACACGCATGTCGTAGAGCGTTCGGTAGTCGGCATCGCTCATCTGCACGAGCGGATCGGAGCGGACGTCGACCGGGACTTCCTGGACGGCCGGCGCGCCTGATCCTTCCTTCACGCTCATTCGCGCCGTGTATCGGCCTGGAAGCACGAACGGTCCCGACGGATCGCGCTGCCTGCCCTGCGACTCTCCAGCCTGACCGGCGGGACGGCGCACAGTATAGGGCGCCGCAGTACGAAGGTCCCATGTCACGCGATGCATTCCGCGTTTCTTGTTCGCGGTCAGCTCGCGCACACGCTTCCCCGTCGCGTCATAGATGCCGAGCGTGACATCTCCGCCCTTCGGCAGAGAGTCGCGCAGGAAGTACGTGATGATCGCACCGAACGCGGGGTTGGGGGCTGAGTACTCGCGATCGCCGGTGGCACCGGCACCGCGGACTCCTCCGGGGACCGAGCCGTTCGGGTTGTACTCAGTCGCCGATTTTACCGCGAAGAGATAGGTGCCGACTCTGTTGGCCTCGCCGAGTTTTTCAAGCGGGGTGATGTCGTCGATGATGTAGATGCCGCGACCGTGCGTGCCGATGACGAGGTCGTGTTCGCGTGGATGGACCACGATGTCATGCACGGCCACCGTTGGAATGTTGTACTTGAGCTGCGTCCAAAAGCCGCCCCCCAAGGCCGTGTAGAACACACCGAATTCCGTGCCGGCGAAAAGAAGATTCGGCTCGGCGAGATCTTCGCGTATCACCTGCACCGATCCGTTGGCTGGGAGGTTGCCGCCGATCGAAGTCCAGTGCGCGCCGTAATCGATGCTCTTCAGGACATACGGCTTGAAATCATTGTTGCGGTGATTGTCGAGCGTAGCGTACACGATTGCTTCATTGAACCGCGAAGCGACCACTCGGCTCACGTACGTCTGGTCGGGGACGCCCGGGAATTTGATATACCTGGTCCACGCCGCCCCGCCATTACGCGAGACGGAAATGACTCCATCGTCGGTTCCGACGTAGAGGAGTCCCTGTTTCAGCGGGGACTCGTCGATCGTGCTGATATTGCCATAGTCCGCCGTTCCCTGGTGGCGGGCGATGGCATCGCGCGGCCAGATCTTCCCCATCACCGGCAGGCTGTCGCGATTGAGCTGCCGAGTGAGATCGGGACCGAGACGGGTCCACGCATCGCCACGGGTGTTGCTCTTGAAGAGAAAATTCGCGCCGAAGTAGATCGTGTTGTGATCGTGCGGCGAGATGAGCATCGGCGAGCTCCAGTTCCAACGATACGGCTTGCCACCAAAATCCGGCAACGGCTTGATCGTTTTCTGCTCACCGGTGCGAACATCGAAGCGGACGATGTCGCCACCCTGTGATTCCCCGTACACCGTATTCGGGTCGACGGGATCGATCTGCGCGTAGAAGCCGTCGCCTCCGGTGGTGCGGATCCAGTCGGCGTTGGTGATTCCCTGGCGGTTTCTGGTCTGACTCGGTCCACCCCAGCTGCTATTGTCCTGCAATCCGCCGTACACGTAGTAGAACGGCTGGCGCATGTCGGTTGCGATCGCGTAGTACTGCGAGATCGGCAGATTCGGGACGAAGTCGACGGTGCGGCCGCGATCGTGGCTGATGTAGACTCCGCCGTCGCATCCGATGATGAGATGGTTGGGATCGGTGGGATCGATCCACATCGCGTGATGGTCCGAGTGCGCGCGGCTTGCCGTGGTGTGGAAAGTCCGCCCACCATCCGTCGAGACCTGGAGCGCCACGCCCATGAAATACACACGATCTGGATCCGTTGGATCGACCCGGATTTGCCCCATATACCATGGGTAGGAAAATCCGGTCCCCATCTTCTGCCAGCTGGCGCCGCGATCGTCCGAGCGGTAGACGCTCGCTTCGGTGTTGCCTTGTGATGCGCCGTTCCCCGTCACCTTCGTCTCGATCGTGGCATAAACGATGTTCGGATTCGACCTGCTCACATCGAGGCCGATTCTTCCCACATCTACCTTCGGCAATCCCTCGGTGAGTTTCGTCCACGTGTCGCCGCCATCGATGCTCTTCCAGAGTCCGCTGCCGGGGCCGCCGCCGACGTAGGTGTAGGGACGCCGCTCGCGCTGGAACGACGCGGCGTAGATCACATCGGGATCGGTCGGATCGAAGATGACGTCGGTGAATCCGGTATGAGTGTCAATGTTCTTGACGTTCTTCCAGGTGTGTCCGCCGTCGGTGGTTCGAAACAACCCGCGATCACCGCCCGCCCCCCAAAGGGGCCCCGCTGCAGCGACGAAAACGATTTGGGGATTCGTCGGATTGACGATAACGCGCCCGATGTGCTCCGATTTCCTGAGCCCCATGTTCGTCCACGTCTTTCCGGCGTTCTCCGACTTGTAGACCCCATCGCCCCACGACGAGCTCCGTTGGTTGTTTGCCTCACCCGTGCCGACCCAGATGATGCTGGGATTGCTAGGCGCCACCGCGATGTCACCAATCGATGCGGAGGCTTGGCTGTCGAAGATAGGCTCCCACGTGGTTCCGCCGTTGACAGTCTTCCACACGCCACCCGATGCTGACGCGACATAGAACAGCTCGCCGAGCCGCGCACCGATCTGCGATTTTGGGCCTTCGGGAACCGCGAAAGCGACGACCCGTCCGCTCGTGACAGCCGGACCGATCGAGCGCCATGGCAATTCCGCGAGACGCGCCGAATCGGCGTCGAATACCACGGGCGTGGTCTTGGCGGTCGAAGTCGCCTGAGCGATGAGAGTCGCGGGAAGAGACGCGAGGAGAGCGATCGCGAGAGTGGAGCGCGAGAACAAGCGGAGCATCGTGTGGGGGGTGAAGAGACGGGGATAATCTCATTCACGGCCGTGATTTTTGCCAACCCTCCACTCCTTGCCGCGAAACACTCCGGCCTCTACTCTGAATCATGCGCTCGAGTGTCGTTGTGGTCGCGATCGGCCAGCTGCTGCTGATCTCACCCACCGCTGCAGCCCAAAAAGATTCCGTATCGCCTGCCCGCGAGGGGACACCCGCGCGCGTGTGGATCCTTCCCGTCGGAATCGCGGCGTCCGCGGCGCTCGACCCCGAGATGCGGGAGTGGGCGCTGCGCACACATACTCGATCTCTCGATCGCTTCGCGAAATCAGTAAATCCATTCGGGACCGCACGACGGCTCGTCCCGGCGATGGCGCTCACCTACGTCACCGCGTTGTTGACTGGGCGCGAGTCGCTCGCCAATGGAACGCTCAACACCGCCGCAGCCTACATCGTCTCCGACCTCGTCGAATCAGCCCTCAAGCCAGTGATCGGTCGCGAGCGGCCCCACGTAGAAGGGAATTCGCATCGCTTTCAACCCTTTACCGCCTCCGGCGACTGGCACTCGCTCCCTTCCGCGCACGTAGCGCACATCACGTCGATCGCTCAGGCAATCTCCATGCAGACGCAGTCGGCTCCCATCACTGCTCTCTGCAGCGGTCTTGTCGCCCTCGTCGCCTGGGACCGTGTTTATGAAGATCAGCACTGGACGAGCGACGTGACCGCAACGATCGCCCTGAGCTCCGTGGTCAGCGGCGCCACTGTTAGATGGCTCGAATCACACTGGTCGCGCTCACACGATGCCGAGCAAAGTGCCAGATAGCCGCACCCCACCGGGGCCACCCGCTCGCTTCCCCGGTCACATGCTGATGAGGTTCGCGCGCCGCCGGCTCCCGTTCATGATCGAGTCCGCGAAAAAATACGGCGACATTGTGTTCTTCAAAGTCGGCAATGAGCGGGTTTACCTGTTCAACCATCCGGATCTCATCCGCGACGTGTTCGTCACGAATCAGAAGAATTTTACCAAGAGCCGCGCACTCGTACGCGCCAAGCGGCTGCTGGGTGAGGGACTTCTTACCAGCGAAGGTGAATTCCAT
>DHJM01000151.1:37021-45513 GCA_002404335.1 Gemmatimonadales bacterium UBA4720
GTATGGGCGATCGATGGTCGAGCACGCAGATCGAACCAGGTCGTCGTGGACCAACGGACGCTCGCTTGACATGCACGACGAGATGATGAAACTCACGCTCGCGATCGTGGCAAAAACCCTCTTCAGCGCCGACGTCGAGAAGGAAGCAGCCGAGATCGGAGAAGCGCTCACCACCACCTTCGAGGCATTCAACATTGGGATTCTTCCCTTCAGCGAGTTGCTCGAGAAGCTTCCGCTTCCCTACCTCAAGCGGTTCGAGGCGGCGCGCGCGCGTCTCGATAAAACGATCTACCGCATCATCGACGAGCGTCGCGCGACCGGGGAGGACAGGGGAGATCTGCTCTCCATGCTCCTTCTCGCACAGGACACGGAAGGCGACGGCGGCGGAATGACCGACACGCAGATTCGCGATGAGGCAATGACGATCTTCCTTGCCGGTCACGAGACGACAGCCAACGCTCTGTCCTGGACCTGGTACCTGCTGTCACAGCATCCCGAGATCGAGGCACGTTTCCATCGGGAAGTAGATGCGCTTGGGCCTCGGCTGCCGCGGCCCGATGATCTGGCGAATCTGCCCTACACGCGGATGATACTCGCCGAGTCGATGCGTCTCTATCCGCCGGCGTGGGCCGTGGGACGGCGGGCAATCAACGATTTCGAGGCGGGTGGATACCGCATTCCGGCGCGCTCGATGGTGATCATGTCGCAGTACATCACTCACCGCGATCCGCGCTTCCATCCCGACCCCGAGAGGTTCGATCCGGAGCGATGGCTGCCGGAAGTCGCGGCGGCGCGTCCCCGGTTTTCGTATTTCCCCTTCGGTGGCGGCACGCGCATCTGCATTGGAGAGCAGTTCGCGTGGATGGAAGGAATTCTGATCCTGGCGACCATCGCCCAGAAATGGAAGTTGCGCTATCTCGGAGGCACTCCTCCCGCGATCGAGCCGAGGATCACGCTGCGGCCGCGCGGGAGCGTCAGCATGCTGATCGAAAAGCGTTGATCAACACTGCACCGACGAAGCAAGTATCTATATAGTTGCAAGGCACCTTCTGACGTTGACCCCGTCTATCTCCGAAATCCAATGAACAGACTCTCGTATCGTCGCGTTCTGTCGACGGCGTGCTTGATGCTCGCGCCACTCATCCCGGCCTGGGCACAGCAGACGTACCAGTCGCCGCCCGCCGATCTGGTGAAGATCCTCGAGGCGCCCGCGAATCCGATCACTTCGATCAGTCCGAACCGACGGTGGGTTCTCGTCACGGTGAGCGACCCGCGCACAGTCACCATCAGCGACATGGCCGACTCGGCCTACTACCTCGCCGGCAGCAAGATCAGAGCGAATCCGGACTACCGGATCGATAACATTGGCATTCGCTCCGGAACGGTGAGCGGCATCGATGGAAAGGTCGAGCATCAGCTGGAGGTGCCGGCCGGCGGACGCCTTGGATCCACAGCCTGGTCAATAAGCGGAGATCAGCTCGCCTACACCACTGTCTCCAACGGTGGAATGTCGGTGGAGATTCTCGATCCCGCGACCGGGCATAAGCGTCACATCACCGCGTCGGGATTATCGGGAAGAATTCGCGACCTCGATTGGTCGCGTGATGGAAAGAATCTGGCGTTCACCGCGACGACTCCAGCGGGCACTTCGCTCTGGGTCGCCGACATTGGCAACGGCACAGCGCGACGCCTCACTCCGTCGACGCTAAACTTCACCATCGCGCGAGGAAATATCGTTGACGACGCGGGCTGCAACTGGCTCAACGGAAAGGCGCCGCTCGTCTGCAGACTGTGGCCCGCCAACCACGGCGCGACGCCAAGAGCATCCGAAGTTCCGACTGGCGTTATCGTGCAGGAATCCTACGGAGTCTCGGCTCCTGCCCGTACCTACGAATATCTGCTCCAGGGTCCGGGCGACGAGGCCCTCTTCGACTACTACTTCAACGATCAGGTCTCTCTGGTTGCGCTCGATGGGAAGATCACACCCATCGGATCGCCGGGAATCCACACCCGCGCGACGCCGTCCCCCGACGGGAGCTATCTGGTCGTTGAAACAGTGCAGCGCCCTTATTCCTATCAGGTGCCGATGGATGTCTTTCCCTCCCGCACTGAAGTCTGGAACCTGAACGGAAAGATCGTTCGCGAGATCAGGAACTCCCATGTCGCGGAAGAAGCGCCGAGCGCACGCGATGCGGTCGTGCCCGGAATCAGAGTCGTCAACTGGCGTCCCGACGTACCGGCCACCCTCGTGCTGGTCGAAGCACTCGACAGAGGAAATCCCCGCACGGTCGTTCCGAAGCGAGACCAGGTCTCTCTCCTGTCGGCGCCATTCACCGGAGCGGCGACACCGTTCGTTCAAACCGAATACCGCTACGGTGGAATCACGTGGGTTTCTCCCACCACTGCGTTCCTGACCGACCGGCTTTCGCGTGGCGCCAGACAACGCCTGTGGATGATCGATCCTTCAGCGCCTGGCGGTGGCACACCGAAGCTGGTTTGGGATCGAAGCGCCGAGGAGCGCTATTCGAATCCAGGGACCTGGGTGTACGTGCTCGATCCGGCGAGCGATCGTTTTGTGCCGCTTCGCTCGAGCGATGGCAAATACCTCTATCTCAGGGGAGACGGCGCTTCACCTGAGGGCGATCGCCCATTCATAGATCGCTTCGACCTGGCGACGGGCAAGTCGGAAAGATTGTGGCAATCAACGGCTCCCAATTACGAACAAGCGCTCCAGGTAGTCGACCGCGATGCAAATCGCATCATCACGCAGCGCGAATCCCCGACTGATCCGCCAAACATTTTCCTTCGCGATCTCCGCGGCAAATCGCTGACCCAAGTCACGAAGCTCGGTGATCCCGCGCCTTACTTCGCCAACGTCAAGAGCGAGCTCATCACGTACACACGTCCCGACGGTGTGAAGCTGTCGGCCACGCTTTACCTTCCGCCCGGCTACGACAAATCTCAGGGACGGCTACCCTTTTTCTTCTGGGCGTATCCGCGCGAGTTTCAGTCCGCTGGTGCTGCTTCGCAGCTCGCGGGATCTCCTTATCAGTTCAAGCGTCCCGGCCGCCAGAACTACCTGATGCTGCTCATGCACGGCTACGGCGTTCTGGACGGACCGACAATGCCGATCGTGGGTGCCAACGGCAAAGAGCCCAACGACAGCTACATCCAGCAGCTCGTCGCCAGCGCCCAGGCCGCAGTCGACAAGGTCGTGGACATGGGAGTCGCCGACCGCGATCGCGTTGCCGTTGGAGGGCACTCGTACGGCGCCTTCATGACCGTCAATCTTCTCGCGCACTCCGACATCTTCCGCACCGGAATAGCGGAGAGCGGCGCCTACAACCGCTCGCTTACGCCGTTCGGATTCCAGTCAGAGCCGCGTACCTACTGGGAAGCGCCGGAAATCTATAACGCGATGTCTCCGTTCAACTACGCGAACAAGATCAAGGTGCCGGTGCTGCTGATTCACGGTCAGCGCGATGACAACTCGGGGACCTTTCCGATCCAGTCCGAGCGCCTCTTTGCGGCGATCAAGGGGAACGGCGGCAACGTTCGTTACGTTCAGCTCCCGCTCGAGCCGCACGGCTACACCGCGCGCGAGACGCAGCGTCACCTGCTGTGGGAGTACATCAACTGGCTCGACAAATACGTGAAAAACGCTCCGCCGCGGCCGGCTACCTCGGCGACGGTAGGCTCACAAGCACCGAAGTAGCAACGAGCACGAGGGCGGCGAACGTCAGCTCCATCCTCGCGGAGCGGCGAATGGTCAGCTCCGATCCTTCGCCGCCGAGCGATGGACGGACGCGCCGCCAGTTCCATGCGCCCAGCACGACGACGATGACTACGAACACAAGCTTGATGTCGAGCGCTATCCCATAGCTCGTTGTCCAGAGCGACGAGACCCGCTTCAAGTGCAGCCACGCCGTAGTGACACCCGTGATTGCCACGATCGCCGATGCCACGAGCGCAAGCGGCGAAAAGGAATTCACGAGATCGGCGACCAGCTCTGCGCGTTGGGCACCGGCGCTGCTGCTCCTGATTACGCCCCGGATTCCGACGAGCGCCAGCACCAACAGCGTGCCCAGCCAGGTGGATGCGGCGAAGATATGTGCCGCGTTCACTTTGTTGCCGAATTTGCCCGTATAGATGGGTTGCAGCACTGCAAGGAGAATCCCGATCGCGGCCAGCATCCACCCGGCAGACGACGATGCACGAACGAGCATAAACCCAATCAGGGCGAGCGCCAGCATCGTCATCCTGAATTCAAACTGCGGCATATTCCTGGACAGGGATTCGGCGAACGCCTTGTGACTCGCGATCGAATCGACATACGGCTTGCCGAGAGCGGATAGAACGATCAGGATGATGCCGGCAATGCCGAGCATGGCGGCGTTGTCGGCACGGAGGATTGCCTTCGCCTCGTCTGACATCCGCTGAATCTGCCTCACGATTCCGAATCGGAATCCGATCGCGCCGATCGACAAGAAGACTCCCACGAACTCCAGCAGCTGGAAGAACGCTTCGGTGAAGGAGAAGCCGGGTGGCGGGCCTCCTGGTCTCCCAGGGGGCCCGCCGGCGGGAGCAGTGTCCTGAATCGTCTGCGCTACTGCTTGCAGCAGGGTTATCGCTGTTCTCACCGGCTCTCTCCCGATCAGTTATTTCAGGGTCTTCTGAATGGATTCAGCCTTGTCGAGGTGCCCTTGAATCACGGGCGCGGCCTTCTGGATCAGGTTCTTCAGCTCGGCGGTCTGCGTCTGTCCCGCCGCCTTGGTGGCGAGGCCGAGCACAGCCTTGTGCACGTCGACCTCGGCGTCAATGTACGCTCTGTCGAAATCCTTTCCCTTGGCCGTTGAATTCAGAGTATCCATCTCCTTCTGTGCGGCGGGCGTGACGGGGTCGTCCGATGGAGGCAGCGGAGTCACGCCCAGTTTCGTCGCCAGCGCCTGACCCTGCGCGCGAAGTGTGTGATGATCGCGCATCATCCGCTTTCCAAAGTCGCGGACAGCGGCGGCAGTCCCCTTGGTTGCCGCGACGGCGCCAGCCACGCTGTCCGACATGTTCGCTTCATCCAGAAGCGCGACGATGTTGGCGTCGGTCCAGGTCGCCGCTGCCGGCGCAGCCACCATCGCCGAGGTATCCGCCGATACGGTGCTCGAAGCGGCCGTGGTATCCGCGGCGTTGTTGTCTTTCTTGCTGCATCCGGCGAGCGCCAGTGCCGCGGTGGCGAGCGTCGCCACCCTGTGTCTCGATCCATTCATCCACATTGTCCCTCTCCTCCCCCCATCACAGGGGTCAAGAAAAAAGAGCCGCTCGATTTGTGGCGGCATCTTTCGTTTCGCGGCTGAGTTAGGCAAAAACCGTACGCATGACCATTTTTTTTCTATTACGTTCGCGCAGCACCAACGGTAGAGAGAAGTGTCTGGTTGAAGACGCTCGCATCGTCGAACCGCGAGAATGCGCTCTTCACATCGAGGGCGAGCGTCCTGAATCGGTGGGCTGCGGACGACGGCACACGTACGGTGGAGAACAGGATGACCGCGCCGATGCTTCAACGGAGGCTGCACCCGAGGCTGCCTCCCGCAGGCGGAGGCTGCACTTTAATATGTCACCGAGGTCGAACTTCGTTAGATCATAGGTCATGGCCGTGGCCCCAAGTCTGTGCGTTTGGCATTAAGTCCAGACAAGGTTTCGAACCTATATTAACCGCTGCAATTTCCTTCTCACGACCCAGGTCATGCGCACCCATCCCCTCTTCATCGCCATGCTGATGCCCGCCGCGGCGCTGGCGCAGAAACCCGCTTCGTCAGCCGCTCTCCGGCCAATCACATTCCTGGACAGACAGTACCAGCGAGATGTCGGATCGCCGACACCGAGTCCCGACGGCAAATGGTTGCTCTACACGCTCTCTACCCCGGACTGGAATCAGGCCAGGCGTCAGACCGATATCTACCTCGTCTCGGTCAAGGAAGGGCTCGCCTCGACCAGGCAGATGACTTACACGAAAGACAAGAACGAGACGTCGCCGCGTTGGTCGCGCGATGGAAAGTTTTTTGTCTTTCTCTCGAACAGAGATGCAGCTTCTGCGCCTTCAGGCGGAAGCACTGGAGCGGGTGGCGGAAGTGCGGCGGGCCAGAATCAGATCTACATCATGCGACCTGACGGGGGCGAGGCCCGCAAAATCAGCGACGCCAAGGATGGCGTCTCGACGCTTGACTTCAGCAAAGATGGGAGATGGCTCGTTTACCGGAGCGGTAAGGCCGACGAGGAACAGCTCTACGCCCTGCCGGTCGCCGGAATCGACTCCGCGAAGCCGGTGCAGCTCACCCACCAGCAGGCGGGCGTAGGTCTGTGGAAATGGTCTCCGGACAGCAGGCACATCTATTTCGTCACCGCCGACACCCTCGACAAGGACGAGAAACTCCGCATCGAGAGGAAATTCAACGTCACCATCCGGAACATGGCGACTCCCCTCTCCAGCCTGTGGGCGCTCGATGTCGATGGGAAGAAAGCGACGAGACTCACCCGCGACACGACTATCACTGTCACCGATTTCAACATCTCGGCCGACGGACGCTGGATCGGCTACCACGGCGCTTCAGCCAATCGGTACATGAGGAACATCACCGAGCAGGACATCTACTCCGATCTGTATCTCCTCGACACGTCCACTGGCGGAATCGAGCGGATTACGAACAACGCCGAAGTCGGCGAGAGCGATCTCGAGTTCTCACCCGATAGCAAGTGGATCGCCTTCTCGGCGCCGGACGACATGACGGAGTACAACATGACCAACAATCGTGTCTACCTGCGGCGCGTCAACGACCGGGCCGGGCAGCTCAGGAAACTGGGTGGAACTTTCGACGGTGATGCCACGATTGGTTTCTGGTCGAAGGATGGCAAGACCATCTACTTCAACGAGGGCATCAAGGCCACGAACCAGCTGATGGCGCTCGACATCGACAAGAACACCGTTCGCCAGGTGTCGAATGTCCGCGCGTCGCTCAATGCCAACGAGGACGACGATTCCAGGCTGCTGCTGCTGAATTACGCCGATCCCAGCACGCCCGCGACGCTGTTCACAGTCGCATCGGTCGATCAGATCCCCGTGCGCGCGAACTGGCGTCAGCTCACCGACGCCAATCCGCAGGTCCGCGGCTTCGCCCTGGGAGATGAGGAGGAGATCACCTGGAAATCGACGGACGGAAAGACAGTTGGTGGGATTCTCATCAAACCCGTTGGTTATCAACCCGGTACCCGCTACCCGCTGATCGTCGCGATTCACGGCGGGCCTGCGTCCGCCGACGTGCTCGGCTTCAATGGCGGCTACGGCGCGCAGACGTACGCCGGCGCCGGTTACGCGGTATTGATGCCCAACTATCGCGGCTCGACGAATTACGGCGAGAAGCACAAGACCGACATCGTCGGCAACTATTTCCAGAAAGGGTACGAAGACATCATGACCGGCGTCGACCACCTGATCTCGCAGGGAATCGTCGACAGCACCAAGATGGGAGTCCTCGGCTGGAGCGCCGGCGGACACTGGTCGAACTGGATTCTCACGCACACCAACCGGTTCAAGGCGATCAGCACTGGAGCCGGAACGTCCAACTGGATCTCGATGTACGCAGAGAGCGACGTGCAGAGGAACCGGCAGTTTTATCTCGGCAACAAGCTGCCGTATGATGACTTCGATGCCTACTGGAATCAGTCGCCGCTCAAGTACATCAGAAATGCGAAGACTCCGACGATGATCCACGTCGTCGAAGGCGACCCCCGCGTGCCGCGCCCACAGTCGGAGGAGCTGTTCATGGCGCTCAAGCGTCTCGGAGTTCCGGCCGAGATGTACGTCTATCCCGGCAACACGCACGGAATCCCCGATCCCCGTAATCAGCTTGTCAAATCGGTCGCTGAGATGGCGTGGATGGACTACTGGGTGAGGGGAAGCGGAAAGAAGTTCGCGTGGCGTGAAGTGCTGAAGACGCTCGACCCAGAAGGCTCTGTCGCCACAGCGACAGCAGCTTCGAACTGAAGATCGCGCCAATGACTCATTCCCGCACACCGCGCGTAGTTGCCACCTACGCCGCGATCCTTCTCGCCGGTGTGATCGCCTGCGCCGCCACACGCGTTGGCCAGACGGGAGTGGGTCGCCTGCAGATTGTTCACGCTGATACTGCTGCTCTTCGCCGGAAGCTCGACTCGATCGCGGACGCGCATCACGGCGTCGTCGGATACAGCGTCATCGACCTCGAGACTGGCGCGCGCATCAACAGGCGTGGAGACGAGACCTTTCCCACCGCCAGCCTGATCAAGGTCGCGATTCTAGTGACGGTGTACGATCTCGTGGCGAAGGGCCAGCTCTCGCTCGACGATCCGCTTACCGTGCTCAAGATCGATCAGGTGCCGGGTTCGGGGGTTGTCCAGTTCCTTCACAACGGGACGGTGCTAACCGTACACGACGCGGCGTGGCTCATGTCCACGATCAGCGACAA
>DHJM01000151.1:45655-59903 GCA_002404335.1 Gemmatimonadales bacterium UBA4720
TCGAGCGTCGCGATGGACAGCTCGGTGAAGTACGGACTGGGCGTGACGACTCCGAACGAGATGGCGCATCTATTCGAGCTGATGGCGCTGGGCAAGGCGGTGAATCCCGCTGCCGACTCCGCGATGCTCGACATCCTCGAGCACAACACGACGGACTTCATGCTTCAGCGTTATCTGGAGGGAGCACGCGCCGCACACAAGGATGGCGAGACGGACGCTGTTCGAACCGAGTGTACGCTCTGGTACCTGCGCAACCGCGTCGTGGCCTGCGTGATGACCAAGGAGAACAAGGATCAGCGCTGGATTCTGGACAACGAGCCTCAGCTCACGCTCGCCAACATGGGGCTCGCGATCATCAACGCTTTCGGAGGAGTGCCTCCGGCACCGCCCGCTTCCTAGATTACTCTGTGCCTTCCGCTGGTCCGCGCGGCCAGTGCTCTCACATCCGCCGGCGTAAGCAACGTCTCATAGTGCGCCGAGCGCGCGTCGTAGTGGGTCAGGAACTTTGCGGCCCCTGGGACGATCACCGCCCGCTCGTAGTCTTTTCCGGCAAATGACTTCACCGCATCTATGTCTGTGAATTGGGTGATCGTTATGAATTCAATCTCGCGATTGGCGGCCTCGCGTCGCAATAGATACGCGCCGTTGTAGCCCGCGATTCGATGGATTCCGGGCAGAACCTCTGCGCGAAGCAGCGATTCGTACTTGTCGGCATTCTCAAGTGTCGTCCAGCCGTGCCAGATTCTGCTGATCATACTACGCACCTCATTTTGCTTCTCAGTTGCTCATTCAAACTCGCTATCCTACTCCGAGTCATCGTTTTACGTGTCAAGAATTCAGCCACCGTGCTGCCCAATTTCAGTGAATTGGCGTAACGCCTGAGGTGGTGCGCATTCCTGGTGATCCTGAGCCCTTCGTAGGGGACTACGGCCGCCCACAAATGGCGAACAAGATGCTCAGTGACCGGTTCGTTCTACCGTTTTACCGGTGAAATTCTCGGTGCTCAGATCCTTGGATGCCAGTGAGCGCACGTACGCTGTCAGAATCCAGATCTGATCGTTGGAGATGCGACCTCCCCACGCCGGCATCCCGTCGGGCCTGCCCTGATAAATCGATTCGAACACATCGCCGGGCGATCCGCCGAAGTGCCACCGCCCATCCTGAAAGCTGGGGCCCATCGCGCCGGATCCATCCGCACCGTGGCAATCGAGGCAATTGTATCCTACGAACAGCTTCGCGCCGTTCGCGATCGCTCCCTTGTCCCCCTCGTAGGGGTTCTTTACCGGCAGCGGCTTGATCTGCAATGGGAATCCCGCCGGCAGGATTTCCGGGTGCTCGATGAAGCGCAGGCTGTCACCCGCGACCAGAAGATGGCTCGGGGCGCTATCGCTTTGCTCCTGGGACGGTCTGGTCGTGCTTACCTGGCTGTTAGACGCGGGTCCCGATTCGCAAGCCGAGCTCGCGACCAGGACAGCGACACCCGCGATCCAAACACGCCCGAATCGAGACATGCGATGCGGAGAAGACTGCATTGCCTGAATCACTCCATCCGAATGAACACATTCGTTGTCGGCACAGGTGCATCCGCGGGGTACGTTACAAAATCGAGAGTGAGTGTGAGCGCGGTAGTTCGGAAATGACTCTGATCGAAGATGGTGGTGCTGACGATCTGAACCGTTTCCGGTGAATCTGCGCCATAAAATCGATCCCATGACGCGATACGATTGACGCTGATTTCGAGTTGGTCACCTTCGGTCCTGTACGTACCGGACATGATCGTGTAGGCGCAGAGATCGTCTCTCGACTGCCCTCCATAACATCCGAAGCTTCGCACAGCATCCGTGAAAGTTCCGTCATCTGCAAATGTCAGCTGAGTCGTGAAATACCCTGCTGGGCTCAAGTTCTCTCGATTGATCCAGTTTCCATTCAGCCCAGCTCGCGAGCCCGTCGCGTCAGTGCACGAGGCGACTCCGACGACAACACCGAGACACAGAACGAACGAATTACGATTCATTACTCCTCCTGGCAGGATCGTGGTTATTCGGCCTCTCACAGCGAAAACACGAACAGCTCGCCGCCCCAGCTCGTCCATCGGGCGATGTCAGGCAGAGTCGTTCCCCGCTCGCGAACATCGTAGGGGAGATTGGCAGCGACGTCTCCGGCGATGAGGAGTCCCATGTCGCCACCTATCCCTGCATAAATCGCGACATATTGTTTCCCATCGGGGCCCGTGTATGTCACCGGATTCCCGACTACGCCTGAGCCTACCTTGAACTGCCAGAGCACCTTGCCGCTCCTGGCGTCGACGGCCTTGAACCAGCCGTCGAGCGTTCCGTAAAACACGACGCCACCCGCCGTCGCGAGCGCGCCGCCCCACACGGGATACGGCTCCTTGATTCCCCAGATCTTCTTCCCGGTCGTGGCGTCCCAGGCGATGAATTCACCGCGATAGCCGCCCGGCCCTCCTTTTTCCGGCGCGTTGCCTCCGATGAATGGCGTGCCGGCGATGTACGTGACCGCGCGCGCCTGAAAATCCATGCAGAGATTGTTCGTCGGAACGTAGAAGAGACCTGTCTGCGGGGAGAACGCCGCGGGTTGCTGATTCTTGCCGCCCTCGAGGCTGGGACAGATATCCTTCACGTTCTTGTCCTGTGCCGTCTTCTTCGTTTCCACGACATTGGGGCGGCCGGTCGCCATGTCGATTCCTGTGGACCAGTTCATCGGGACGAACGGTTCCGCCAGGAGAATTTCGCCGGTTGCGCGATCGATCGTATATGCGAAGCCATTGCGATCAAAGTGCACGAGCACTTTCCGCATCTGGCCCTTGATTGGAAGGTCGACGAGGATGTTCTCGTTCACGGCGTCGTAGTCCCACATGTCGTGCGGCGTGACCTGGAGTGCCCACACCATCTCGCCGGTGTCCGCATCGCGCGCCAGAATCGAGGCAGTCCACTTGTTGTCACCGGTGCGCTGGTTCTCGTTCCACGGCCCGGGATTGCTGGTGCCGTGATAAATGAGATTGAGCGCGGGATCATAGGAGAGCCAGCCCCACACCGCGCCACCACCCGTTTTCCATGTGTCGCCCGGCCACGACGTAGCGCCGAGGTCCTTCCCCCGATCGTGGGCGTAGAACGGCTTGAATTTCGGACCGACCTTCACGTCCTTGTCGGGCCCGATGTTGTAGGCGCGCCAGACTTCTTTCCCAGTGGCTGCATCGAGCGCTGCGATCCATCCGCGCACTCCCATCTCGCCACCGCTCGACCCGACGATGACTTTCCCTTTCACCACGATCGGCGCCATCGTGATCGTCTCGCCGCGCGAAAGATCACCCATCTTCGTGCGCCATACCTGATTGCCGGTGACCGCGTCGATCGCGACGGTGTGCCCGTCGAGCAGATTATAGAAGATCCTTCCGTCGGCGTACGTGGCACCGCGATTCACCACGTCGCAGCAGGCTCTGCCGATTGCCTGCTGGGAGTTGTCCGGACGGAACTTCCACTTGAGCGGCTGCCCGGTCTGCGCAAGATCGATCGCGTACGAGACGTTGGGATACGGCGTGACGACGTACATCGTGTTGCCCACGACCAGTGGCTGGCCCTCGTGTCCGCGCAGCACTCCGGTCGAGAATGCCCAGGATACGTGGAGGTTCGCGGCGTTTTGCGGAGTGATCGAAGCGAGCTCGCTGTAGCGCGAGCTGGCGTAGTCGCCGGCGGGCATCTGCCATTCACCGGGTGGGCCGGCGTGCGCGACGGCAATCCGCGCTCCCGATGTAGCTGCCGTCCCCGTTGCGGCGCCCGACGTCACCTGCGGCTCCGAGCCGGAAGTGCTGTCGGCGGTCGCGCCCTTGTCGCCACCGTTGCATGCTGCCACTGCCATCAGCGTCGTAATCGCGGCGCGCCCGAGTAAGACTCGCTTCATCTCATCTCCTCTCTGCTACGGACTATTTCGGAATCAGATAATCCTGCGCGGCTATGATCTGCCACCGATCGTTGCGGCGCTGCCACGTGTCGGTGAATTGATATCGCCGGTCGAAGGGACCCTGCTTTCCCTTCCCTCTGAGATGCAGTACACCCGTGATGACCTGCACATCCCCGAAATCGTGAGCCCGCATTCCCTCGTTGCGCGCCCAATCGACGCGATCGGAGCCCGTCACGCTCTTCATCACATCGCTGCGATTCATCACAGACGCGTTTTCCGTGTAGACGAAATTCGGCGCCAGCAGGCGATCGAACGTGCGCGTGTCACGCTGTACGAGCGCCGTTGTCCACTGGTCCTCGAGTTGGATCGGCGGAAGCGTAGCAGTCGCCACGCGCGGCATGGGACGCCCGCCCGTAGTAATTGGAGTCGGCGTTGGTGGCGCCCTACGAGTCCCCTGCGCAAACAAGGGGGCGGCGGAAATGGCAAGCATTAGAAAAGCGGCCGAAGGACATCTCATCAGTATTCTCCTCGATCCGACGCGTTTAGTTGCAGTTGGCCGTAACCTCACACGATGTACGGAATAAAGCGTTTTGTCTCCTTCATGTAGGAGCGGTACGGCTCGCCGATAGCATCGAGCAGCGCCCGCTCCTCTACCACCACGCGGTAGCAGTAAGTCGCGATCGTGGCAATCGTGAGAAGGATGAAACTGAACCAGCTTCCCAGCGCCAGTCCGATTCCGATGAACATCATCATTCCCGCCGTATACGACGGGTGGCGCACCAGACGGTACGGACCTGCGCGAATTACCGGCTGATCGGATCTCGCTCTCACGTCTCCGGTGAAATACTGGCCGAGCGTGCGAAAGCAGTAGCGTCGGAGCAGGCTGCCGAGAGCTATCAGGGATAGACCGACCGCGAATAGCGGCAGCCGCGCTCCTGGCGGAAACAACCACGCCCGGACGAATGCGAGCCCAAAAGCGATAAGGAGCGCGATCCACATTCCGCCGAGCAGCACTCGCAAGGATCCGCCGTCCCTGGAGTCGCTGCCTTTCACACCTTCAATACCACCCTGCACGACCTTCCATTCGGGCAGGAATGCCCAGATGTAGACAGCCCAGAAAACCAGGGCGTGGGGCCAGACAAAAGGCAACGGTCTCATGCGCGCTCAGTAAATAGCACCATTATTGCGCTCCCGCCAATCGTGACGGACGTCTCTCCCAAGCCCAGCGAGCAGCCGCGGAAACAGCTGCATCTCACCCGGGCTCTGCAGCATCGCAATTACCGGCTCTTCTTCAGTGGGCAGACGGTTTCGCTCATCGGCACCTGGATCACGCGCATCGCGACCAGCTGGCTGGTGTATCGGCTGACTGGCTCGGTGTTTCTGCTCGGCGTTGTCGGATTCTTCGGACAGATTCCCACGCTGCTTCTCGCGCCCTTTGCCGGCGTTCTCGTGGATCGATGGGATCGCCATCGCATCCTGATCGTCACGCAGATTCTCTCGATGCTGCAGTCCGTCGGTCTCGCCGTGCTGACCTTCGCGGGCGTGATCACGGTCGTGGACATTCTCATTCTCCAGGTCGTGCAGGGAATCATCAACGCCTTCGACACGCCCGCGCGACAGGCGTTCGTGGTAGAAATGGTCGAGGATCGATCCCACCTCTCCAACGCCATCGCGCTCAACTCATCCATGGTGAACGCGAGCCGCGTCGTAGGCCCGTCGATCGGAGGCATCCTGATTGCGGCGTTCGGAGAGGGCTGGTGCTTCACGCTGGATGCCATCTCTTACATCGCAGTCATCGCTTCACTCCTGGCGATGCGCGTGGAAAAGCGGCCTCCTCGCGAGACCCAGACTCGGGCGCTGCAGGAGCTGCGGGCCGGATTCAGCTACGTCACTCGCTTCGCGCCGGTGCGTGACTCACTGCTCCTCGTCGCGCTCGTCGCGACGATGGGCATGCCGTATTCGGTGTTGATGCCGGCGATCGCCGCCACCGTCCTTCACGGTGGCCCTCACACCCTTGGGTATCTCATGACGGCGTCGGGTGTCGGCGCGCTCGCGGGCGCGGTCTATCTTGCGTCGCGTACCTCCGTGCTCGGCCTCGGTCGCGCGATCGTGATCGCCTCGATCACATTCGGAGCGGGGCTGTTGGCTTTTTCCTTCTCCCGGGTCCTCTGGCTCTCCATTTTGATTCTGCCCTTCGTAGGTGGAGGCATGATGGTCGAGATGGCGTCGACGAATACCATCCTCCAGACGATCGTCGATGACGAGATGCGTGGAAGAGTTATGGCCTATTACACCATGGCTTTTCTTGGCACTGCTCCACTCGGCAGCCTGATGGCGGGTTTTGTGGCCGCTCACATTGGTCCGATGAAAACAATCATGATTGGCGGTGCCGCATGCGTGATCGCGGGAGTCATATTCGCATTCAGGCTCCCCACGCTTCGGGCCCACGTGCGCCCGATTTACATCGAGCGAGGAATTCTCGCGGCCACGGAGCTCGAGGGCGCGTCGAAATCTCTCTGACGGCGGCGAATTCAATTAAATTCGCCGCTCGATGAATCCGATCGAGCTGGTGGCCGTCGTCATGACCCTGGTAGGCATCGTCCTCACGATCAAGGAGAGGATCATTTGCTGGCCTGTGGCGATCGTGGGTATTCTCGCGTATCTCGTCGTTTTCCTTCGCGCCAGACTTTACGCAGACGCCGGGCTGCAGCCGATCTATGTAGTGCAGAACATCTACGGCTGGTGGTACTGGGCCCGCGGCGGCGAGCGCGGGCAAGGACAGGCGCCGATCGTAGTCCTCGACTGGGCAATCCGGCTGCGCTGGCTGGCTGGAACGGCCGCCGTGTCCCTCCTTGTCGGCATGGCACTCGCGCGCTGGACCAACGCCGCCGCGCCTTACGCCGATGCCGCTCTCTCGACGACCAGCCTCGTCGCCAACTGGCTCCTGGCAAAGAAGGTTCTCGAGAACTGGTGGCTCTGGATCGCGGTCAACGTCGGCTACGTGATCCTGTTCTGGAGAAAGCAGTTGCTGCTATCCGCCGGTCTTTACGCGGTACTCCTGGCCCTCGCTGTCGCTGGGCTCATCGAGTGGCAGCGCTCGCGGGCGAGGCAGAGTCCACTTTCTGTGGCTGCCTAGGATTGGGCGCTTTCCGCCGCAATCGGACTCGGTCAGGAGACCTGGTGAAGAAAATCCCCTGCTGTAGCCGTAGATTAACAGAAGGTCCGTCCCCGATAACCATCGCACGCGCCGCGAGGATCGTTTGATTCAGACTCCTCAAGCCCCGCAGGCTCCCACTGCTCCAGCGCTCGCACCGAGCGCCGTTGCGCGCAGCGCGCCGAGCGCGAGCGCCATTTACGAGGGATTCAGGGCGCAGCGCCGAGAGCTGAATAACCAGCTCGACGAGCTCCAGAGCACGCGCAGGGAAATCACCAGCCAGCTCGAAGACGTGTCGGCCGGGTCGCCGGAGCGAACGCCGCTCGAGACTCGGATGACCGACATCGATTCGAGAATTGCTAATGTGGACAAGATGCTCGCCTCCAACGCGATGGACATATCCAAAGCCGCTGCCATTCCAGGAGCGGTTGTCGAGCAGCCACGCGTCATAAACCAGGGTGCGCCCGAGGAGGCATACGTCCTCGGCGGATTGTTCATGATCCTGGTGTTCTTCCCTTTATCGGTTGCGGTCGCGCGCAAGATCTGGCGTCGAGGCAGCGCCGCCGTCGCGGCATTCCCGCGGGAGATCGGGGAACGATTGCTTCGAATGGAGCAGGCTGTCGAAGCAACCGCCGTCGAAGTCGAGCGAATCGGAGAAGGCCAGCGCTTTCTCACCCGGCTTTTCACCGAAGGGGAAGGCTCGCGGTCTCTGGGTGTTGGCGCAGCTCAGCCGATCGAGCGCAAATCAGTGAAGGCGCCGGAGCGACTTCCGTAGCCTTGATCGGGCTGGCGATGCCAGCCCTGACCTACCAGTTCCCCTGCTCTCCCATCACCTCGATCGCGCGCACCAATCGGTCCGCCGCGTGACGCCAGTTCGTCTGGACGGCGCGTTGAGCCGCGGCGGCGTTGCCGGTGCGGATCGCATCGACGATCACATCATGTTCGGTCCCGGCGGTCGGCACCGTGTCGAGCAGTAGCGCGATGTACATCCTGATGTAGCGCTCGGCCTGCGGTTTCACGGCGTCGTGCAGCGAGCGCAGTCGCGCTCCGGCGCCGGCTTCCACGTAGCGCCGGTGAAATTTCTCGTCGAGCTCGTACAGTTTGCCCGGCTGTGCGCCCTTGGCCGATGCAGCCTTCCGGAACTCGGCGTTGAGCGTGGTCAGCCCCTTCGCCAGCGTCTCCCGCTGGGCTTCGCCTAGACGTGCCGCGCTCCGGGCGGCGAGACCCTCGAGCTCACCCACGATCTCGAGCAGCTCCCCAACGTCCTCGCGCGTGAGCGGCGCGACGGTCATCCGCGCCTGGTGGGTGGGCGAGGCGACGACGTAGCCTTCCCGCTCGAGCCGCTGAAACGCGGCGCGAACCGGCGTTCGGCTGACGCCAAAGCGCTCGGCGACTTCAGTTTCCACGATTCGTGCCCCGGGCGCCAGCTGCCCGCGGACAATGAGATTCCGCAGCGAGTCGTAAAGTTTGTTCGCTCGCTCGGTGGCACCTTTGGCGCGTCGTCCCCGCTCCGGCGAGGAGCGCGGTTTGGCGGCAGCTCGTCTCTGCACCATTCCGCCAATATAACGCCGCCCGGCGTCACGACACTCTTCTTCGTGCACCCAGCCGCCGGTGCCTTCTTGCGCGTCCCACGCGTGCTGATTATTCTAGGCCCGATTGTATACAATTTCGCATCCAAATTGGGAGGGTTCATGTCGCTCTTCGTTCGGAAGGACATCGGTTCACTGCTGGCGGAGGCTGGCTCGGGGACGCTGCGACGAGAGCTGGGACCGCTGGCTCTGGTCACCCTTGGAATCGGGGCAGTGATCGGAGCCGGAATCTTCGTCATGTCCGGCACCGTCGCCTCCCAGAACGCCGGCCCGGCGCTGACGCTATCGATGGTCTTCGCCGGAATCGCCTGCGTGTTCGCCGGCCTCTGCTACGCCGAGCTGGCGAGTATGATTCCGGTGGCCGGAAGCGCCTATACCTATGCCTACGCGACGATGGGCGAGCTGGTCGCGTGGATTATCGGCTGGGATCTCGTTCTCGAGTACTCGCTAAGCTCCTCGACCGTGGCGGTGGGATGGTCGGCCTATGCGATCACTCTGCTTGGCGAGATGGGGATCACGATTCCACCGCGTCTCACCGGTGCCCCCGGGGTT
The DNA here is from genome assembly GCA_002404335.1 of Gemmatimonadales bacterium UBA4720. Classification (GTDB taxonomy): domain Bacteria; phylum Gemmatimonadota; class Gemmatimonadetes; order Gemmatimonadales; family Gemmatimonadaceae; genus UBA4720. The sequence goes on from DHJM01000151.1 coordinate 54,869, forward strand.
CACATTTGCCTGCCCGACGGAACCCACGTCATCGGGGTGTTCAACCTCCCCGCAATGGTGATCTGTCTCGCGCTCACAGGACTTCTGGTCATTGGAATCCGCGAATCAGCGCGAGTGAATACCACCATTGTCATCATCAAGGTCGCGGTGCTGGCAATCTTCGTTGCGTTCGGCGCGCACTACGTCAACACGGCGAATCTTCACCCCTTCATTCCTCCGAACACGGGCCAGTTCGGATCGTTCGGATGGAGCGGGATCCTCCGCGGCGCGGGAATCATCTTCTTTGCCTACATCGGCTTCGACGCGGTCTCCACTGCGTCACAGGAAGCAAAGAATCCTGGACGCGACATCCCGATCGGAATTCTCGTCTCGCTCGCGATCTGCACCGTCATATACATCTCCGTTGGGCTCGTGATGACGGGGCTCGTCCCATACACCAGTCTCAACGTCGCCTCACCGATTGCCGTCGCGGTTCAGGCCACGGGGCTCAAGTGGCTCGCGCCCATCATCAACATCGGCGCGATTTGCGGGCTGTCGAGCGTGATATTGGTGAACATGCTGGCCCAATCCCGGATCTTCTACTCGATGAGCCGCGACGGATTGCTCCCGCCTCTGTTTGCCAGACTCCACCCGCGGTATCGCACTCCGCACGTGACGACCGCGATCACAGGACTCGTCATCGCAATCGCTTCCGGACTGTTTCCAATCGCGGTGCTGGGCCAGCTCGTGAGCATGGGAACTCTGCTCGCGTTCGCGATCGTGTGCATGGGAGTCCTGATCCTGCGTAGAATAGAACCCGACACGCACCGACCGTTCAGGACACCGGGAATGCCGTGGGTGCCAATCGTGGGAACTCTCATCTGTCTTTACCTGATGTCCGGTCTCCCGCTCCCGACGTGGATTAGGTTGTTCGTGTGGCTGGCCGTCGGACTGACGATCTACTTCACGTACGGAAGATCTCACGCTGCCGCGGCACGCGATCGGCCGATCGCCAACGCCGCTTAATGCTTTAGTCGTCGCGCGAAGATCGTGTCCCACGTAGCGAGCGCTGGCTTGGGCTTGAGGTTCGCATCCACCAGCCCCAGCGTCGCGAACAGAGGCAAGATCGCGGGAACCGGCTGCCACCCAGCTTCGAAATGCCGTCATCGCCGCTGAATATGCCCCGGAAAGGTCAGCAATGGTGCATTCCGAAACGGCTGGTCGTCGACTGATGAACCCCGACTTGTGTCAGCAGACACTGTTACATATGCTGCTAATCCGCATTACCGGATACCCCCGTGGAATTGATCCCGCACGCTGCCGCAGAGACCTACCGCCCTTCCCCCAGGACCTGGCAGCCAGTTCGACCCGAAGACGCAGCAAAGCTTACAGATTGCCGATTGCAGCTGCATTACGCCGCGCAGTTCGGAGCTGCCGCCGGGATTTCCTTCCTCGCGCATCGTCCGGATGAAAGCCATACCAACCTGGAGTGGGTGCCTTCTCTTGCCGGATTGTTTTCGCGTGTGATTCCGACTGGGCGACCGTTCCGGATCGGCGCGAGGCCGTCCAAGTTCGCGTTGCTGATAGTCACCGAAGACAATCAGCCGATCGCGGAATACAAGCTCCATGGACGTACGATTACCGACGCGACTGAGTGGATTCGTTCGCAGGTCAAATCTCTCGGTGCGGACCCGACGCGTTATACGCTGCGGCGAGATTATGAGATACCCGACCATTCAGTCGCGATTGGAGAATCATTCGATGCCAGTGCGCCGACTCTCTTCGAAGAGCTTTCGAAATGGTTCTCGAACGCTGCCACGCTACTCGGGTCCGTTGTCCGAAAGACGCGCGGAGCCAGCGAGCTAAGGTGCTGGCCGCAGCACTTCGACCTCGCAACGCTCATCAAAGTCGCGCCTGGTCGTACCATTGGAATGGGACTGGAGCCAGGCGACGATTTCTACGACGAGCCGTATTTCTATCTCAACATGAGCCCGCAACCCAGCGCGTCTCGTGCTCAGTCTCGCCCATTGTGGGGAAACGGCACCTGGCACACCAACGAATGGGTTGGACCAGTTCTTCCCGGATCCCGGTTCGGCGCCGCATCCGCCCAGGAGCGGCAGGTCCGCGAGTTCCTCGATTCAGCCACCGCAGCCTGCCGCGCACTGGTTACACAGAGCTAGATCGCCGGAGCGATTGAGACGTTCGGACCTTTCGTTCGCCGTCTCCAGAATCGTTTCCGCCGGTGGGCCGGAGTCACGAACTGTTCCACGATCGCAAGGACGCCGTCCACGGCGAGAGCGAGCGCCGCGGCCGGAAGCGCGCCTGAAAGAATCATCCGAGTGTCCGCGAGAGCGAGACCCGCGACGATTGGCTCCCCCAAGCCTCCTGCGCCAATGAACGCGGCGAGCGTCGCCGCTCCCACAGTGATGACTGCGGCAGTGCGGATTCCAGCCATGATCACTGGTGCCGCGAGCGGAAGGCGCACCCACATCAGTCGTTGCGTTGGAGTGGTGCCAAGCGCTTCAGCGGCATTTACGGCTTCAGGATCGGCGTCGCGGACTCCCGTATAAGTTCCGCGCGCAATTGGATAAAGTGCGTACAGCCAGAGCGCCACCAGGGCCGGGACGACTCCGATACCAAGCAATGGAATCATGAAGGCGAGCAGAGCAATGCTTGGAATCGTCTGCAGTACTCCGAGTGCGCCAATCGTCGGCTCCGCGATTCGTCGAGTTCGTTCGAGCCCAAGTCCCAGTGGAACCGCAACGATAACAGCGGCGAAAAGAGCGAAAGCGACGAGCTCCAGATGCCGGACCAGGAGTGCCGTTACCGTCGCCCGGCGATCCCACAAATACTCCGCGAATCCAGACTGCTGCGCCGATGGCGCCGCTTTCGCCTCGCTCGCCTCGGGCGTCGCGCCGGAGAGCCCAAGCGCAGCCAGCTCGTCACCTGCCACTCGGCGGACGTCTTCGCCATTCACTTCCACCCGACGATTGAGCTGTCGCATCGTCTTCTCATCCAGGCGTCCACTCAGAAGCGCAAGCGCCGCGATTGCTCCGGGCATCTGGCTGTCTAGTCGACTGGATACGAGCGCGGCCGCTTCGTATGGAGGAAAGAAATGCTTGTCGTCGATCAGGGTGACCAGATCGTAGCGGGCGAGCAGCCCATCGGTTGAATAGCCATCGATGACATCCACCGCGCCCGATGCGAGCGCCTGGTATTTCACCGCCGGCGCTAGTGGCCTCACAGCGCGAGGCCTCAATCCATATACGTGAGACAGGCCGATCAGTCCATCACTTCGCCCGATGAAATCAGCGGTGAACCCCGCCGTCAGATGCGGACTCTCGCGCGCGAGGTCACTGAGCGTGCGAAGATGGTAGCGGCTTGCCGTCGATCGCGTGACGGCGATCGCGTACGTGTTCTGAAAGCCGAGTGGCGGGAGCCAGCGCACATGGTAGAGATTCGCAAACCGGCGGGCGACGTGCGCAAACACTACCCGCGGATTGGCCGCGACAGAATCGGGTAACGTGTCGTGCAGAATCGCGATGAGCCCTGTCCCCGTGTACTCGGGGTAGACATCGATCGCGTCGGTGCGGAGCGCGCCGAATGCGATCTCGGTTGCGCCAAGCCCAGGCTTCCGATCCACGCTGAATCCGCGGGATTCGAGCAGCTGCGAGAACATCTCCGCCAGCAGATACGACTCACCGAACGGCTTCGAGGCCACGACCACCGGTCGACTCTCTTGTTGTGCGAGGAGCGCGGCGGGCATTGCACCACCGACGATCGTCGTAGCAAGCAGGACGCCGATTCGCTGCCTCGATCTCATTCGCGCACGGTGTCGAATCCCGGTCACGAGCGCAGAGCCTCAAGCCCCGCTCGTGCCCGCTCTATCAGCCGCGCGACGTATTCCGTGGCCGGCGCGCGAATGAGATCTCGCATGCTGCCTCGCTGCTCGATCCTTCCCCTCCTCATCACCACCACTTCTTCAGCGAGACGTCCCGCTTCGGCCAGATCGTGCGTGACCAGCAGCGTGGTGACACTGAGATCGTGACGCAAATTGTCGAAGCTTTCCTGTAGCTCGGCCCTCGAGATTGCGTCCAGTGCTCCGAATGGCTCGTCGAGCAGAATTACGCCCGGCCGAGCGGCGATGCTCCGCGCCAGTGCCACGCGCTGTCGCTGGCCACCCGACAGCTCGTGGGGGAAACGCGAGCCGAATTGCGCCGACGAAAGCCCAACGAGCTCGAGCGCGCGCCGAGCTGCTTCGGCGGAATCGGGCATGTGCTGGAGTGTCGGCACGAGCTCGACGTTGCGCAGCACCCGCCAGTGCGGAAGCAACCCGCCATGCTGCTGCACGTATCCGATTCCGCGCCGTAGAGACACAGGTGACTGGGTTCGGACATCCTTGTCGCCGACCATCACCTGCCCGCGATCCGCCTCTACGAGACGGTTGAAGCAGCGAAGGAGTGTCGTCTTTCCGGAGCCGCTCTCCCCGACGAGCGCTGTCGCCCGTCCCGCTGGAATGTCGATGGTCACGTCGTCCAGAGCGACGACGTTGCCGAAGTGGTGCGAGACGTTCCGCGCGGTGAGGGAGATCGGCATTGCCTTAAGAGTGATAGCGGCGCCGCGGAACCGCTATAACGCGCGCTGAACTTGCGTTCGCAGCGTTTCGGCGTATCTGTTGCGGTGATCACTTGCTCACGTACCGCTTTCAGGAATTCAAATGAGTCCCGCCACTACGAAGACGCGCCGCCTCGGCTCCCAGGGCCTCGAGACATCCGCCATCGGCCTGGGCTGCATGGGCATGTCGGAGTTTTACGGCCCGAGCAACGAGAAGGAATCCATCGCGACCATCCATCGCGCGCTCGAGCTCGGCATCACCATGCTCGACACCGCCGACATGTACGGCCCGTTCAAGAACGAAGAGCTGGTCGGCCGCGCGATCAAGGGAAAGCGCGACCGCGTAATCATCGCGACCAAGTTCGGCAACGTGCGCGATCCCAAAGATCCGACCATACGGAGCATCAATGGCAGTCCCGAGTACGTCCGCCAGGCGTGCGAA
>DHJM01000151.1:60021-87078 GCA_002404335.1 Gemmatimonadales bacterium UBA4720
CGATCGAGGAGACCGTCGGTGCGATGGCCGAGTTCGTTCGCGAGGGAAAAGTGCGCTACATCGGACTGTCAGAAGCATCGGTCAACACGATTCGCAAAGCGCACAAGGTTCACCCGATCTCCGCGGTGCAGACTGAGTACTCTCTCTGGACGCGCGATCCCGAAGGGGGACTGCTCGACGCGCTGCGCCTTCTGGACATTGGCTTCGTAGCCTACAGTCCCCTTGGCCGCGGATTTCTTACCGGACAGATCAAGAAAATCGACGATCTGGCACAGGACGATTTCAGGAGACAGAACCCGCGCTTTCAGGGTGAGAATTTCAAAATGAATCTCGAGCTTGTCGCGAGGGTCGAGGAGATCGCGAAGGAGCACAAATGCACGCCCGCGCAGCTGGCGTTGGCGTGGGTGCTGGCCCAGGGAGACGACATTGTGCCGATTCCGGGGACCAGGCACCCCGAGCGGGTCGAGGAGAATGTCGGTGCCCTGAACATTGTTTTGTCGGAGTCTGATCTCAGGCGCATCGACGCGGCGGCGCCAAAGGGGGCCGCCGCCGGCGAGCGCTATGCGGAAGGAGGAATGAAGAGCGTCAATCTGTAGCCACAAACGGAACGCAGGCTGTCTTTAGTGCCTAACGTCCGCGACGACTTCGATACGGGCCGCCACTTCGACGCGAACCACCTGAGCCCGAGCGACCCGAGCCTGATCCTCCTGAGCTACCCGACCGTGTCGAGCCGCCGGAGCCATGTGAGCTGCCCGAGCTGTGTGAGCCGTTCGAGCCATGTGAGCCGTTCGAGCCACCCGACCGGGCCGCCTTTGCCTTCGATCGCGCCCGCTCATCCGCCTTCCTGCCCCTGATTGCGGCGATCCGCTCGCCGATCGGGATCTCGAGACGACCCTCCGGCCGCGCGTTGTAGTCGAAGTCGGGGATCGTTATCTGCGGCAGCCGCTTTCCAATCGCCTTTTCGATCGCGCGGAGATCGTTCTGCTCGTCCGGCGCGACGAAAGTGAACGCATCTCCGACCTCGCCCGCGCGCGCAGTGCGGCCCACCCGATGGATGTAATCGTCTGGCGCCTGCGGCACATCGAAGTTGACGACGTGCCCGAGTGCCTCGATGTCAATTCCGCGCGCAGCGATGTCAGTTGCGACGAGAACCTTGTAGTGCCCGTTCTTGAATCCCGCCAGCGCCGCTGTGCGCTGACTCTGCGAGCGGTTTCCATGAATCCGCTCCGCCTTGATGCCTCGCTTCACCAGCTGCTCGGCCAGGCGGTTCGCGCGATGCTTAGTGCGCGTGAACACCAGCGCCTGCGCCATTTCACCTCGATCGAGCAGCGCCAGCAACAGATCCTTTTTCAGATCCTGTTTCACCGGGTAGACAGCCTGCGTGATTCCGACCGCCGGCAGCGAGCGCCGGCCGAGGTCGATCATCAGGGGATTGTGGAGCATCTCCTTCGTGAGCGCGGCGATTGGCGGCGGCATCGTCGCGCTGAACAGGAGCGTTTGACGCTTGGCCGGTACCATCTTCAGAATGCGCTTGATGTCGGGCAGAAATCCCATGTCCAGCATCCGGTCGGCCTCATCGAGCACCAGATATTCGATGTTCTTGAGACTGGCATAAGATGAGCTCAGATGGTCTAGCAACCGGCCTGGAGTAGCGACAAGAACGTCAACGCCAGCGCGCATCGCGTGCTCCTGCGGCGCCATGCCCACGCCGCCATAAATCGCGGCGGCTGTAATCGGCGTGTGAACCGCCATCGAATCGAGCGCGGTGAGAATCTGCGCGGCGAGCTCTCGCGTGGGAGTAACAACCAGTGCGCGGGTCTTCCCGCGCGGCTTGGCGATGAGATGATGCAGAATCGGTAGCACGAACGCGGCGGTCTTGCCACTTCCCGTCATCGCGCAGGCGAGAATGTCGCGCCCCTCGAGTGCGGCGGGTATTGCCTCAGCTTGAATTGGAGTTGGTCGCTGAAAGCCCAGTTCTTTGAGGCCTTTTTGGAGACTGGGATGAAGCTTTAATGAAGAGAACGGCAGAATAGCGCCTGGAAAAGGAATTGGATATTTCGAACGTCCTGAAAGGTACCTAGGCCAGGCCTTCCGCCGGTGACGATCTGTCCCGAATGCGGTATTGAGATGGTTAACCGCGGCGAAAGCCTAGAGCCGGAACAAATAACTGATTTTCCCGAAGAATCCGTCCCGCGTGCGCCGCAGATCCTGGAACCTGAACTCGCGGGGCTCTTCGAGCGTCGAGCCATATCCCAGGTACACGAGCGTGCCCGGGACCGGACGGTAGCTGAACAGCCAATCTGTCGAGAATTCGTTCGTCGTCTCGCCCGTGTCGAGCACGCCATCTACGAGGATTGGATTTCCATTCCGGTCTCGAAGTGTCGATCGTGACCGTGCGGCGTACTGCCCAACCAGTCGGATGAAAATCGGCGGGCTCACCTGGTACTCCACCTTAATGCGCGGAATCGTCTCCGACGAAAACCGCGAGCCGTCCGACTTGCGCGCGATGGTCAGTCGAGAGAACTGGAGCGAGCTTCGGATCGCCGTGGTTGGCCTGACGTCGAGCGCCGCATCCATCTGTGAGCTGTTCCCCGGCGCTGCTTCGCGGAAAATCGGCACCTGACTCTCGGTGATGCTCGCCGTGCCGCTGAAAAGTCGGTAGGTGGGCGTCGTCAGTCTAAACGATCCGCCCCATTCGTCCTTCTCGGGCGGTGGAACAATGAACGCCGAGGTATCTACCACCGTTCCACCGGATCGCTCGACCGTCAATCCCGTGTACAGCGATGGATCGAAAGCGAAATAACTGTGAGTGATCGCCCCGCTCAGCTGCCATCCACCGCGTATAGTTGCACTCGGCTGAATCGACTCGCTGCTCTCTGCCAGGCCGTGGCCCGCGCCGGCATTGTTCCAGATTCGATCCCAACCGAAAAAGGAGCCGTAAGTCTGCACCAGCGCGCCCTGAGCTCCGTAGAAGCTGAGTCGGTTGAACGCTCTCCCCTCGATGATACCTGTGCGATTTACGAAACCCGCAGCAGCGTTGAAGCCCGGATCGAGCGACCTGAGTGTGTAGTGAAAGCCCCATGCGCGCCCCGTCCGGTCCCAGTCCGCTTGATAAAGAGATCCATTCCGCCGATTGCGCAGGCTGTCCGTCCACGAGGTGCCCACTTGGAACTGCGCGAAGTAGAGCTTCGAGTGATAAAAACGAAAATCACCGGCCGCGACGCGCGAGTAGTTGACGCCGTCTTCACGCGCTGTGAGCACCGCACCCAGCGTGTTGCTGGAGCCGAAGTCGTATCGAATCCGCGACACGCCGAACAATGGCGAGTGATTGCCGGCCCATGAGTACTGCTGGTCGTCGGCCACTATCATTGAGGCAATGTTGGTCCCACCAAGCTTGCCAGCGAGCTTGACCCCACCCAGCGGCGCGACGATCTGTCGAGTGTAAATCAGCTGATTGGGAGAATCGAACAGCTCGAGTCCATCAAGGAAGAACGGCCGCTTCTCCGGATAGAACAGCGCGAATCGCTCGTTGAGCAACACCTGTCCGATGTCGGCTTCGACCTGCGAGAAATCAGGATTGATCGTCCCGTTGAGCGTGAGATTCTGCCTGATCCCCCACCGCGCATCGCCGCCCAGTTCGCCTTTCTGCTGATAGTCACGACCGTTGCCGATCGTCGGTGACCGGTCTGCTTTCGCGGTCACGGTCGGCGTCGCTTCGAGAACGAGCCCGCGCTTCAGGTCGTGCAGCCCATCGAGCGTTCCCGATTGCGCAAGGAAATTCGCGTTCGCGCGAACCGCCGGAGCCCATGTATCCTGAAAGCCCGAGTGCTGCACTCGCCGAAGGATGTGAATCCCCCAGCTCTGAACCCTCGCGTCCTGATACCGAAGGCTCTTGAACGGTATCCGCACCTCGACCTCATACCCGCCCTCGACCAGGCGCCCCTTCGACTCGAAGAAGTAGTCGGGATTGAGATCGACGCTTCCCTCGAGCGGATTCATGGTTCGAAATCCACCACCGGTTGCTGAAGGACCTCCCGCGCCGCCCGCGAACTGTGCGCTCCGTGTTCCGTCCTGCTGGACTCCGTATGGATTGACGCCAAAGAGAAACGCGATCTGTCGCGCGTTGTCGGTATCGAGCAGGATCTGGATCTGATCCTCGCTGTCGATATTGTCGCGGTTTGCGTGCGTCGCGCGCACGACGTTGCCGTGTATCTCACGCGCGCGAATCCCGAAGTAGATCGCGTCGGGCGAGTACCACACCAGAACCTCGGTGGGCTCGTCGGCCGGACGACCATCGACCGGTTGATACTGCGAAAAACCGGTGAGCCGAGCGGCTCTGCGCCATACGGGCTCGTCGAGGTTGCCATCGATGCTGGCGACCGTATCGATTCTCGGAATATCGACATGCGTGCGGTTCGCGCGCCCACTGTACACAAGCGATGAGTCCTGGAGCAACGCCGCCGCAGCCAAGAGCATGAGGAGCATCAGGCTAATTTATCCCCGCCTGACTTGTCGCACGACAGCGGGATCATAGCAACCATTTGGACGGCGCCTCCCACTAACGGGTCATGACGCGCACACTTCGCTTTCTCTTGCCGATGTCCCTCCTCGGCGGCTCCATAACGGCGCAACAGCCATCCGGTGGCACCGAACCGGGTCGCCCATCGCCAATTTCTCAGACCGAGCTCGTTCGACGGCTGACGACTTCACTCGACAGTCTCAGCAAGGCCGGTCAGTTCTCGGGTGTTGCGGTGGTGGCGAAGAATGGAATGCCCGTTTTCCAGCGCGCCTACGGAATGGCAGATCGTGAGCGCCGAGTTGCCAACAATCCGGAGACGGCCTTCAACCTCGGCTCCATCAACAAGATCTTTACCCAGATTGCGATCCTCCAACTCCGCGCCGCGGGCAAGCTCGATCTCGATTCGACCCTCGCCACGTACTGGCCGGACTATCCCAACAAGGAAGTGGCGCGCAAGATCACGATTCGCCAGTTGATGCGCCACACGTCCGGAATTGGAGGCGACATCTTCGACCCGCCGGCCGGTGGGAAGAGAAACGATATCCGCACTCTCAAGGACTATCTCCCGCTGTTCGTAAACCAGCCGCTGGCATTCGAGCCGGGAACACGGAACGCATACTCGAACGCGGGATATGTCGTGCTCGGCCTCCTGGTCGAGCGGCTGTCGGGCGATGACTATTACACCTACGTGCGCGAGCACATCTTCAAGCCGGCGGGGATGACACGCACCGGTTCTTTTGCAGTGGATTCACTGCCGCCGAACACTGCGATCGGCTACACCCGCGGCGATGAGGATGCTCCGCTGAGTACGCCGCTCCATCCGAATAGCCGAGATCTTCCCGGGCGCGGAAGTTCGGCAGGCGGTGGTTATTCCACCGCGCAGGATCTCGTGAAATTCGTGCAGGCGCTGCGCGAGAACCGGATTCCAAATGGGGTCCCGGCGGGACTGGGAATCGCCGGCGGCTCGGGCGGGATGAACGCGGTCGTCGAAGGAGGTCTTCCCGGTGGATACGATCTGATCGTGCTTGCGAACCTCGATCCGGCCACGGCCGAGCGCGTTGCACGGATGACGAGAGAGTGGCTGGGAGTCCACGACGACGATGGCGGCCGCCGCTAACCGAGCCGCGACTTAAGGAGTTAACGCCCGACTGGGAGTGTCAACTCGCCAGCGTCCGCACTCATGTGGCACCCGAATTGTATGTAATGGGACTCCCGTCTCTTAAGTGAGTTCTATACATGAAGATGTCAAATAAGCAGCGGCTGCACGCTCTGGCCGCGCTCCTGGTGATCGGCTCCGTGGGCGCGAGCGCGTGCGCGAGTATGAACAAGAAGCAGGAGGGAGCTGTGATCGGCGCCGCGACCGGCGCCGCAGTAGGTGGCGTGATCGGCAACCAGACGGGCTCGACCGCGAGGGGCGCCATCATCGGCGCAGTGGTCGGCGGTGCCGCTGGTGCGATCATCGGGCACCAGATGGATCAACAGGCAAAGGAGCTGAGCCAGACCATCCCGGGCGCGACAGTCGCGCGTGTGGGCGAGGGAATCGAGGTGACCTTCGCTTCAGGGCTCCTCTTCGCATTCGACTCGGATCAGATTCTTCCGACGGCCGGGACGAACCTGACGGAGCTCGCGAAGAGTCTGCAGAAGTATCCCGACTCGCAGCTGCTGATTGTCGGGCACACCGACAACGTGGGCGATGCCGCGTACAATCAGCGTCTTTCCGAGCGCCGCTCGAATTCAGCGGCCGCGTACCTCGCCACGCAAAGTGTAGACAGATCCCGACTCGCTGCATCAGGCAAGGGCGAGTCGGAGCCAGTTGCGACCAACGACACCGATGCCGGTCGATCGCAGAACCGTCGAGTCGAAGTGGCGATCTACGCCAGCGAGGCGTACCGCCAGCGCCTCCTGAAAAGCAACACCGGCGACTAAGTCTCTCCCCGATATTTATAGTTGCCCCATCCGGCCGATGCCGGGTGGGGCAGCCAGTTATGCCGGTCCCTTCCGGCCAGCGAACACAAGAACTCCGCCGATCACGATAGCGGCGATTCCTACAACGGGCGTCACCATGCCGCGCTCCTGCGAAGTGACCTTAAGAGGTCCGACTTCGACTTCGTTATGGCTTTTCGTATATGGTATTCCGCGCATCGCAACGACGACAAGGCCGCCGACGATGAGAAGCACGCCAATCCAAGCAAGTGGCCGCATGATCACTCCGTAACGGGATTACAAATGCTGCCGCACGCAGGGGATCCTTGCAAGGCTGGTGGTCGCGCGCACCGCCTGGAATTACCGACTATTTGTGCACGAGCTTTCTGTACGCGATCCGATGCGGCCTGTCCGCGTCCGCTCCCTTCCGCCTCTTGAAGTCCTCGGCGTAATCGCGATAAGACCCCTCGAACCACACTGTCTCCGAATTCCCCTCGAACGCGAGTATGTGCGTCGCAATCCGATCCAGAAACCAGCGATCGTGCGAAATCACAACCGCGCACCCCGGGAAACCGATCAGCGCCTCCTCGAGCGCGCGCAACGTGTCGACGTCGAGATCGTTCGTCGGCTCGTCGAGCAGCAACAGATTGCCGCCTGATTTCAAAAGCTTCGCGAGGTGCAGCCGATTCCTTTCTCCACCGGACAGATCTTTTACCTTCTTCTGCTGATCGGGACCCTTGAAGTTGAACTGCGCCAGATACGCTCGCGCCTGCATCTCGCGCTTCCCAACCATGATGACGTCGTTCCCCTCGCTCACTTCCTTATAAACAGTGTTCGCGTCGTTGAATTCGCGCGTCTGATCCAGGTAAGCGAGCTGCACCGTGTCTCCGATCGTCAGCGATCCGCCGTCCGCCTTCTCCTTTTCGGCGATCATCCTGAAGAGCGTCGTCTTTCCGGCACCGTTCGGGCCGATGATTCCGACAATTCCTCCGCGCGGCAGCGAGAACGAGAGATCGTCGAATAGCACCTTCTCGCCGTAGGCCTTCTTCAGACTCTTGGCGATTACGACATCGTTTCCAAGACGCGCGGGTGGCGGGATCACGATCTCGTTCTGCATAACCTTCTCACCTTCGGCCGCCGTCGCCAGCTCCTCGTACTTCTGAATGCGCGCCTTGCTTTTGGTTTGCCGAGCGCGCGGGGACATGCGCACCCATTCGAGCTCGCGCTCCAGTGATCTCTGCCGCGCCGAGGCCTGCTTCTCTTCGGTTGCCAGTCTGGTGCGTTTTTGATCGAGCCAGGCGCTGTAGTTCCCCTCGTACGGTATTCCCGCTCCGCGATCGAGCTCCAGAATCCAGCCCGCGACGTTGTCGAGGAAATACCGATCGTGCGTTACGGCTACGACGGTTCCCGGAAATTCGGCAAGATATCTCTCCAGCCACGCCACCGATTCGGCATCGAGATGGTTCGTCGGCTCGTCGAGGAGCAGCATGTCGGGCTCCTCGAGCAGCGTCCGGCAGAGTGCGACTCGCCGCTTCTCTCCGCCGGACAGTGTGTTCACGTCGGCATCGGCGGGCGGCAGGCGCAGCGCATCCATCGCGATCTCGATCTTCCGGTCCAGCTCCCACGCGTTAGCGGCGTCGATCTTTTCCTGAACCTTCGCCTGTTGATCGAGCAGTTTTGTCATCTCGTCGTCCGACATCGGCTCGGCGAACTTGTTGGATATCTCCTCGAATTTCAGGAGAAGGTCGCGCGTCTGCTTCACAGCGACGTCCACGTTCTCTTTCACGTTCTTGGACTCGTCGAGCTGCGGCTCCTGCGAGAGGTATCCGATCCGTGTTCCCTGATGGGGCCACGCTTCGCCCTGAAAATCGGTGTCGACCCCCGCCATGATGCGCAGCAGTGTCGACTTGCCCGCGCCGTTGGCGCCGAGGACGCCGATCTTGGCGCCAGGATAGAAAGACAACCAGATCCCGCGCAGAATCTCCCGCGATGGCGGGACGACCTTGCGCAGGTCCTTCATTACATAGATGAATTGTGGAGGCATCCGTACAATTTACCGCACCGGGCAAGTCGTCCACATTGCCAGTGTGATTGCCGCCGGAAGTCAGTCCGGGTTTTTCGGGTCGCCCATCATCGCGTGATCGTGATCCATGTGGTCGTCGTGCCAGATGGATTTGAGGTCGTTGCCGGCGAAAGTGTTGGCGTGCACCATCCACCCGAACGCCTGCGGAATGAAGCGACCGTTCGCCGCATCGCACTCTTCCCTGGTCGCTACGCCCAGCGGACCAAAGACGGGGCGTCCATTCTTCGTTTCGGTCCAGCGGTCTTTCTCCCGCCGAGCTGGAATGCACCAGTTCACGTGCCGGTGCCAGTGAGCGACGCTGAGCGGAACGCGCTCGTTGAGATCCTTTTCGGACGTGCCTTTCGAGGCCGTGTACATCGCGCCGATCAGGTGAAACTGCCCCTGTGCATCCTTCTTATATAGAAGTGAGGTCGGACGCGCCGGATCGAATCCAAATTGGTTCCGAATCGCGTTCCACTTCTTCGTGAAATGGTACTGCGGCTGATTCTTGATCTGGGGCGCGAACATCTTGTAGCCATCGGCTTCGGCAACGCTTATGTCCTGGTACTTCGCGATCGCCTGCCGCAGCTCGTTGATCACGTGGGCGGACTTGGCTGAATCGGCGGTGGTAAGCGGTCGCGGGCTCGAGTACGCCATGTGCTTCGCCATCGCGGCCATCTTCCAGTCGTCACTCGCGCTCATGTCCATCCCACCCATGTCGGTCGAGCCGGGCGCCGCATGTGCTGCCGCTGTATCGGAATGGCTATGCGATTGTTGAGCGAAGAGACGTCCGGGGATCGCCAATGCCAGCATCGCAACGGGAATTAACCGCAGTTTTGAGGTCAGAAGCATACCTGTTAGACGATCCGCTAGAGCCGGGGTTAACCCCCGAAATCCGCCAATAACTTGTCCAGCGCCTCGGACACGCGCTCGTATGGGAGCTGGTAAAGATCGTCTTCGGGCCACGCGATGACCTCGCCGGGCGTGTTCCAGGGGGCATAGGGCTTATGCTCACGTCTGATCGAGGGTGCGCAACCCAAAACCAGTGACGGTTTTCGGAACGCCGACGCCGCATGCGAGATGCTCGTGTCTGGCGTAAAAACCATGTCCGATGCTCCCACCAGCGCGAATGCATCGCGAACCTTCGGAGTTCTGACCGCCAATCCGTTCACCTCGGCCGCCACTTTGTCCACCCGCTCCCATTCGGCGGGAAGGCCGATGACGATGATCGGCATGCTCGGCGCGCGGGCACGCGCGGTCTGGAGTGTCGCGATGAATTTGCCGTCTGGCCAGCGCCTCTTGACCTCTGACGCCGAGAGGTTGACGAGGAGTCGTTTTGTAACACCGGTAGTAGCTCCCGCGGATGGCATCACCAGCTCTCGCGCCTCCCTCCACCGCGCTTCCGCCTGTGTGCGTTCTTCCTCCGTCAGGAATATTTCCGGCTGCCAATCCACCGATTGGGGATCAACGCCGAATGGAACGACGAGAAGCTTGGAGCCTTCGATGTAGTGACTGGTCCGATTCCATTCGGGAACGCACACGTTGTAGATCCGAGGCTCGCTGTCACCGCCCGCGCCCACCCGAAAGCGTGCCCCTCCTGCATACATGAGAAGCGGAGTGGAAGTAAAAATTGGCGGATTGTTGATCCTACCATCCACCATCACCGTGTAGCGCTCGCGTCTGAGCCGCCTCATCAGGTTGCCATAGCTGCGAAAAGAATTACGCTCGAGTATCAGCACGCGGCCGACGTATGGATTCCCTTCGAGCACGGGCGCCGTGCTCGGCGTCGCGATCACATCCACCGTTCCGCCCGGCAGCGAATTCGCGATGTTCCGAATGAGTGACGTCGCCATGATCATGTCGCCGATGCGCTCGTAGCGGATGAACAGGACTCGATAGTCAGAATTCGTCGCGGGCGGCAGAGTGGCTTCCCTGGGTCCCGGTAGCATCCGGCCCAGTATCCTCATCCAGGCCGTGCGCCAGGCGATCTCAATCTTTCTTGAATCCACCGGTCAGGGGCAGCTCTAGGAGCTTTCGTGAAGGTTGTGGATCCCGGGTGTGATAGATCTGAATTGCGCTTATCACAAACGGTTCTGGTATTCGCGTCTTGAGCAGCTCACGAATCGCCTTCGCATCGAGAGACTGGTACAAGCTCAAGGTGGAGTGTGGGCTAAAAGTGTACCGCGCCCGTGTGAACGGCAGTCCGCTCGTGATGATCCTGTCGTGGAGAATCCTCAGAGGGCCATGCGAATCAACCGGCAGAACGAGGATGTTCGTCTGCATGAACCTCTGCGGAGCCTGGAACGAAAGCGTGATCGGCGCTGTGTCCCGCGTAATCGGCTCCAGCTTCTCGCGCATTTCCTCAACGGTCGCCGAAGGGGGTATGGGGCCAGCCCCTGAGGATCCAGTGAGCGTCAGGTGGGGCGGTTTATATCGCGACAGCTTCGGGTCGTAGCGTTCATTGATTGCGCGGACCTGATCCGCGATCTCGGGTGGCAGCTCCGCCAGTATGAAAATTCCATTCAGCGCCAAGCATTACTCGCGGTAAGAGCGGCCTCGACCATCAGAAGCGAATGGTAAAGAGGATCGGATTGACCTGGATCTGCGATCGCTTTCCTTTTATCAGCTCGCGATCGATGTGATTCCCGGGGTGGGAATGCGTGTACTTCACCACCTTTAGTCCAACGATCGTACCGAGCGCCGCTCCCGCCATCACGTCACTGGCCCAGTGCTGGTTGTTGTAGATGCGCGAGAGGCCCACCAGTGTGGCACCTCCGTAAAACAGGGTCCCCATGTACCAGGTCGCGTGGGGCCACCAGAATTGCGATTCGCGCGTAACCGTCGATGCGAATGCAAAGGCAGTGATTGTATGCCCAGACGGAAATGAGCGGTATCGATCGCCAGAGAAGCCCCTCCAGAGCTGGAAGTCATGTGGGCTCCTGATATCGTAGAATGGACGTTGTCGTCCAGTAAGCATCTTTATTCCACCGCCGAGAATATCGGCGAGCAGGATTGACTCGACGCTATGCAATCCGAGCGCCTCGATCCGCCGGTTGCCATCCGCGCGGCCAATCAGATACACGCCCGTGCCGGTGACGAAGGATCCCGGATCGCCGAGCAAGCGGAACCCCGTAGCGGCCCGCCTGAGGAACTCATTTTCCTGGGTCCCCTGATATTGAAGCCTGCTGGCGATTTGCATGTCTATGGGCGCGACCGCCGCTGTCCCAATCAGGAATGCGCCCAACAGCAATGCGTCTTTGCCGACGAAAAGCGGCGTCTTCGTGCTAATGGTGTCCTGGACCTGTGCCTGCGCAGTGACTGCCAGGGTTACTGAAACCAGCGCGGCACGAACTAGCTTTGAGAACAAGTACGTCCCCTCTTGAAAACGTTGGTGAAAGGTTCGATCTCGTTTCTGGAATGCAAATCTCTTACCCCTTGTCAATCATGCCTCGAATCGCGATATCACCCGAATGCTGAACATCGACCTCACCGGCAAGCGCGCGCTGGTTGCCGGGGTCGCGGATGACGCCGGATTCGGGTTCGCGATCGCCAAATCTCTCGCCGAAGCAGGGGCTAAGGTGTCCGTTGGGACCTGGCCTCCCGCCCTCAACATCTTCATGAACCTGCTCGAACGCGGCAAGATGGATGGGTCGCGAAAGTTATCTGGCGGACAGCTTCTCGAGTTCGAGAAGGTCTACCCGCTTGATGCCGCGTACGATACGCTCGCCGATGCGCCGGAAGACATTCGAGGCAGCAAGCGCTACAAGGACACGGGCGACTTCAGCATCGATGGCCTCGCTCACCGCATCGAGTCGGATTTCGGCAGGAACTCGCTGGACATCGTGATCCACTCGCTGGCCAACGGTCCGGAGGTCAAGAAACCGTTGCTGGAGACTAGCCGTTCCGGGTATCTCACCGCGGTCGGCGTCAGCGCGTATTCGCTGATTTCGATGGTCTCACGTCTCGCTCCCCTCATGCGCAAGGGAGGCTCCTTCCTTTCGCTCACATATTTGGCGAGCGAGCGCGTGATTCCCGGATACGGCGGCGGCATGTCGTCGGCGAAGGCGGCTCTCGAGAGCGACACCCGTGTGCTTGCGTTCGAGGCCGGCCGTAAGTACGGGCTCCGCGTCAATACCATCTCGGCCGGTCCATTGGCGTCACGCGCGGCGAGCGCGATCGGAATCATCGAGAAGATGGTCGCGTACTGCGCCTATAACTCGCCACTCACCGAACCCTTGGAAGCGGAAGAAGTCGGAAATGCCGCCGCGTTTCTCTCGAGCAACCTGGCAACGGGAATCACCGGCACCGTCATCTACGTGGACAAGGGATATCACTCGATGGGGATGGCGCTCCAGAAAGGAGTGCCCGAGCCCTGACGCTGCGGTCAGGGACTTTTCTTCGCCGCCGCTGTTGCTCTTTCCCGCTCGATCCAGATTTTGATTTGCTGCAACCTTGTTTTTGACATACGTCCAGAAAGCTTTAACACTTTGCCCGTCGTTGTGTCTGCCCAACTGATCGTGGTCACTCCATTTAAGATGGCCACCGGCGGGGCTGGTGTTGGGGCCGATGGCGCGGCGGATAACGCCACTCCTGCCGTCCTGCTCTGAGGAGATGGCGCGGCCACAACTGAATCGACGCGCCCCCCTGACATCGCTGGCGCTTTTCCCGCCGCTTGGCGTGGCTGTGACGATGTACCAACAGCAGTTGCGACCACAGACTCCAGGTATGTGCTCGTCAACTCGGTAAGAGTAACCGTGTCACCTGGCGCCACTTCGTAGAACGTTACCGTCGCGCCTGTTGTTCTAGAGGTTGCAACCACTTTGAGGAGCGGTTGCTGACTGGCATCGTCCAGAGAGTTGGCTCCTCTCAATCGTAGAGTGGTTGGCGACGGTGGCGTGGACGCTGCCGCTTTCACCACGCCCTTCTTCATTGAACCAGCACTCGTTTGCAAGCTGCCGAGCGCCGTGGTTCGGGAGGGATCTGCTTGTATGCTGACCGACGGCAGTGGTTTAGGTATTGGTGCCGAGTCCGGCTCCTCAATAATCGAGAAAGCAGACACAGGCTTGTTACCGGTATTTCTGACCACCACAAGCGTCCCCGCCGCGACAACGAGTACGATTGCCGCCACGCGCCACACCATTGGATCGATGCGCTTCTTTGGCGCCGCTGCCGGTATCACTCCGCGGGGCGCATTGTCGAGCGCCGTCAGAATCCGTGACGACGCCGCGATGAATCCGCGCGCTTCCGCCACCGCGGCCGCACACTGCGGACACTCTTTTACGTGTGCTTCGATGCGTGCGGCTTCATCGGCGCTCAAAGCGCCGTCCAGCCACGAGTGAATCGTTCCTTCGTCAGGATGCTGCATTCTTCTCTCTCTCTTCTTGACTCTTCTGCAACGCTTCGTAGCTCTCCACCAGGCGGCGGCGCGCGCGCGACAGCGTTGTCCCTACCGAACCAGGCGACAGCTGCAAGGCTTCAGCTATCTCGTTGTAATCCAGTCCCTCTTCCCGCATCAGTAGCGCGAGACGGTCTCGCTCGGCGAGACCATCTACTGCCTTGCGCGCCATCGCTGCTTCCTGAGCGCGCTCGAGCGTAGTCTCCTCCGGCTCGACCATTTCATCGCGCTCCTCCTCCGCCAGTAGTGCCAGATGCTTTCGGCGTCTCATGTCCTTCCTCGCTTCATCCCTCACCAGATTCGTCGCCACCGCGAACAGCCAGGCGCGTTCGTTCTGTATCGAAGTCTGCCTCAACGCACGAACGAACGTCTCCTGCGCCACTTCTTCAGCCCAGTCGCGATCTCCCAGACGCCGCGTCAGATATCGCACCAACGCGGCGTTGTACGTTCGGAAGAGTCGGTCGACGTCGGTCACGCGACTACCAGCGATCCCGTATCAGCGTCAGGTCGCGCTCCGCGAGACGATCCACTCCCGATGGGGTCAGCTCGATTGCCATGCTCCGACCGGAGACAATCAGGCGCTCACCTACCGAAAACGGCTCACGCAGCTCCGGCACCAGCTCGATCAGCTTGAAGTACGCGTCGGA
This sequence comes from Gemmatimonadales bacterium UBA4720, assembly GCA_002404335.1. Classification (GTDB taxonomy): domain Bacteria; phylum Gemmatimonadota; class Gemmatimonadetes; order Gemmatimonadales; family Gemmatimonadaceae; genus UBA4720. Next base: position 74,568 of record DHJM01000151.1, read on the forward strand.
GAATGGCTTCACCCGCAGCACCGTGCCGGTTTGCTTGTAGCGAACGTCGGTCCACACACTGTCGCGCAATACAAAGGTCACGTTGCCAGCTCGGGTCACGCGATCACCTCGACCAGCGCTCGCATAATCACCCATACCTACGGCTGCGTCTGCCGCCGAAAGGCTGGTCGCAGACCGTTGCGCTGCTGCCGACTTTGCGGCTTCGAATTGAACGGTCGCCGGAGCAGGTGACACCGCGCCGGTAGTTACGACGTTATTGAGCTGCACTCCACCGGCGCCAATCATTCTCTGACGGCTCATTCCGGGCTCGACCACGAGATACGACGAGAACTCGGTCGGAATGCCGAACCGCTCTCCAAGATCACGAATCTCGTTGTCGATCTCCTGCGATCCACCATGCTTCCTCTTCTCCGCGCTCAGATATCCTACCCGCTGAGTGGCCCACAGCCTCGCCACGAACGGATTCTCGCGCGAGCGCTCGGGGAAATTGACGCGCGCGCTCCAGCTCACCGGACCACTGGTCGTCTGTCCGTCGAAGCGCACAACCCCGGTGCCACTCCCGTCATAGCGCGCGAGTATCACCAGATCTTCGCCCGCAAATATGTCCACCGGCCCCGAGGGGTGCATCTTGAGAAGTCGTACACCGTCGGCACGAACGCGGACATCGGTCACGAGCGGGCTCGTCAGGCGGCTCGCGACGATTCCCACCGCGCGCTCTACCGATTCCTCCGGACGCACGAAGCTCGCGGTGCCGCGACCCTCGAGCGCCAGCTGCTCGATCAGTGAAACGTCGAGATCTGCGCCCACTCCAAAAGTGAACAGCCTGCGCGACCCACGATGCTTCGCGACGTTCGACGCAATCACCGACGCATCTCGCTCTCCCACAGTCGGCTGCCCGTCGGTCAGAAACAGCACGATCGGCAGCCTTCCCGCTTGAACGGGAGCAGACAACGCCTCATCGAGCGCACCCGAGATATTGGTCGAGCCCTCAGCGTCCAGCTGATCGAGATACCGCTCGGCCGCCCCAATGTTCTCGCGTGTCGCGGTCGAGAAATCGTTTCGGAACGTGCGCACATCGCTCGAGAAGCCGATCAGACGGAACCGGTCCATTGGCGACAGCGTGCGCAATAGCTGCTTCCCCGCCGCGCGCGCCTGCTCGATTTTCTGGCCGCTCATGGAGCCGGACACGTCGATGACGAACGTCACGTCGCGGGGCACGGCGCGCGGACGGATCAAGGGCGGAGACAGCGTGATCAGCGCAAATCCATCGTCGTTGCCGGGCGCGTTCGCCAGCATCGAGATCGCGGCGCTGGTCGAGCGACGGATTGGGATGAGGAGCGTGACCTCTCCGCGCGCGTCCCTCACCTCAACCCGTCGCACCGATCCACGACTGTTCGACACGAATGACCGGTCCCCGTAACTGTCGACAGAGCTCTCTGACCCGTAATGCTGCTCGAAGATCGAGTGCGTCGGAGAATACGCCGTTCCGTACATTGGGTCGTTGGGGTACGTCAGCACGAAGGACGTGCGTCCCCCTGGTTCCTGATTCAGCTCGTGCTGGTTCGATCGCATTCCACGGAAATAATCGACTCGCAAGGCATCGCCCTCTCGCGGCGCGACGGCCTGAAAGCGCACCACGACTTTCTTTTCCTCGCCCGGCGCGATCGGAAAGATTCTCGCGCGCAGCAGTCCGTACCCCATCCATTCGAGCAACGCAGGATCGCGTTGCCGGCGGACGATCTCTTCATAGATCTGCCGCGCACGGTCGGCGCTCATTGTCTCGCCGGCGACCATCTCGCCATTGATCGAGAGCTTCAAATCCTGGAAGGCGGCGCCTTTCGGTAACGGAAACATGAAATCCGCTTCACCTATCCTGCTTCCGCGATTGACGAACGTCTCGGTGATCTCGTAGCGCAGCACGCGATCGACAAGATCGACGCGCACGTCGCTGCTCTGTCGCACTACGTCGGGCGACGGAATACCACACGCCGGCATCACGCAGGGTCTTCCCGGCGAGCACGGCGGTGAAACTGGACAGGGCCACGGACGCGGCGGACTCTCGACGATCTGTCCCGAAACCAGAGTGGGAAAGCCGAGGGCGAGTACTAGAAGGAATGAGCGCATGAGACACCAGTAGAAGAAAGGTTCTACTGTGGGACGTGTGTCAGCTCCTCACTTGCACACTGGCACGTTTCTTTGGCTTTTTGCCGGGAGCCGGGCCCCGCCAGGGGCGGTTAAGTGCTCCTTGGGACGCTTCTTCCCCCCTTCGTAGCACCCCGTGATCGGATCCCGGATCCTCGCTCGATGATCTCGCCATCCAATGCCGTGATGTAAATTCCCGCTTTATTCGAAGGAGAAAGGGTGGAGGGATTCCGGACCGCCGGTATTCATCACGTCACCGGTATCGCGAGCGATCCGCAGAGAAATCTCGATTTCTACGCCGGGATCCTCGGCTTGAGGCTGGTCAAGCGCACCGTAAACTTCGACGATCCAACCACCTATCACTTCTACTTCGGCGACGAACCCGGTCGTCCCGGCAGTATACTGACTTTCTTCCCCTGGCCGGACGCGCGTCGCGGCAGACAGGGTGGTGGCCAGATCGCCGTCACATCGTTTTCGATCCTTCCCAGTTCCGTCGGGTTCTGGATCGAACGACTCATCAAGAAGAGAGTGGAGTTCGGGCAGCCCGTTGCGCGCTACGAGGACGAGCGCGTCATCGCATTCAAGGATCACGAAGGATTCATGGGCGAGCTCGTCGCACACCCGGCGGCCGCGGCTCACCCCGGTTGGTCGGGAGCTGGCGTTCCCGCTGAACACGCGATCCGGGGCCTTTATTCCGTCACGCTCTGGCTCGACGCCAACGAGCTCACCGGACAGCTTCTCACCAACACCCTCGGATTCAGGCTCGTGCGCGAACAGGGGAGCATCTATCGCTACGCGAGCGGAGACGGCGGCCCCGGGACAATCGTGGACCTGCGTTGCGTGCCCGGCATTTGGGGCGGCGTGATGGGAGCGGGAACAGTACACCACGTCGCGTTCCGCTGCTCCAGCGAAGCCGAGCAGATAGAAGTTCGCGCCGAACTGACTTCGCTCGGCTACAACGTCACGCCACAGCTGGACCGTGACTACTTCAAATCCATTTACTTCCGCGAGCCCGGCGGAGTACTCTTCGAGATCGCGACCGATAGTCCGGGATTTGCAATCGACGAGCACCTCGATTCACTCGGCCAGTCGCTCAAACTCCCCAACTGGCTCGAGCCCCGAAGATTCGAGATCGAAGCACTCCTCCCCAACATCCACACGCCACTCGAGCTGCACGGCCCCAATGCATGACTGACGATCTCGGATTCATTCACCGCTTTTTGCCCGCGGAGGATTCGTCGCACGGCGAAACCCTCGTCGTACTGCACGGCACTGGCGGAGACGAGAACGACTTGATCGGGATCGGACAGGCGATCGCTCCAGGCGCCGCCATTGTGAGCCCGCGCGGAAACGTTCTGGAGGCCGGAGCTCCGCGCTTCTTCAAGCGTCTCGCCGAGGGCGTATTCGACCCGAAGGAAGTGCGCTCGCGTGCGGAGGAGCTGGCGCGATTCATTCGGGGGGCAGTCATTACATATCGGCTCGATCCCGCTCGTGTCTTCGCCCTCGGATACTCCAACGGCGCCAACATCGCATCGACGGTGATGCTCGTCGAACCCGGGATCCTGCAGGGCGCGATCCTCTTCCGGCCCATGCTCGTGTACGAGCCGAGTGAGAAGAGCGATCTCACCGGCTCCGCTGTGTTCATCTCCGCCGGTCGCATGGATCCCATCGTTCCCGTGGCCAGCGTCGAGCGGTTGGCTGAGCTCTTTGAGTCGACGCACGCGGAAGTCACTCTGAAATGGCAGTTAGCCGGCCACAATCTGGTGCCGAGCGAAGTACGCGAAGCGGCCGATTGGCTCGCCCTGCGGCGCGTGCGAGTATGAGCTAGCTTCAGATGAGAATCCCCTTCGGCGTGACGCCCGCCGCGCATATCTTTTATCACCTGCCGCACTGCTTCTAATGTCCGAGCCAGCCGACACCGCGACCGCTCCCCGGTCAACAGCCTCTTCTTCGTCTCCACCTTCAGGATCCGGCCAATCGCTGGAGGATCTCTGCATCAACGCGATCAGAGTTCTCGCGATGGATGCCGTTCAGAAGGCGGACTCCGGCCATCCCGGAACACCGATGGCGCTGGCGCCGCTCGCCTACGTACTCTGGACCCAGCACCTCCGCTATAACCCGGCCGATCCCAATTGGCTGAATCGTGATCGCTTTGTCTTGTCGGCGGGACACGCCTCGATGTTGTTGTACAGCGTGCTGTATCTGACCGGCTACGACCTCACGCTCGATGACCTGAAGCAGTTCCGGCAGTGGGAGAGCAAGACGCCCGGGCATCCCGAGCTCGGTTACACTCCCGGCGTCGAAACGACGACCGGCCCGCTGGGCCAGGGGATCGGCAACTCGGTTGGTATGGCGGTGGCCGAGGCGCACATGGGCGCGGTGTTCAACCGTGACCAGAAGATCATCGACCATCACGTATATTTCATCGCCAGCGATGGCGACATGATGGAAGGCGTCTCGCACGAGTCTGCTTCATTCGCAGGCCACACGAAGCTCGGCAAGCTGATCGGCTTCTACGACGACAATCACATCACGATCGAAGGCGACACAGCGCTCACGTTCAGCGACGACACCGGTGCCCGGTTCGAGGCCTATGGCTGGCACGTGCAGCACGTCGCCGACGTCAACGATCTCGCCGCGCTCAATCGCGCGATCGATGCGGCAAAGGCCGAGACATCGAAGCCGTCGCTGATCGTCGTTCGCTCGCACATCGGCTACGGTAGTCCCAACAAGCATGACACCGCTGAGGCGCACGGCTCCGCACTCGGCCAGGGCGAGATCACTCTCACCAAGAAGGCGCTCGGCTATCCATCGCTGGAGCCTTTCTACGTTGCGCCGGAAGCTCTCAGCTATTGGCGTGAAGCAGGAAAACAGCGAGCGAAGGCAGAGCCCGGATGGAAAAAGATCTACGACGCCTACAAGGCCGCCAATCCAGCTCTCGCGAAGGAGCTCGAGCGCCGGCTTCGTGGTGATTTGCCGGACGGCTGGGAAGAAACGATTCCTGTGTTCACGGCGAAGGACGGCAACGTCGCGAGTCGTGCAGCGTCGGGCGTCGTCATCAACGCCATCGCCAAAAAGCTACCCGAGCTGATGGGAGGCTCCGCCGATCTGGCGAGTTCCACCAACACCATCATCAAAGGCGAGCCGAGCTTCTCCGCGGAGAGCTACGCCGGCCGCAATTTCCATTTTGGGATTCGCGAGCACGGGATGGGGTCAATCATGAACGGTATGGCGCTGTTCGGCGGCATCATTCCATACGGCGCGACCTTCCTGATTTTCTCGGACTACATGAGACCGCCGGTGAGGCTGGCGTGCATCATGGAGCGTCACGTCATCTACGTTTACACGCACGACTCGATCGGACTCGGCGAAGACGGGCCGACGCATCAACCCATCGAGCAGCTGAGCGCGCTGCGCGCGATACCCCACATGACACTCATCAGACCGGCTGATGCCTCGGAAACGGCGGAGGCCTGGCGGGCCGCTCTCAAGCACAAGGGTCCGGTCGCACTGGTGCTGACACGACAAAAACTTCCCTTCATCGATCGATCGAAATACGCCTCCGCCAGCGGATTGGCGCGCGGCGCATATGTGCTGGCGGATACAGCCGGTGGTGCTCCTCAAGTCGTCATGATGTCGAGCGGCTCCGAGGTCTCGCTGATTCTCGAGGCCCAGAAGAAGCTGGAGGCCGACGGAATTCGTACGCGCGCCGTAAGCATGCCGAGCCACGAGCTTTTCGCGAGACAGGATCAGGCATATCGCGACAGCGTGCTGCCGAAAGGCGTGAAACGCATCGCGATTGAGGCAGCGCATCCGATGTCCTGGTACCGCTGGGTGGGAGATGATGGCGTCATCATCGGAATCGAGCGCTTTGGCGCGTCGGCCCCAGCTCCTACCATCTATGAACACCTCGGCATCACTGCGGATCGGGTGATCGAGACGGCGAAGAAGCTCGTGGCGAAGAAATAATCACGGGATGCCGGATCCTGGTAAGGTCGTTATCGTGAGCGAGGGCGAGCCCATGCTCCGCGACATCAGTGTTACGCTCAATCCCGATACACCCGAATGGCCGGGCGACACACCATTCACATGTGGGTGGGCTTCCTCGATGGCGGCGGGCGCGAGCGTCAACGTGTCGTCGTTCACCGCGAGCCCGCACGTCGGCACGCACGCCGATGCGCCGCTTCACGTGCGAGAGGGATGGTCGGGCTCGCACGAGCTGTCACTCGACGCCTTCTTCGGTCCGGCAATTGTCGTCGATGTTTCGACTCTCAACAAGGAGATCGAGATCGAGGACCTGGAAAAGATCCAATCACTCCCATTCGTCGAGCGGCTGCTCTTGCGGACGGGTCGAACGATTGCGAGCGGTGCCTTTCCCGAGGACTGGCCGACACTCTCCGAATCGTGCGTCCGCACCTTGCTCGGGCGTGGTCTGCGTCTGCTCGGTGTCGACTCTCCCTCGGTGGATCCCAGAGACAGCAAGAATCTTCCTGTCCACATCATGCTCTTCTCCGGTAACGCTGCGATCCTGGAAAACCTCGACCTGAGGAGAATTACGCCCACCATGTACGAGCTGATGGCATTTCCGCTCAAGCTCATGGCTCTCGACGCCGCTCCCGTACGCGCGGTTCTACGGCAGATCGTCGTCTAGCCGTTCGAGCGAGTGGGGCAAAGATGACACACGTCCTGAAACGACCAGGCCGATACCGAACAGGTCGGCGACCTTACAGCTGATTCTCTGACCTCGCCATTGATAACGATGCTCAGACGCGCTGTCTTCTTTTTTCTTGCACTGGCAACGTTGGCCGCGCTGATCGAGGGGCAGCAGCAGCGGGCGAAGCGTACGAGAGGTTCATCCAGAACCCACGAGCGACGCGCCAGGCACAAGCCGGCCAAACCTCCGGTAGCCAGCTTCGTCACCGACTCTGGCGGCAGAGAGCTGATCATCCGCCTGCTCGATATCGGACAGGGGGATGCCACTTACATCAGGAACGGATCGAGCAGAGTGATCATCGACGGCGGCCCCGATACCGCCGCGTTCGGACGATATCTCGATTCATTGAATCTCAACAACTCGACGATCGACGTTGTAATCCTCTCTCACCAGCATCTCGATCACTACGGCGGCCTCCAGGAACTATTCAAAACCACTCGCCATATCCACGTGCGCAGCTTCTTCGAGAACAAGGATCCTTCAGCGGCCGTGACGCTCGCCGAGCTTCGTGATTCGATACTGTCTCGAATGGATCGCGATAGCCTGATCTATCGCGACACCGACGATCCGTGCTCCAACGGACGCCCGATTTGCACCATCGTGATGACTGGCGGGGCGAAACTGCACATTATGGCGCCATTTCCCAGCGGTGACGGGGCCAATAACCGCTCGACTGCTGTGAAATTGATCGGGCCCGATTCAGCATCATTTACGATGTGGCTCGCGGGAGATGCGGAACGCGAGGAAATCGGCTGGTTCGAGACCGCGGGCTACGCCCGGAATCCCGGAATGCGCGTGAATGTTCTCAAGGCCGATCATCATGGAAGCTGCAACGGCGTCACGCCGCGCTACCTTGCGCTGACGGATCCACAGTGGGCCGTTGCATCGCTCGGCACGGGCAACGGCTACGGCCACATGCACACCCAGGCGAAGAAGATCTATCGCGGTGCCCGCGTGTCCTGGTATCGAACCGACCAGAACGGCACGATTACAATCCGCACGCCTGGGACGGTCGGCGGTGGATTCACGATCACCCCGGAGCGTGCCGGCTCCAGTCTCGATGGGCCAAGCGACCGGGCATCACATCAGCCGGGATGTGCGACGGGGGCAAGATAGGCGGCTGACGGTTAAAGCTGAATATCCCCACCACGATCGTTCTTCGACTTTCTAGACACCTGCTTCGCCGATTTGTCGAGCGCTTTTTTCTTCGCGTCGGGATCGGTTTCGATCAGGAGCGCGGATTTCAATTTCCCTCTGTCGTGAGTCACTGACAACACATCGCCTTCCCTCACGCCGTCGGGCAACAACCACGCTGGAATTGGCGTTACTGCGCGGCCGTCAACTTCGATCGAAGCCGACCCATCTTCGATCACATCGACGACCCACGTGTGCTTGGAATGTTTACTCATGACGTTTCTCCCGACGTGGTTACCCGAACTCTCGCACCGGAAAGCGAACGGTATCTGCGGCGGAACTCGAACGTAAAGTGAACGGTATCCGCGGCGAAGCTTCACGAACGTCTGCGGATTCTAGAGTAGCACATGGCATGTCGTATGCGCCATTGCGCGTCTCCGAGCCGCACGACTCGCACCAATCATCGCACGAGATCACCCATGCACAGCGACTCAGGTCACACGACCTCCGTCTGGATGGACACCACCGAAGTGCCGCAGTTTCAACCGCTTACCCAGGATCTGCGGTCGAACGTTTGCGTCATAGGCGCCGGCATCGCCGGCATGACCACGGCCTATCTGCTCGCCCGCGCGGGCCGCGCTGTTGTTCTGATCGACGACGGACCAATCGGTGGTGGCGAGACGAGTCGCACCACCGCCCACCTTACCGCTGCCCTCGATGATCGCTACTACAACATCGAGAAGATGCACGGCGAGGAAGGTGCCAGGTTGGCAGCCGAAAGTCACATGTCGGCGATTCATCGAATCGAAACCATTGCGTCGATGGAAGACATCGATTGCGATTTCCAACGCGTCGAAGGCTTCCTCTTCCTTGGCGGCGAGAATACGCGCAAGGACCTGGAACGAGAGCTCGAAGCGACCCAACGCGCCGGAATAACCGATACACAGCTGGTCGATCGCATCCCGTTCGGATTCTGGGACAGCGGACCAGCGCTCCGCTTTCCTCGACAGGCTACCTTCCACCCGCTCAAGTACCTGAAGGGTCTCGCTCGCGCGATTCTTCGTGACGGGGGCAAGATCTACACTGGCGTGCACGCGGAGAAGATCGAGGATGGTGAGCCGGCGCGGGTGACGACGAGCGATGGCCACGTCATCAGCGCGGACAACGTCGTCGTTTGCACCAACACGCCGGTCAACGACTGGCTCATCATCCACAGCAAGCAGGCCGCGTATCGCACCTATGTCATCGGCGCGCGAGTTCCGAAGGGATCGGTCCCGCAGGGACTGTACTGGGATACTCCCGATCCTTACCACTACATCCGCATCCAGCACGCCGAGGATAAATCCGGGCACGAGCTGGATTACGACATCCTGATCGTTGGCGGCGAGGATCACAAAACCGGGCAGGCCGCGGACACCGAAGAAAGATTCGTGCGCCTCGAGCAGTGGACACGCGAGCGCTTCCCGATGGTCGAGCGCCTGGACTATCGCTGGTCGGGTCAGGTGATCGAGCCCGTCGATTACATGGCGTACATCGGCAGGAATCCGGGCGGCGACGAGCACATCTGGATCGCCACTGGTGATTCAGGAAATGGGATGACCCACGGCACGATCGCGGGCATCATCCTGAACGAGCTGGTCCAGGGACGCAAGCATCAATGGGCTCGACTCTACGATCCTTCCCGCATCAGGCTCCGTGCGACTCCGGAGTTTGTGAAGGAAAACTTCAATGTCGCGGAGCAGTACAAGGATTGGTTCACGGGCAGTGACGCTGGCGACGTCGCGGCGATCAAACCGGGTGGAGGAGCCGTCATCGGTCGCGGTAGAGGCAAGATCGCAGTCTACCGCGATGAGGGAGGCGACATCCACCAGCTGTCGGCGGTCTGCACCCATCTTTACTGCATCGTTCACTGGAACGATACCGAGAGAACGTGGGACTGTCCGTGCCACGGATCACGCTTCGATCCTTACGGCAAGGTCGTTAACGGTCCGGCTATAGTCGGGCTTTCTCCTGCTTCTCGTGAACCGCGGCCGGAGAAGGAGAGGGACGCAGCAAAGCAGTGACTCGGTGATGCTTGCCATCATCGATCAGATTGATCGCTTTCTCGACTCGTCTACCATCGACCGTCAATTCGGCCGTGCCGCGTTCCAGCCCGTCGGGATTCTCGACGGCGATTTCGTAAGTCGATGACCTGAACCGGTATTCGATGGTGAACTTTTTCCACCTCGCGGGAATGCATGGCTCGATGAACAGCTCCTCACCGAGCTGGCGGAAGCCAAGTATCGCCTCGAGGGCCGTCCGGTACATCCAGCTCGCCGAGCCGGTGTACCACGTCCACCCACCGCGCCCGAGATGTCCTTTCGCGGTGTACACGTCGGCTGCGACGACATACGGCTCGACCTTGTAGATGTCGACCGCCTTCGCGCTGTCTGAGTGCGTGATCGGATTGAGCATCTGGAACAATTCGAACGCCCGATCGCCATCTCCCTGCAGCGCTGTCGCGAGCACGGCCCAGAGCGCCGCGTGCGTATACTGGGCTCCGTTCTCGCGCACGCCCGGCAGATAACCCTGAATGTAGCCGGGATCGTGCGTCGTCTTGTCGAATGGTGGCGTGAGCAACAGTATGAGCCGCGCGTCCTCGCGTACCAGATACTTGTTCAGGGACTGCATGGCGATCCGCGTTCGGTCCGGACTCCCGGCGCCGGAAATGACGCTCCAGCTCTGGGCAATCGAGTCGATCTTGCATTCGTCGCTCGTGCGCGATCCGAGCGGAGAGCCGTCGTCGAAGTACGCCCGGCGATACCATTCTCCATCCCAGGCTGAGCTCTCCACCGCTTCGGCGTAGCCTTCCGCTTTTGCCAGCACTTCATCGCGGGTTGCTGTGTCACCGCGTTTCTCCGCGTGAACGGCGAACTTGCGCAGCGTGGAGATCAGGAACCACGCGAGCCAGACGCTTTCTCCCTTTCCTTCGATTCCGACCCTGTTCATTCCGTCGTTCCAGTCACCGCTCCCAATGAGCGGCAGACCGTGCACACCGGCCGTGCACCCCTTCCTCAGCGCTCGAACGCAGTGGTCGTAGATGCTCCCAACCTCCGAGCTGACCTTCGGCAGCTCGTAAATCTCGTGCTCGTCCGGGTTCAGCAGCCGCATCGTCAGGTAAGGAACCTCGACGTCGAATATCCCGCGATCGCACGAGACGTTTACATAGTGATCGATGACGTACGGAAGCCAAATCAGATCGTCCGAGAACCGGGTTCGTACTCCGCGACCAGTCTGCGGATGCCACCAGTGCTGGACGTCGCCTTCCACGAATTGGCGGGATGCCGCTCGAATTATGTGCTCTCTGGCTACCGCCGCATCTGCATATACGAATGCCATCACGTCCTGCAGCTGGTCGCGGAACCCGAACGCGCCGCTCGACTGGTACAGCGCGGTCCGCGCCCACATGCGGCACGATAGCGCCTGGTAAAGAGACCATCGATTCACCATCAGGTCGAACGTCGGCTCCGGAGTCTTTACCTTGATGGCGCCAAGTCTCTCGTCCCAGTCGCGGATGTTCGAATCGACCGCCCGTTTTGCGTCGGCGGCTGTGCGGTTTCGCGCGATTATCTCCCGGACCGCGTCTTCGCCTTCGGCTGCGCCGAGAAGCATGACGATTTCGCGCGTCTCGCCCGGCTCGATCGTGACACTCACCTGGAGCGCGCAGCATGGATCGATCGTCGCGCCGATCGCTCCTGACAATCCCGCGCGCTCGAGCGCCGCGGGACTCGAGATCGTCCCGTTCCTGCCTAGGAACTCCCGGCGGTCGGCGGTATAGTAGGCGACCCGCTCGCTGATCGATGCGAACGCGACAGTTTCGGCAAATTGGGCGTCGAAGTAATTCCGCGCGAACATCGACTGCGTGGCCTCGTCGAAGGTCGTGCGAATCTGATACTGCGTCAGTTCACGATTTACGCCCAGTACCCATTCTACATACCATGTGAGGGTAAGCTTCTTCCGCGTGCTGCCATCGTTGCGCAAAGTCAGCACGCTGATCTTTACCGGATCGCTCTGATCGACGCCGAGCCTGAACGAGCTCGCCAGTCCCTTGTGAGTGTGATCGAAGACTGAGTAGCCCGCGCCGTGTCGAACCTTGTATGGCGTCGGCTCACGAATCGGACAAGGCGTCGCCGTCCACAGATCGCCGTTCGCATCGTCGCGCAGGAAGACGCAGTCGCTCGACGGATCCCGCACCGGATCGTTGTGCCACGGAGTAAGGCGATAGAAGAAGCTGTTCCCCGCCCAGGTCGTACCGCTTCCACCTTCGCTCACGATGAAACCGGCGACCGGATTGCCGACGACGTTGACCCATGGCGCCGGCGGCAAGTCGCTGCCCGTCAGATGGATCTCATACTCACCGTCTCCGTTGAATCCGCCGAGTCCGTTGAAGCATTGGAGGCCCGTGCCTGGATCAGCAGTCTCCGCATGAATGGCCACCGTGCCGAGGGGCACGATGTCGCGGTTCATGATCTCGAGCTTGGG
>DHJM01000151.1:87296-90712 GCA_002404335.1 Gemmatimonadales bacterium UBA4720
GCCAGCAGCTCGTCGCTCAGCTCCTGCATGTACGTCGCGGGATGCACGTTCAGGATCACCAGATCGCAGGTGATTCCCTTGAGCCTCCAGTAATGGTGCGTCCTGAGCAGCTGTCTCACGCTCGGCATTCCTACCGAGCTCTCCACGGTGGCGAGAAGTATCGGCCAGTCGCCGGAGATGCCAAGCGTCCACAGCGCCTGTTGTCCGAGTTTGTTCTCCTCGACGGCGCTCTGCGCCGGCCGGAATCCCGGGTGCGGGAACATCAGGTGGCCGGCGAGGTCCTGATATAGCGCCGCATCGGCGGGTGCAATTCCGAGGTCGCGTAGCTCCGCCTGCGCCTGGGCCCACGAGAGATCGAGGGCGCGACGGGCGCTGTACGGATCGTGATACAGGTCGGCCAGCTGTATCGCGCGCTCTTTCTGCTCGGTGATGAAGGTCGTGAACGCGACGTGCGTCGATCCGCCCGGTGGAATCCGCACCTTCACACGCAGAGAAAAGATCGGATCGAGCACCGCGCCAACCGTTCCCGACAGATCCGCGCCTTCGTCGAGCGCTTCCGCATTCCTCACCGAGCGCCCGCGACCGACGAATTTAGCGCGATCAGTCTCGCACGTGACCTTCCCAACTAGCTCCGCTCCGCACGCTACGACGTGCGCGCACCAGATCGCCGCCTCGGTCGCGGAGCGAGAACGCCGCGTGGCCAGCAGCGCCGCTTTCCCTTCCAGGAATTCCGTTTGCACGAAGAGATTGGCAAACGCTGGATGAGAACGGTCTGTATCGGGTGGGGCCAGCACGACCTCGGAGTAGCTCGTCAACTCGATCTCACGCGTCTGGAGAGATCTGTTCGTCAGCATCACGCGTCGGACTTCTGCCGCATCGTCCGATGCGACTGCGATTTCGGTAACGGTGTCAATGTCGCCGTCGCGGCGAATGAACGTGATGCGGTCGCTCGCGAACAGCACACGGTACCACTGCGGCTCCGTCCCCGATGGTTGGTGCGCCGTCGACCAGACGTGGCCGGTGCTCAGGTCCTTCACGTAGCACCATTGCCCGTAGTTGTCGCGTGTCGAGTCGTGATGCCACCGGGTAACGGCAAGATTTCCGTAGCGGCTGAACCCGCCGCCCGCATTCGTGATCAGAGTCGTGTACGGCACGTTTCCGAGAATGCCGACGACCGGTTGCGGAGTGTGCGGCGTTTCGATCTCGCGCACGGCGGGCTTCTCCGTCTCGCTCGGTACCCGCGCCGCGTCATCTCCCTGGACGTCCTGCACCGTGAGGCGACGGGGGATCCGCTCCTGCAGCACCAGCTCCGCCGAGCGCACGAGTGGATCGAGATGGAAGCGGCGCGGCCATATCTGCTGGTTAAGCGCGTTGTCGAGCGCGACGATGCTCATCCCGATGTGGTGCGCCATGAAGGTGCACACGATCGTCTTGCGGGAGCCGGGAGACGGCCGGGTGTAGTCGAGAGCATCGCGGAATCCATAGGGACCGAGCGCCCCCTCATTCTCGAGAGTCGTCAGATTTTTGAGCGACTGACGCGGCTCCACCAGCATCGCCAGCACCGTCGCGTACGGCGCGACGACGAGCTCCTTGCTCAGTCCGCGCTTGAGCGCGAGATCCGGAACGCCAAAGCCGCGGTATTGGTACGTGTGCGATCGGTCACGCACCGCGTACGCGGATTCCGACACACCCCACGGCACGCCCCGTTCCGCGCCGTACGCGATCTGGCGCCTGACGCTTCCCTTGTGCGTCTGATCGAGCAGCGTAAAGGGAAAGGTTTGCATCACCAGAGCCGGCATCAAGTACTCGAACATGCTGCCGCTCCAGGACAGTAGCGTTCTTGTCCCCGCGGTGGCCGTGAGCGAGCGGCCGAGCCTGAACCAGTGATCGACCGAGACATCATCCTTCGCGATCGCTATGAATGACGCGAGCCGTGATTCCGAGGCGAGCAGATCGTAATACGAGTTGTCCACGGTGTTGCTGCCGATGTGGTAGCCGATCGTGAACAGCTTTCGCTTGGTGTCGTACAGGAACCGGAAATCCATCTCCACCGCGTACGCGTGCGCGCGCTCCGCAATCGCCTTCAGTCGCTTTGCATCCAGATCGGGGCACGTCGGATCCTTCAGCATCTCGTAGCAAGCCTGCTTGAGCGCGATGAGATGCCCTGCGAAGTTTCCGCTGTCCACCGTCGAGACGTACCCCGGCTCGAGTACGCGCAGCTCGTTCAGGTCGTACCAGTTGAAGAAGTGGCCGTGGAAGCGCCGCATTCGCTCGAGAGAGCGGAAGACTTTCTCCACGCGGTCGATCATGTCCGATCTGGTAATGAAGCCAAAGTCCACCGCGCTCACCGTCGAGAGCAGCTGGAGCCCGATGTTGGTCGGCGACGTGCGGAGCGCCAGAACCGGCTCCGGGTCCTCCTGGAAATTGTCGGGCGCGAGCCAGTGTGTTTCCTCCGTCACGAATTTGTCGAAGTACGTCCAGTGCAGCTTCGCGTATCGAAGTGCTGCCTGTCGCTCCGTATCGGTCAGATGGATCTCGCCGAGAATTGCCGGCCGGCTGAGCGCGAACGCGATGCTCGGGCTCGCGAACCAGGCGAGTACCAGCGGCAGCGTCCCCATGATGAACAGAAAACGCTCGTCCGAGGTCAGGGTGCCGCTCACCGTTACGTGCAATCCGATGAGCGCGCTCAAAACCAGACACAGCGCGGTAACCGGCCACATCTTGCGCCAGGTTTCGCGCTGCGATCCAACGCCGAGCGCGCGCTCGACCTGCGATGCTGTTTGCCACTCGAGAAGATTCCGATGACTGATGAACAGCCTGTAGAGCGTGCGGATGATCGCGTCGGCGGATACGACGGCCTGATGCGGGAGGAAAGCGACAGCCAGAGCGAATTGCTGACCGTTCGTGATGGCATCGCGCCCCACGGCCAGATAGTACGCCAGCCACGATTGGTCGCGCGGCGGCCGCAGCAGTGAGATTGTGAGCGAGAGGAGCCAGGGAAACGCGATAACCACCAGTACGATTCCCGTCCACTGAACGAATGACCCCGGCAGCAGGACCCAGCCGACGATCAGCATCATCAGTTGAAAGATCTCGACCAGACTGCGGCGTAGATTGTCGAGGATCTTCCAGCGTGATATCGCCGACAAGCGATTCTGCATCCGTCCGTCCGGACCTGGAACGGTGCCCTGCAGCCACCCGAGCAGCTGCCAGTCCCCGCGAATCCACCGGTGCTTCCGACGCGTGAATGTCAGATAGCGCGCCGGATAGTCGTCGTACACTTCGATGTCGGTCGCTAGCCCGGCGCGCGTCCACGTTCCCTCGATCAGATCGTGGCTGAGCAGCGTGTTCTCTGGAAATCTCCCGTGCGTCGCTTCCTCGAAAGCATCGACATCGTAGATCCCTTTTCCGGTGAA
>DHJM01000172.1:0-707 GCA_002404335.1 Gemmatimonadales bacterium UBA4720
ATGGTGATATCGCGAGTGAGGGGTGCGGTCTCGTACACCAGCCACGTGGGGCCGCTCGGACGCGAAGCGTTGGTCTTCGTCCATGAACGCGGGGTTGTACCAGTGCCTCGTCTCGGCGGTGTACGGAACCGGCTTGGCGGGATCGCTGACGTACTCGTCGAAGCTCGAGCCGGCAGGGGGCGCAGTGAATGCGAGCCCGCCGCCCGCTTCCAGATAGAGATTCGTGGCGGTCGTGTTGGCCGGCGGCCACTTGTCGAGGAAGCGCCACTGATTGGTGCCCGTTTCGAACATCGCGGCTTCATAGGTACGGGGAGCGGGTCCGTTCTTTAGATAGTGATTGAAGAACGGCACTTCGATGCTGTCGGTGAAGAAGTCATCCGTCTTCGATCCCCAGGCCAACACGCCGAGCGTGTCGCCGCTGCCGCGGTTCCACTGGCCGTGCGACCACGGTCCCATCACCAGCCGGTTGACGAGTCCGGGATTCTGCTTTTCAGCCGCGGCGTACGCGTTGAGCGCGCCCCACTGGTTCTCGGTGTCGAACCAGCCGCCGACCCAGAGCATCGCGGCCTTGAGATTCTTCAGATGCGGTCTCGCGCTTCGCGCGGCCCAGAACGAATCCCACTGCGGATGACTTGACAGTGAATCCCAGAAGGCGACGTGATTGTGGAAGTAGCGCGGATTGACGTTCGAGAGCGCGCCGAGTTTCA
>DHJM01000172.1:791-1320 GCA_002404335.1 Gemmatimonadales bacterium UBA4720
GCGCGACGATGACGGGACGCACGTCGGCGAATTCCCCTTCGGACATGTAGCGTCCGCGCACGTCCTGCCGGACGATGATGTACCCCTGGTGCATGTAGGCGCGGACCTGATTGTCGACCGCCTGGGGGACGCTGTCGTGCCCGTACGGCGCCACGCTGTACGGCGTGCGCATCAGGATGATGGGGTGGCGCGCGGAGGTGTCGCGTGGCGTGAAGATGGATGTGAACAACCGCACGCCGTCGCGCATGGGGATGAGGACTTCGCTCTTGGTGAAATTGGCGCGGATGAAATCGGCGTCCTGAGCGCGCACGGTGAGCGGCGCGAGCAGGGCGAAGCCGAGGATGATGCGTTTCACAGGGGCTCCGGAAGTTGCGGGGTTGTTGAAATGTATGGTGCGCTACGTTGCGAGGCGCGATACATCTGTTACTACTATAAGGAGGGATGGTAAGGCAGCTGGAGACAAGGCGGAGCAGGCGGGCACAGGAAGCACACTGCTCATTGACGCGCCCTCGAGAGACGAGCATCCTAG
>DHJM01000172.1:1454-7789 GCA_002404335.1 Gemmatimonadales bacterium UBA4720
GTCGAATATCCACCGGGCGCGATGGGAGTTCACTTCCTCAATACGGCGAACATCGGCCCCAAGCTCGATCCCACCAAGCCACAGGTGCTCATCTACGAGCCGGTGGGTGACAAGCTCGTGCTCGCGGGCGCCGAATGGTTCGTGCCGGTGCAGGTCGCCGGCGGAGTAGCGCCGACGATCTTCGGTCAGACGCTCGCCGGTCCAATGGATGGACACGAGCCGATCATGCCGGCGACCCTGCGCCATTACGACCTTCACGTGTGGTTCTGGAAGAACAATCCGCGGGGAATGTTCACATCCACCAACGCGAATCTGAAATGCAGACCCGGCTCGCCTTACACCGTCGCGCTCCGGGCTGATCACCTCCATCACTAGACAGTAGCCACCATCGATAGCTAGTTGTTTTGATTGGCAGAAACCGGGCGTTATTTGGCTGCGATCCACCGTGTGCGCTCGCATCGGAAGTTGTAGTTTACCCCGTAGTGTGAACCCGTCCAAAAAAACTTCTGATGGAGCCTTGGATGCGTTCACACATTTACGTTCACGCGCGCTTGCTGCGCGCGGTCGCCACCTGTTCAACCGCGGTCACGCTCCTTGCCTGCGCGCCGCGCGCGGGTACGCCGAAGCCGTCCTCTCGAGCGGTACGATTGGGCCCCGCGTCGTTCTCGATGGGTACGGACGAGAGTGAAATCACGCAGCTGATGACGCGCTATCCGAATCTGCCGCGCGATGTGTTCGAGCCCGAGATTCCGCGTCGCCTCGTTCAGCTCCCCGCGTTCAGCATCGACCGTTACGAGGTCACGAACGAGCAATATCGGGAATTTCTGCTGACGAACCATTCATGGCAGCCGACCGCTGTCCCCGCGCCAGAGAGCAACGGCTCTTACTTGAAAGGCTGGACCGGTTTGAACTTTCCAGCCGGCGAGAGCCGTCGCCCCGTCACCTACATCACCTGGTACTCGGCGGGCGCGTATTGCCGGTGGCGCGGCGGTCGCCTCCCGACCGAGGCCGAATGGGAGTACGCGGCGAGCGGTGGATTGGAGCGCCCGGAATTTCCATGGGGCGACACACCTCCCACGGCGACCAGCGCCAACTGGGGAGGCGCCTCGATAAAACATCCCACGGATGTCGGGCAATTTCCCGCTAACGGTTACGGGCTCTACGACATGGCCGGCAACGTCTGGGAGTACACCGCGGATCGGTGGCCGGACAATCCGGCCAAGCCGGGACAATCCGACATTCGCTACGCGATTCGAGGTGGGAGCTACGGCGCCGGTGTTGTGAATCTCCGCGTTCGCTACCGCGATTCGCACCCGGCGCTGGGATCGGGTCCGCACGTTGGCTTTAGGTGCGCAAGATGATTGCGAGAAAATTCTCGCGACACGGAGCCTCGACCGCCGCGGCATCGCACGGTTTCTGCAATGTTCAATGACGACATTCCACCTTTCGTAATCTCTCTGTAATCTTGGCCCTGCAGTTGTCGAACGCGGCCGAGTCCGAGTGTTGCAAATCATGAACAAGTTGCTTGCGCTGATATGCATCAGTGCCTCGACCGCTTGCGGCGACCAGACCCAGGCCGGTGCGCGCCATGTGGCGGCCGGAGGGTCCCACGCTCGAAGCAGCGTGAACATCTACGCGAATACGGGCGCGAACGCGCTCGCACCGGAAGCAGCTCGCGCCCTCCCGATGGTCTACGTGCCGAACTCGCGCTCCGGCACCGTGAGCGTCATCGACCCCCACACCTATCAGGTGGTTCGCACCTTCGCGACCGGGAAAGTACCGCAGCACGTCGTGCCTTCGTACGACCTGAAGACTTTGTGGGTCGCCAACAACTCGAGCGGTACTCTCACGCCGATCGATCCAACTACGGGCATCGCTGGAAAGCCGGTCCGCGTGGACGATCCGTACAACCTCTACTTCACCCCGGACGGCAAGTACGCGATGGTAATTGCAGAAGCGCGCCGACGAATTGATTTTCGCGACCCGCACACGATGACTCTCGTGCAGTCTCTGCGCGTAGCGTGCAAGGGGCTCGACCACGTGGAGTTCACGGCGGACAACGCCTACGCAATCGCGACGTGTGAGTTCTCGGGCCAGGTGGTGAAGATCGATCTCGCGACACGCTCCGTAACGGGATACCTGACGCTCGACCCCGCTTCGTGGAGCAATATCGTCCCACCACCAATCGCCCGCCTTTTTGGACGCAAGAAGTATCGAACGACGGGCATGGCCGCGCTCATGCGAGTGCCCTCGATGCCGCAGGACATACGCTCCTCAGCCGACGGCTCGAAGTTCTACGTCGCGGACATGAAGAAGAACGGAGTCTTCGTCGTGGATCCGGTGAAATTCGAGCGAGTCGATTTCATTCCCACCGGCGTCGGTACTCACGGAATCTTCCCAAGTCGGGACGGCAAGTATCTCTACGTAACGAACCGCGGCTGGACCACGCTCGCGGCCGGTCGTCACGGTCCTGGGTCTATCTCGGTTCTCGATCCGGCGACCGACAGTGTTGTCGCCAATTGGCCGATTCCGGGCGGCGGCAGTCCCGACATGGGCAACGTCACGGCCGACGGCAAAGAGCTCTGGGTCTCGGGCCGCTACGACGACGAGGTTTACGTCTTCGACACCCAAACGGGGAAGCTTACTCATCGCATTCCTGTCGGGCGCGAGCCACACGGCCTCGCTGTCTGGCCGCAGCCCGGCCGCTACTCATTGGGCCACACGGGTAACATGCGATGACGGCGTTCAGAGTTCTTCTTGCGCTTAACGTGCGATGATGGCGTTCCGAGTGGTTCTCGCGTATATGCGATCGCCGGCGTTCCGAGTTGTTCTTGCGCTCTCCATCTGCGTAGCATCGCTCGGGGCCCAGCAGTCTGTCTACATCGAAGATCTCACCTGGCCGGAAGTGCAGCATGCGATCGCAGCGGGTAAAACGAGCGCGATCATCTACGTCGGCAGCACCGAGCAGAACGGTCCTCACATGGCGATCGGCAAACACAACTTCATCGCGCGTTGGGTCGCGGGCGCGATAGCGATCAAGCTGGGCAGCGCGCTGGTTTATCCAACGCTGCCATTTGCCATCACGGGCGACCTCACCCAGAAGACAGGACATATGAGATTCCCGGGCTCCGTGTCGTTGAGCGCTCAGGCATTCCGAAGTGTGGTGCACGACATCGCGATGAGTGCGGCGGACGCGGGATTCAGGAACGTCTTCCTGATGGGGGACCATGGGGACGGCCAAACCGAGCTGGCGGCTGTTGCGAAGGAGCTCGACGGGCAGTGGACGACGCGCGGCGTCCGCGTGTTCTATGTGGGTGACGTGTATTTCAAGGAGAAAGAGCAGGCTCGGACATACGCCGCGTCCCACGGGCTGCCCACCACGGATGTGCATGCGGGATTCGACGACACGTCGGAGCTGATGGCGCTCGACGGCCAGCATCGCTTGATCCGGTCAGACAAGTTGGCCGCTAGTACAGGGGCGCGAAGTGCGATCACGGGCGTCGACGGAGATCCAACCAGATCCTCGCCCGCGCTTGGCGACATTTTCCTTCAATACAAAATCGACGACGCAGTGACGCAGATCCGCCAGCTGCTGGCCGCGCGGTAAAACTATCCTCCAAGCCAGCGGTAGACTCTGACCGTCTGGAACAGATTCAGCGAGATTTCGTTGCCTATATCCTCACCCGGGAGGTCGGATGAGAAAGCGTACGCTGTTTGTCCTGCGTTTGCTGCTGTCGCTGACGGTTCTTATCGCGTTTGCGCCGCCTCTCGACGCACAGAACCCAACGACGCTGACCCCACTGGTAGCCCCGAAGACCGGCAAAGGGAAAATTGTCGGCGTAGTGCTTGACAGCCTCAACGGCAGGTATCTGTCGGGCGCCGAGATCGTGATCAAAGGCGGGGAGACAGCGGTCCAGACCGATTCCCTGGGCAAGTTCAGGATCGACAGCTTGCTGCCCGGCACGTACCAGGTTGGTGTATTTCACAACCTCCTGGACACACTCGGTATCACGCTCCTGACGCAGCCGTTTCATGTGGGCCCGGACAGCACGATGCTCGTGGTTCTGGCCGTACCGTCGGCGGCAACGCTCGTCCGGCGCTCGTGTGGTCCCCAGTCGGGAGGGACGACATCGTCGGCGGTGATCGGGCACGTCAGCGATCCGGAAACTCTTCAGCCGGTCGCCCGGGCCGAAGTGTCGATTTCATGGATTGAGATCGAGATCACGAAGGCCCACGGTATCAGCCGAAATCCACGATTGGTCCGTGATACGACTGACGCCGCGGGCGCCTTCACCATCTGCGGACTGCCAAGCTCGCTGCAAGCGAACCTGCAAGCACGACGCGGGCCGGCTGTCACCGCCGAGATTCCCATCGCGCTCGGGAACAGGCCCGTGGAGCTGATGGCGCGAACCATATTGCTGTCCACCGCCGATTCGGCGGCGAAGATCGGAAACGCCGCAGTGTCTGGGCGCGTGGTTCTCGAAGGCAGTCCGACTAATGCGGGAACCCGTGTAGAGCTGGTGGGCAGCGATGTCGTCGTACTGACCGATGAGAAGGGGGAGTTCACGATGCGAAATCTCCCCTCCGGCAGCAGAGTCCTGCTTGCGCGACACCTTGGCTATGGTGCGGAGACCGTCCCTGTCGATCTGTCTTCGCACGAAGAACAGCGAGTGACTATCAAGCTCCCGAAATTCGTGGCGATGATGGATCCCGTCCTCGTAACGGCGCGCAGAACGGCGGCCCTCGACAAAGTCGGCTTCAGTCAGCGGCAGAAAACCGGATTCGGCTACTATATCGGTCCGGACCACCTCGAGAAGTTTCACCCCACTGAAGTCACCGACATTCTCAGAATGGTGCCGGGACTTCGCGTGAGTTACGGGCCCGAGGGCGAGACGGTGTCGAGCTCGCGCGGAGTGGGGGGCGGATGCGTGCAGTACTTTCTGGACGACATGCCGTTCGTGGAATTGGCGCCGGGCGACATCAACCGTTTCGTGACCGGTGGCGAAGTGGTTGCGGTCGAGGTCTATCAGGGTATGGACGCGCCGGCGCAATTCACGCGCGCCGGAGGAGGTTGCACCACGATCATCCTCTGGACTCGATTCAAGATCCGTAGTTGATCTATGCGTGCGCGATCTGCGCTTCGACGGCGAGCAACCCGAGGCGGGTGCTCCCATGATACGTAACAATACGTATGGGACCGCTGCGCAAGGGAGCGATATTGATCTCGGAAACCGGATCATGCTCAATTTCCCTTCCCGGAGCAGCAATGAAGAAATTGATCGGAGCACTCTCGCTTGTCACGCTCGCACTCGCTGCGTGCAAGGACTCGACCGAGCCAAGTTTGGGTCCACCCGCCAAACTCCTCATCCAGGCCGGCGGAGGGGCACCACAGACTGGCGTAATCGGCCAGGCAGTCCCGACGGCTCCGACGGTTCTGGTAACTGACGCAAGCAATCGCCCGGTCCCGGGAGTCGCGGTTACGTTCGCGATCGCGAGCGACGGAGGCAGTCTGAGCTCGACCATGCAGACGACGAACTCTATCGGCGTCGGGTCAGTCGTCTGGACGCTCGGAAATACGTTCGGCACGAAGACACTCACCGCGACTGTAGCGGGACTTCCGCCTGTCACCTTCAGCGCGATGGCAATTGCGCCGGATGCGGGGGTCCTTGCGTTCAACCTGGTTGACCTGGCGGGAGATACCCTTGCGCCGGATACGACAACACTCCCCGCGGCAATCGATCTGTTGTCGCTCCGCGGCGACTTCAAGCGCGACTCTCTGATACTGACGGCAACCTTCAGCGGGCCGGTCACGTTTGGATCCGCCGCGCCCAATACCGTTGCGGGCTTCATGGAGTTCGACATCGACGACAACGCGAGCACCGGGGTTCCGTCCGTGAGCAATGCCTTCGGAGCGTCTGCCGCCGTTGGTGGGGAGTATCTGCTCAGTTTCGTCGGCTCGACCGCAACGACCTTTACTCTTTCCAGCCAGACCTTGAGTTCACCGGTTCAGGCAAGCTTCAGCGGAAGCACCATCGTCGTGCGTGTTCCTATGAGCCTGCTTGGGAATGACGATGGCAACTTCACCATTGTGGGAGTGATCGGAACGATCGACCGGCCAACCGACATTTTTCCCAACAGTGGACAGACGACCGTTCGCCGCGGCATCGGCGTCAGCTCGACCATGAACGTCGTGAGCGACAGGCCGCAAGGCCCTACCTCGGCTCATACAACTGTGAGCTGGAAATCCCTCGTGAACGCGGGGTTGTACCAGTGAATCGTCTCAGCGGTGTACAGTACCGGCTTTGGCTTTCGGTGCGCGGAGTGAAGGCTTCAGC
>DHJM01000172.1:7943-8913 GCA_002404335.1 Gemmatimonadales bacterium UBA4720
AGCGACGCGACCGCTTGTCACAAATCGAGCGCAACCCCGCTATGGACGCGTTGCGCCGTCCGCGGGTGACTTTGGAAGGGCATTGTCGTCAAAATGTCGTGCGAGGTGCGTTCGGCCTGCTGGGCGGCGGTCTCGCAAACCAATACACACATGGCCATGGAGGCCAAATGAAGTTCAATGCACTCGTAGGTGCGATTGCAGGCATAGCGATTTGTACGACAGGAGCCGCTGCGCAGTTATGTCAGGGGGATCTGTCGTTCCGCGGGAGCCCGAAACATGTCGGGGCTGCTCTCGGGATGAGCAACAACTCGACCTCCTTCGGTGGTGGCCTGACGGTCGGTCACTCGACGGGCTGGTACGGCGGTGGTTCGCTCGGAATGGCGAGCTACAATAACATCAGCGCCCACAGTGTCGGGCTCGGCGGCGGCATCGGGTACTCGATGCCGATGGCGAAGAACAGCAAGTGGGCGATGTGCCCCGGCGCCTCGCTATCGCTTGGATTTGGTCCGAACATCGACGTCGCGGGTGCGACCACTCACACCTCCACGCAGACGATGGCGCTCGGAGTTTCGCTCGGCACGTCGCTACCAATGAGCAAGTCGGTCAACCTGCTTCCGTTCGGCTCGGCCTCTCTTGCGCACACGAGAGCTTCGGTCAAAGTGAACGGGGCGTCCAATTCGGCAAACGATAACTATTTATTGCTCGGTATGGGCGCCGGTTTCCAGTTCTCGCCGTCGTTGGTCGTCCGTCCCGCGCTCAATCTGGCGGCCGGCGCAGACCTCGTCGACGATACCGTGTTCTCACTCGGCATCACGTGGGCACTCGGCCACTAGTCCGCGATTGGCAGGTATCGATAACTGAGAACGGCGCGGGGATTCCCGCGCCGTTCTCACATCGCCCATATGCTTTGGGGTGGCCAAATCCGGCCAACGGCGCCGTCGAGTCTCGCAAGCTTAGTACGCTCTTGGCA
>DHJM01000172.1:8995-16394 GCA_002404335.1 Gemmatimonadales bacterium UBA4720
CTTGGCAAGCTTAGTACGCTCTTCAGTCGTGGTTCAGTCCGGCAATCCCACTCGCCGCACCAGCGACTTAAACCTGGGATCCGCCCGCAACGGCCGCCATCGAGGGTCACGATTGAGCCAGACCAACCAGTGCGTGCGCTCACTGACGCCGCGGTCAAGCCATATGAATGCGCTGTCCTTCTGCCCAAGCGACTGATAGACGAGAGCAACCCCATAAGCGGTCACGTACTGGTGCTGCGACATCGAATCGAGCCGCGCGAGTACGGCTTCCGCCTCCTTTTTTCTGCCGACGAGCCCCAACAGATGGCCTCTGGCTGCGAGAGTGGGCACGGAACCGCGGAGCGGACCAGTGGCTTCGTATTGAGTGAGCGCACGATCGTAATTCCCGGCGGCTTCCTCAGCCCTGCCAAGATAGAAATGGCCGAGCGCGAAAGTACTGTCCGTTCTGAGGACGATTTGCAGCTCTTTCATCGCTGCTTCGTTTTGTCCCGCATAGTACAGCACCCAGGCGGCCGTTCCCGCTATCGGTGTCGAAAGCGCGTCGAGTTCCTCCGCGCGTTTCTCCTGCGTTCTCGCATCGTCGAAACGACCCATCGCCGCGAGAAAAAGTCCGTACCACTCGTGTGCGGTCGCATAGTTCGGACCCAGCTCGATGGCACGCTTGAACTCCTGCTCGGCCGTCTTCCAGTTCCAGTCATAATACATGGCCA
Organism: Gemmatimonadales bacterium UBA4720; assembly: GCA_002404335.1. GTDB lineage: Bacteria > Gemmatimonadota > Gemmatimonadetes > Gemmatimonadales > Gemmatimonadaceae > UBA4720. The sequence continues at coordinate 9,706 of DHJM01000172.1, forward strand.
CGTACGCGAGCGTCGCGTGCGGTTCGGCCAGAGTGGGATCGAGATCGAGTGCGCGCTGAGCGGCGGCGCGCGCCTTGGGGAATGCATCACTGGGGGCGAGCGCACTCGCGTATCCAAGCTGCACGTAAGCGTCGCCCATCCCGGAATAGGCGGGCGCATACATCGGGTCGGCGTCCAGCGCCTGATTGAAAAAGCCGATCGACTTGAGAAGACCGGGGCCACGTTTATTCCACCAGTAACGGCCTTGAACGTATTTCTGGACCGCAGCTTTTGAGGCGTTGCTCTTGACGTTGGCGCCGGCCGTAACCGCTGCCGGACTCGGCGTGGAACCCGCATCCGCACGTCTTCCAACGATGACTGCGTCGACGATCACGAGGGAAAGAGCGATGCCTGTGGCGATAGAGACAGCACGCCGCGAAAAGAAAGGTACTCGCGCCGGGGTCGATGGACTCCGCCTTGTGGGCTCTCCTATTGGTGGAGCTTCTTGAGTTCTCTCGTTCTCCGACAGACTGTTGGCGTTCGGCTTCACGGGGATTGCTACTGGAGCGTTCGCTGCGGCGATGTATCGTGGAGATTGAACGCTTCTGGATCGCACGACTTCGACGGTGGCTTTGGTTTCGGGCGAAGCCTCCTCTCCCTCGGCACTCAGCCGCCGAGCAAACGCATCGTAGATGGCGAGCGCGGATGAGCGGTCTCCAAGCTCGTCGAGAAAGGTCAGGAGCCGGCGCAGTCCAGCTTCATCTTCGGGCGCTATGTCGTAGGCGCGGCGGGCGAGTGTGGAAGCCGACGCCGAATCGCCGGATTTGCGATGCGCTTCGGCCGCATTCCAGGCGCTGACTGCGGCGAGGCGTGAGTAGCGAGATCGTGTTCCCTCGATCCACTGCTCGAGCTCGGGAGACGATTCAGATACGTGAAGACCATTGAGAAAAGGCCCTCGATAGAGATCCAGCGCTTCGGTGTGTTGGCCGCCCAGCACCGCGCGCTCGAACGCGATGGCGTCAACCCACAACGCTTTGGTGGAGATCCCAATCTCCTCCTCGCCGCGGCTGAGTACGACACCATCTTCCAAGGCACGGCGAAGGAATCTGACAGCTTGCCGTAGAGCGGCGCGCGCATGAATCTCGTCCGACTCCGGCCAAAAGAGAGCAACGAGGGTGTCCCGACGCCGGAAGCCCGATGAATCAGCGAGGGCCAGGTAAGCGAGGAGCGCGGCTCGTTTTGGTTGGGTGAGGACCGTCCGCAGCTCTCCGCGCACGGAATCGTTGAGATCCAGTCCTCCGAGCGTGAGAAAACGGATCATGACTGGCCCAGGTCACGCCTGAATCACACGTCCGTCACAGGCGCTCGATAAGGTTGGCTATTCTCGCGGATTTCAAATCGTATGGCCGCCCGGGCCGAACGGCAAGGGAGGGTGGTCGGCGTTTGAAGACTCCGACACCCCCTCCTGGAGGAAGAAATGAGAGTCCCAAACCATTTCATCGTACTAGCCGGAAGCATCATCGCGCTCGGCGGCTGTGGCACCGACAAGACCGGTCCAACCGGATTGCAGGTGCCGAGGCAGTCCAGTCAGTGGGGTCCGGAGACGCCGAACTTCAACCTCGAGGTCGTTCTTCGCGGTGATGGATTCGGGCTCGTAAAGTTCCGGCAGCCCAACGACGATGCGCTCATCATCCAGCTGGACACGTGGGTGCGTGATCTGGAGCCCAACACCGCCTACGTTCTGCAGAGAGCGGCCGACACGAATCTCGACGGAATCTGCAGCAGCACTTCGTGGCTGACGTTGGGGAAAGGATTGGTTCCGCAATCGATCACCACCGATGATCGCGGCACCGGACAGGAAAGTCTTTTTCGGAACGTCGCAGCCTTGGGGGTCGGAGCAACCTTCGACATCGCGTTCAGGGTTGTGAACGTGGCAACCTCGGCGGTGGTGCTCACGAGCGACTGTTATCGGTACACAATCTCGCAGTAGTTCACAACGTGGGTGGACGGCGAGCAAGATGTAGGACGGGAGGATCTGAGGAGAAAAGGACCGTGTTCTCACATCTCGAAGGCTCCCGCGCTAACGGGGACGAAGACGCCCGTGCGATCGAGCGACGGCATCGAGTGAATCGTAGACCGCACGCTTGACCAGCGTGCGCGCTTTGATCTCGGGCCCCAGCTCGAGCAGCGCATCCGTCCTGGAATCGTAGCGCGGCCAGCGTGGCAACTTTCCAGCGGTTGGCGGACCATTGGGATTGCCACCGGTGGCGAACGCCACCCAGTAGTCGCTCATCGCCGCGGCCAGCGTCGAGTCGTAAGGCGTCGAACCCGCGCTCGGCTGCAGCGGGTGCGGTCGTCCGAAGACAAAAGTAATTTCGGCGCTATGATAGGCGCCGCGCGCGCGGTTCGCGCTGTCGTCGCCGACGCGCGAGAACATGTAGACATACGCCGGCGCTCCACGCGCGGACATGAGACGCGCGAAGGTGCGCGTTGGCGCGCCCATCCACTCGTCACCCTCGTCGCGATTGCTGCCGGCGATGACGGCCACGACGTTCGCCGCGCCGCTTGCCAGGGCTGAATCGACGGCGTGCGGCAGCACCCATCCATCGACGACCGGATAGAACGCCGGCGCACCGGGCGGGCCGAGGTGCAGCGAGGCGGCGAGCACGGTATCCGGATTGAGAGCGCGAAGGTGCGCGGCCGCGTCCGGACCAACTCCGTACACGTGCAGCGAGTCAGCGAAGCGGAGCGCGACAGCTCGCGCATCGTCTCGCGAAGAGACTCCGGCGCCGATCCCGGTACCGCTCTCCAGAATCGCGCGCTGAAAAAGTCCTTTCGCCAATGGCGACGCGATGAGCGAGCCGACGCTGAATCCCCCCGCCGATTCGCCGAAGATCGTCACGCGCGACGGATCACCACCGAAGCGCGCTATGTTGCGTTGCACCCACTGCAGCGCAGCGATCTGGTCGAGGAGCCCGTAGTTGCCGGCGGCGTGGTGCGGCGACTCGCGCGCGAGTGAGGGATGCGCGAGAAAGCCAAAGGCTCCGAGCCGATAGTTGAGCGTGACGACGACCGCGCCTCTTCGCGCGAGGGGCGCCCCGTTGTGGCGTTCTTCGCCGCCGAATCCGGCCCAGAAGCCGCCGCCGTGAATCCACACCATCACCGGGCGTCGCGACGCGTGTATGTCCAGCGAATTCGTCCAGACGTTGAGAAAGAGGCAGTCCTCGGAGACGCCGGCGGTGAATGGATCGATATCGCCGTACGGCTGGTGCTGCACGCAGTTGTGGCCGAGCTGATTGGCGGGGCGCACGCCTGTCCACGGATTCGGGGGTTGCGGCGGCCTCCACCGCAACTCGCCGACCGGCGGTGCGGCGTACGGGATACCGCGAAATACCGTCACTCCGGTCGCGGAATCGATGATTCCTTCCAGAGTACCTGTGTCAATCGTGACGCGTTGTGAAGGAGCGCGATGGGCGCCGAGGAGTCCCGCGAAAATCGCGCTGACAACTATTGAGAGGAGGCTGAGACGACGCATGGAGGCCTGTTACCGGAGGTCAGGGAGGGAAGCCCATCGTCTGTTTTATCCCCGAGACTCGGATGGTGTCAAGCCGTTTTACATGACTCGCATTTGAACGCGACTGGTTACAGGTTAGAGCGTGTTGCGACTTGACGAAGTTCTTCCTGTCCTGCTGTCTCTGATTTTGCTGGGCGTCGATGCCGGCTTCGCGCAACAGCCGCCCAGAGCGCAGGTCGATGGCGGTGTGGTCGAAGGCAGTTATTATGACGCTCGATCGGCCGACGCGGTGTTCAAGGGGATTCCCTTCGCCGCGCCCCCGGTCGGGGATCTCCGTTGGAAGCCACCAGCACCCATCCCGGCATGGCGCGGAATTCGAGCGGCAAAAGAATTTCCGCCTATCTGCCCGCAACGACTCTACTCTCCCGAGTACTACGCCGGCATCTCGGCGCGAGTCGAGGGTCGCATTCTGCCGCAGAGACCGCTCACGACCAGCGAGGACTGTCTCTACCTGAGCATCTGGACCTCCAATTTCGGCAGCGCCGATCGCCGCCCGGTGATGGTGTGGATCCATGGCGGAGGGAACAACGGCGGTTGGGGAACCCAAGGCACCGACAACGGCGAGTTTCTCGCTCGCCAAGGCGTGGTCCTGGTGATGATCGAGTATCGAGTGGGCGCGCTCGGCTTCATCGCCGATTCGGCGCTCACCGCGGAATCGCCCCACCACTCGTCGGGCAATTACGGGCTGCTCGATCAGATCGCGGCACTTCGCTGGGTGCAGCGGAACATCGCCGCGTTCGGGGGAGATCCAACGCGCGTCACAGCGTTCGGTCAGTCGTCGGGCGCGCTCGATGTCACCTGCCTGATGGTGTCGCCGCTCGCGCGCGGATTATTCCAGCGAGCGATTTCCGAAAGCGGGGCTTGTACCGGACCGTTCGCCGCGCTGAAGGAGCCAGTGACTGATCACCTCGCGGCAGAAGATAGTGGCAGGCAACTGGCCAAAGCGCTTGGGATTTCCGGATCGACCAACGTGGTTGCCGCAATGCGCTCCAGGAGCGCGGATGAGATAGTCAATGTCATGTCGCAGAACTACGGCATAGCGCACGAGGTGAACGTCGACGGATGGGTGATTCCCGAACAGCCGGACAAGGTACTGAACGAAGGGCGGCAACTCAGTGTGCCTTTGATAGTGGGCAGCAACGCGGACGAATTCCGCACACTCGCAGGCTCATTTCCTGTCGCCTCGATGGCCGGATACTCCGAGCAGCTACTTGGCGCGCTGGGTAACAGCGCCCTTCTTCGAGCGTTCGTTCCGCGGCTGCTCGCGACGTACCCCGCGTCCGACACCGCGGAGGCTCAGCGAAGGTTGTTCGAGTTGAACAACGATGGGTTCGGCTCGGGCGCCCGCTACGTTGTGCAAGTGATGGCGAAGGCGGGGCAACCCAACGTCTACTTTTACTACTTCACTCACGTCATTCCCACGCCCGGCGGTCGAGCGCTCGGCGCTTTTCATACTGGAGAAATCCCGTTCGTCTTCGGCAGTGATATGGGTTGGCCGAAGGGTCCGGGTGATTTGGCGCTGAGAAACGCGATCAGTAGCTATTGGGTTCAGTTCGCGGCGACAGGGAATCCGAATCGGCGCGGTCTTCCCGAATGGCCGAAGTATGAGCCCGCATCCGATCGATATCTCGAGTTAGGCGACACGATCCGCGTCGGCAGCAAGCTGCGACAGCGTCAGTATGATTTGCTCGATGACGCGCAGTCGGCGCTCGACGCGCGACTCAGCCACTAAGTGGCTGAGTGTGTTCGCTCGCACGCGGAAGAGAAAGGGTAAAGCGCGCCCCTTTCCCCTCGGTGCTCTCGACGGTGAGATCGCCGTTCATCGCCCGGGCAAGGTCGCGGCTTATCGCCAATCCCAACCCAACGCCGCTCTCTCGATCGGCGAGACCTTCCTTCAACTGAACGAATCGCCCGAAGATGGCGCCGAATTTATCTCTTGGAACTCCTGGCCCCGTGTCACTTATGCTCAGTGTCACGGTATCATCCACTACCGCGCACTCGGCGCTGATGTGCCCGCCTGCCGGTGTGAATTTGATTGCGTTGGAGAGAAGGTTCACCAGAATCTGAGCCACTTTTTCCGGATCCGCGCGTGCGACGATGCTGGAGTCGCCCGAGATCCCGTCGAAGACGAGCCCTCTCTGTGCGATGAGTGGCTCGATCAGCTGGATGGCGTGCCTGAGCGCGTCACAACCATTGATGTCGCTAACGGCGTAAGACACACCGCCGCTTCCGGCTCGCGCGAAGTTGAGGACTTCAGTGATGAGGAGGGCGAGGTGCTGCTGATTGGTTTTGACCCGCGCGAAGTCGGCGCGCTGATCATCGGTCACGGGCCCCCGCAGTCCCAGGTCGAGGAGCTCGATATAGCCGCCTATCGCATTGAGTGGCGCGCGCAGCTCGTGGCTCATCGCGCCGAGAAACGCCGTGTTCGCACGGTTCGCGGCCTCGGCATCGTCGGCGAGACTGCGTTCGCGCAGTGCACCGAGGAGCAACTGCTCGGCGACCTGCCGCTGTAGGTCGAGTGCAGCGCCGGGCGAGCCTGACTCGCGAATCTCGATCCCGAAAGCTTCGGCCCGCCCGTCGTCGGTGATCACGGGCCACACGCTGCATTGCCAGCCGCTCGCTCTCTCGCTCGACGAGTCGATGCGCTGATCCAATAGCTCGACGCCATCGCGAGCTGCCCGATCGAGAAGCGCGCTCAGCGCTCCTCCCTCGGTTCCGGTGAACACGGTGGCGATTGGTACTCCGGGCGTCTCACCCTTGGCGATGCCGGCCAGGCGGGAGAAGGCGGAGTTGGCGTAGACGAGCTTGCGCTCAACCCCACGTGTAATGGCGAATGGCAGCGGGGACCGCCGCATCGCGTCCTGGACGGAAATCCCCATGCGACGGTTCTCCAGCAAAAGTGATTTTGATCCAGGAAATCTTTGCTACCAAGCGTGGTACCAACGATTTCAGTAGCTGGACCAGATCCCGTTGCAATGCGACGGAGAGCCTGAGTCGGAAATTGTTGTAAGGCGTGCGAAGGAGACGTCCTTGGTCTCCGATACTGTATACAATACACCAGATGTTTATCGGTGTTCCTAACCGCAAACTGAAGACAACCGGCCGGGGAACTGCAAACTGAAGACTACCGGCCGGG
>DHJM01000172.1:16560-18999 GCA_002404335.1 Gemmatimonadales bacterium UBA4720
GAGAGCGCGTGTGCCTTCTGCCAGACGTGCAGCTTCTTGAAATCGGACACACAGGAAAATGAGAAAAGCATCGCGGAGAGCCGCCATCACTTTCTCCCGCCCCCTATCCATAATCAGCGCGCAGAAGCAGCCAGCCCGCAGCCGAGAGCCGTCCCGCCGAAAGCCCCCGGCCGGTAGTCATACGTTGCAGTTAAATCCGTTAGCCATACTTTAGCATTAACCCAACTCGCCCCAACCCATGATCCAGGAAAACCTCGAGATTCCCGCCGCCGACGGAGTCACCGAAGCACTCCTCGTACGCCCGGACTCCAACGACCCGTTTCCCGCCGTCATCAACCTCACCGATGGACTCGGCTTCCGTCCCGCGTTCGCCGAGCAGTCGAAGCGCATCGCCGAGCGCGGCTACGTCGTGCTCACTCCCAACATTTTCTACAGGGTGTCGAAATCGCCGATCTTTCCGTTCGAGCCAGATTTCGGGACCGACCGCACCCGCGAGCGATTCCGCGAGCTCACGGGTCCGCTCAAGCCGGCCGCCATGGAGCGCGACGGCTCGGCGTACGTCGATTTTCTGGCGTCACAGCCGTTCGTCGGCAGTGGACCAATGGGTGTTATCGGCTTCTGCTTCGCCGGCAAGTTCGCGCTGCTCGTCGCGGCGGCGCGCCCCGATCGCATCGCCGCTGCTGCTTCATTTCACGGCGGCGGATTGTTCACCGACACCATCGACAGCCCTCATCTCGTCCTGCCACGCGTGAAAGCGCGGCTTTACTTCGCCCACGCCACCAACGACCAAAGCATGAACGCCGAGGCGATCGAGAAATTCGAGTGGGCGCTACGCTCGAGGGGCGGCGAGTACGAGAGCGAGATGTATGATGCCAAGCACGGCTGGATGATTCGTGGTGGCCGCGTCTATGACCGGCAAAACGCGGAACGAGGATTCGAAAAGTTGATGCAGCTTTTCGACGACACTCTTCAGGCGGCCGAGGCGCGCCGGTAACTCGCTTCGGGCCAGGCTGGTCCTGGCGCTGCCCGCCTGCCCGACGAGCGCGATCGTCGTGGACACGTGCGCGACCGGCTTGTTGACAATACCCAAAATGGGGTATATCATACCCTTTATGGGTACGACAAAAACTAGCCGTAAGCGTGCTTCCGTCGCCACGACTGCGCTCGCCGACGCGCTCTTTACAAAGAGTCAGCAGCGAGTGCTCGGGGTCATTTATGGCAATCCCGGACGGAGCTTCTATGCCAACGAAATCATCGCGCGGGCTCGCTCGGGGAATGGTGCCGTTCAACGCGAGCTCGCGAAGCTGGAGAGAGCAGGCCTCGTCAAAGTCACGCGGGTCGGCAATCAGAAGCACTACCAGGTCAATGCCGATGCCCCGGTGTTCGGCGCGCTCCACGAGCTCGTGCTAAAGACCTCCGGCCTTGCCGACGTTCTGCGTGGCTCCCTCGCTCCCATCAGTAGCGGGATCAAGGCGGCCTTCGTCTACGGCTCGATTGCAAAGGGTCAGGACAGCGCGGGGAGCGACATCGATCTGATGGTAATCAGTGACGATGTCGCGTACGCTGATCTTTTCAAAGTCATCGAGGGCGCATCGCGGCATCTCGGTCGTCCGGTGAATCCGACAGTCTACTCGGTATCGGAGCTTGAGAAACGTGTGCGTGAGCGCAACTCCTTCACCGTTCGTGTGCTCAAGCAGCCCAAGATATGGCTGATCGGTGGTGAAGATGACCTCGCCGCTCGATAACCTCGCCGGCCCAGGTGGACCGCTCAGGAGGGAAGCACCGGACGCGGACGAATATTCGGGTCTGATTCGCTCGGCCAGCGTTCGGCTCACAGACGCGGAGAAGTTGGACAACTCGCTAGAGAGCCGTTTCGACCTCGCATATAACGCGGCCCATGCTCTTTGCCTCGCTGCATTGCGCCATGCGGGCTTTCGGTCTCACAATCGCTACGTTGTCTTCCAGGCGCTACCGCACACGCTGGGGCTTGGGCCCGAGGTCTGGCGCGTCCTGGCCAAGTGCCACGAGATCAGGAATCGGGGGGAGTACGAAGGCGACCTGAACGTGGATGACCGGCTGGTCAAGGACCTCGTCCTCGCCTGCAAGACCGTCTTACGTGCAGTCGAGAAGCTCGCTCCGATTTAAGCGCTCGCAGTTCCTTCAGATGAAACTGACCGAAGGAAGAGTCCAGGCGTCGACACTCCGGCGTAGCTGGATTGGGCTGTCTCGCCGTACATTAGATGCCCGCGCCTAGGAACCCTTGGACGACCTCTTCGATCAGCTCCAACAGACGTTCGGGAGCAACTATACGATAAAGAGGGAGCTGCGCGCGGGTGGAATGGCCCGCGTGTTCGTGGCTCGCGACGAATCCCTCGGCCGGGAAATCGTCGTGAAGGTGCTGCCATCGGAGCTCACCTACGAATTCTCGGCGGCACGATT